>JAISVY010000076.1 GCA_031271325.1 Oscillospiraceae bacterium
AAAACATGATTGTGAACACCTCATACGGTTTTAGCGGCGTAAGCGCCGTGAAATGGGAACGCATTGATTTTATCAAATAATCCGCTCTTTGGCAAGGGCGGATTTTAGAGGGCTGCACTTGAACGGCGGCGCGAGGGATGGTATAATGAATCGAAGTGTTGAAGATGGCGTGTTCGCCTGAATCGCGGCAATAACTCGCGGAGGTTCCCATATGTCTGTCAAAGACCGGCTGATCGTTCTTTTGGAGCAAAACCGGGGCGTTTTCCTGTCCGGGCAGGACATCGCGGCGTCTCTCGGCGTAACCCGCGCCGCCGTGTGGAAATCGGTGCGCACCCTTGAGCGGGAGGGGTATGCCATCGAAGCGGTACCCAACCGCGGGTATTGCTTGTCCCGGGGCAGCGCCGTTTTTTCCGCGCAGGCGGTGGAGGCGCTGCTGCCCGAAGGACTGGCGCACGTGCGTGTATACCCGTCTCTGGATTCCAGCAACAACAAGGCAAAGGAGCTGGCGGCGGGCGGCTGCCCCCACGGCACCGTCGTCGTCGCGCTGACGCAGACCGGCGGGCGCGGGCGGTACGGCAGGTCGTTCGCCTCCCCCGCCGGAGGGTTGTATCTGTCTGTTGTGCTGCGGACGAGGGAACTGCCGGACACGACGATGCTCACGGCGAGCGCCGCCGTCGCCGTCTGCCGCGCCGTGGAAACGGTGACGGGGTTTGAGCCGCGTATCAAATGGGTCAACGACATACTGCTGGACGGGAAAAAATTGTGCGGTATCCTGAGCGAAGCCGTCACCGATTTGGAGAGCGGCGGCATCGAGTGGGTCGTCGTGGGGATCGGGATCAACGTCTCGTCCGAACAGCTTCCGGAGGAACTGCGGCCGGTCACCGCCGCGCTGTATGAGCGGGAGGCGGACGGTATGACGCGCATCCGTCTGGCGGCGGAACTTCTCAAAAACATACTCCCGCACCCGATGACGGGCGGGGAGATGCTGTTGGAATACAGGCGGCGTCTGTCTATGCTGCGGCAGAACGTGACGGTACACGCGCCGGACGGCGTTTACCCGGCGCTGGCGGAGGATTTGGACGAGCAATGCCGCCTGATCGTGCGTCTGCCGGACGGCACGCGCCGCGTACTGTCCGGGGGTGAGGTATCGCTGCGGGCGCTGTAGGAGGAACTCTATACCGAATTGCGCAACATGAAAAGCCTCACGCTCGCCGCTAGGCGAACATGAGGTTTTAGCGGCTTCCCGATTCAAATCAACGCCGCCGCAAGGGCGGTTTTTTTGCGTGCCCGCGTTTAATCCCGCATAATCTGTCCACAATCAGAATAGGGTATATTTACCAAACGAATGAAAGGGAGGGGCGCGCTATGCCGCTTGGCGTATCGAGGAAAGCCGTGTCGGAGAGAGAGGAATTGCTGGGGGAGCTGTATGAGACGCAGCGTCTGCTCAGAAACGCCAACGCGCGTTTCAACGAGGTGTCGCAGCCGGAACTGATCGAGCAGTGCGTATATGAGATTAACGCTCTGAAAGCGCGTCACGCCTATTATATGCGTGTGCTGCGCGAAGTTGGTGACGAGTGGTGAAAAAAAAGGTTCTGCGTATCGTGCTGAACATTGTGCTGGGGTTCGCCGCCCTGTTTGCGTTCAACGCCGTCGGCGGGAACTGGGGGCTGGGCATCGGCTTGAACGCCGTTAACGCCTGTGTGGTCGGTGTGCTGGGCGTTTGCGGCTTTGCCTTGATACTCATATTACAGACATTGTCCACATAAGGAGGCAGCCATATGCGAAGCGCCGTACCGGTCAGGAGACGCGTATTCCCCGTTTTGCTCAAGCCCGTGATCCTGTCCCTGCTCGCCATAGCCGTTGTATGGGCGGTTCTGGCGGCGCGGGGAGGGTTTCCCATACAGCTCGGCCGCGGCGCGGCGGTTGCGCTGCTCCGCGCCGAAACGGGGCGGCAAAACGCCTTCGGACTCAGCGCCGAAAGCCTTCTGGCACTTGGTTCCCCGCTGCTCGTAAGAAGCGGCGGCGGCGAAGCGGCGCAGGCACAGGACGAAGCGCCGTCCGCGCAGGACGCGCCCGCCGAAGCGCCGCCGGAAATGGTTCCCACCCTCGCGCCGTATATGACGCCGCTGCTGCCGTACGGCGAAGAGACGGATCCCCCGGTCGTGAACGAAGGTTGGGACGACCGCGTATGGTCTGTACCCGGCGAAACAGACCCGGGCGCGCACCCGTTGCGCGAGGTCACCCTGCTGCCGATGTCGGGCGAGGAATACCTGACCGACGGCACGGTGGCGGTCAACAACGATACGCGCTGCGAGATCGACGTTCCCTCGCTTCTCGCGGCGCCGTCCAAACTGATACCGGCGGCGGCGGACGGACCGCAGGTTTTGATCATCCACACCCACGGCAGCGAGAGCTTCTTACCCGACGAACGGGACTTTTACATACCGACCGACATCGAACGCACCGAAGATACGCGTTACAATGTCGTGCGTCTGGGCGACGAGATCACGGAGCGCTTGGAGGCGGCGGGTTTGACCGTCGCCCATGACCGTTCGATCCACGACTTCCCGACGTTCAGCAACTCTTACGAACGCTCGCTTGAGAGCATCCAAAGCTATGTGGAGCAGTACCCGACCATTCAGGTGGTGCTGGATATTCACCGCGATTCGGTCACGCAGGCCGACGGCACGATGTTCAAGCCGGTCTGCGAAAGCGAATACGGCAAAACGGCGCAGATGATGTTCGTCGCGGGCAGCAACGACTTGGGGCTGCCGCACGACAACTGGCGCGACAACCTCGCCTTCGCCGCCAAGCTGCAAAGCCGCCTGCTCGAAGTCTGTCCCACGCTGATGCGCCCCATCCATCTGCGGGAGGAACGCTTCAACCAGCACGCGACCCCCGGTTCGCTGATATTGGAGATCGGAACCGCCGGAAACTCGCTGACCGAGGCGCTCCGCGCCGCCAACCTCTTCTGCGACGTCGCGGGTCCGTATCTGGCGGAGGAACTGCTGGCAATGGACAATGGACAATTGACGATGGACAATTAGGACAGGGACACGTAAGGCGAGTTGCAATCGCCCGCGAATATAACGGCGGGCGGTCACCCCTGCGGGGCCGCTTGGAGGAGCGCCGCCTCATGCCATATCCCGCCGGCGCATTCGGCGGCAAAGCGTTCGGTAAACTGCTTTACGAATGCCGTTTTATCGTCGAAAATCCTTCTGCTCAGACCGAAGTGCAGCACGGTGCGCCAGTGAGCGTTGTCTTTGTGCCAGCCGCCTTGTAAATACTCCAGCGCGTCGTTGATGGTCTGGTTGTTTCCTATAGTGTACATCGCGAGTGCCCATATGTCGAACGTACCGAAATGGTCGAGATGGTCGGCGTCTTGGTGCAGCTTGACAATATCCGGCACGGACGCGTCCCCCGGCTTACGGGCGTCATGAACGGCGATGATGCCGCATATTTGCTCGGTTTCTTCGCCGGAGCAATACGGCGCAAGCAGTTCCCGCGCCCGCGCCGCGCCGAGGGCGGCGTGGTCTTCCGCGCCGTTGCGGATGTCGTGGAGCCACGCGGCGGCGGTGAGAATGCCGTCAAACCCTGTGTCGTCCGGGAACAGGAGCTGCCGCAAGCGCACGGCCAGCGCCGCGACCCGCTCCCCGTGGGTATATTTATTACCCTTTTCTTTGTACGGATGACTGCGCTTTTCGCCGACCTCGCCGTACGCCGCCTG
>JAISVY010000124.1 GCA_031271325.1 Oscillospiraceae bacterium
GTGCCGAGGTACGCCTCCCAGTTTTCGGCGATCCAGTAGCCGGTGTTCAGCGATATGTTCTCCAAAACCTTTCGGATCAGCTCATAGCTGCAACCGCGCAGCGCCTCAAGCAGTACGGCGTCTGGAATGCCGCGCAGCACGGCTTGAAGAGCGCGGCTGTTCAGGTTAAACAGCACCGTTTCAAACCGGACACATTCCGGCAACACGCGCTGCTCTTGAATGCTTTCTAAGAATTGGGTAAACGCCGCTTTTGCGGTTTTCCCGGAAAACAGCTCTTCGATGAGGCGGTCGGAATGGTCTTCGCCGAGCATGGCGCCCATCCGCAAAACCGTCGTGCGGGGCATGTCTCGCTGCTGCAGCGACAGCGCGCCCTCCGAAATCATCAGCCGGCTCAGCAGTGCCGCGCCGCTGTATTTGCCGGCCAGAATCAACCCCTCCAAAACGCTTCGGATGGTCTGCGGCTCCACGTCGTCGATCACCATCCCGACGGCGGTATAGAAGAAGAAGTCTTCCTCCAGCTCCATCTCCAAGTCCAGCGCCAAAAGCCCCTTCAAACGCGCCGTTTTGCATAAATCCACAAAGCGGTATACCAGCGGCTTGCACGCTTCCCTGTCTGAATTGGAAAAATTCGGTCTCAACCGGGCATATAGTTCCAGCATACGGCGCTTCCTCCCGCGTTCACATTGACGGTATTTTATCATACATCGCGCCGCGCCGCAAGCCGGAGCGGGTAATTTTCCGCGGCAAACGTGTACAAGCGTCAATGATGGGTAACAGAAATCCAGAAAACACCAGAGAGCGAATCTTGTCAAGGGAAGGGTGGAGATTTGCGATCCCCCGTGAGCAAATACAACCCGACCTTGACAAAGCACCCAAAAGTATAATGGAGAGCGACATTGCCCCGCAATGCCCCATTCACCTATCGGACTGAACCTCCCGTATCGGAAATTGGGGATTCCTGACCAGCTTCATGAGAAAGTCTTTTGCGCTGTAGGTGCTGTGTTCATCATACATCTCACGGAATGTCCAACGCGTACACTCATCCTTAGCCGTGAACTGATAATATTTCCCGCCGTTCGCCGCACACTGTCCGGGAACATATTTTACGTCGATTTGAACCTTTTGACCCGTATATTCCGCCCGTTGATACGGTTTCGGCTTTTTCTTCACCTTCTTCTGCTTCTGTTACCTATCTATTATACCTTAACACGCTCTCTTCGCCAAAGAAAATTCCCGAAGCCCGGCAAAGACCTGCGGGCTCATCCAGAGGATGGCGGCGAGGTTCGGGATGGCCATCGCGGCGTTCATGACATCGGCGAACCGCCACACCACGTCCAGACGCAGTACCGCGCCCGGCAGCAGCATCAGGATAAACGCCGCCCGGTACAGCGCCGGGGCGATCTTCTGTGTCAAGCGCCCCGCCGTTTCGCGGCAGAACAGGTAGCGGCAGCACTGCTCCCCGTAAAAGCACCAGCCCGGGATTGTCGCAAACGCGAACAGCGCCGTACATACGGCGACCGCGCCCGCGCCGAACGGACCGAGAGCGTGTTCAAACGCGGCGACGGTCAGCGCCGCGCCGTCCGCCGCGCCGCCCGGCGAAAAAACCCCGGCGGACAGTATCACCAGCGCGGTCAGGGTACACAGCACAATCGTGTCGATGAACACCTCCAGCGCTCCCCACATCCCCTGCCGCGCGGCGCTGTCGGTATCGGCCGCCGCGTGGGCGATCGGCGCGCTGCCAAGCCCCGCCTCGTTGCTGAAAACGCCCCGCGACACACCGAACCGCAGCGCCCGCCAAACCGTGTACCCCGCCGCGCCGCCCAGCGCCGCCCGGGGATTGAACGCGCCCGTCACAATTGATTGCAGGGCGGGCAGGATTCCGTCACGGCACACCCACAGCACGGCGGCCGACAGCAATATATATAGCACCGACATCAGCGGGACCAGCTTTTCCGCCGCCGCCGCGATTGACCGAATGCCGCCCAGCACCACCAGCGCGGCCAAAACCGCCGTCACCGCGCCCGTAATAAAGCGGGGCGCGCGAAAGACGGTATACACGGCGTCGGCCAGCGTATTGACCTGCGTGAGGTTGCCGACGCCCAGCGCGGCGGTCATGCAGAGCGCGGCAAATACCACGGCGGGTACGCGCCACCCGATCGCCTCCATGACCATCATCGGACCGCCCATCCAACCCCCGCCGGGCGCTTTTTGGCGGTGCTTCACCGCCAGAAACACCTCGGCGTACTTCGTACCCATCCCGAGCAGGGCGGAGACCCACATCCAGAACACCGCGCCCGGACCGCCCGCCACAATCGCCGTCGCGACACCCGCGATGTTGCCGGTGCCGACGGTGGAGGCCAGCGCGGTGGACATCGCCTGAAAGGGCGTGACGGTCTTTGGGCTTTTCTTTTGTTCTTTTTGGAACAGAGTGCCCAGCGTTTCGCGGAAAATATCCCCGATATGGAAGATTTGCCAGCACCCGCTGCCCAGCGTAAACCAAAGCCCCGCGCCCATCAGAACCGCCCACATACCGCTTCCCCCCCTTGTCCCCTATAGACAAGGTATATGCGCGGGGAAAATGGTTCATACTGGTATATAGGAGCTGCTGAACAACTCCTTTTCGACCAGAAGCGCCGCAGGCGCGAGTTGTCAAATTCAGAATTTTGGAGCCGCCCCACAGGGGAAACGCGGCGAAAAATTATGAAATTGCCGGTCGAAAAGAGTTGTGAAGCGTGACAGAGACGTCATTCGGCAAGCCCAATTTAGCCGGTACATCAATAAGCCGCGCCGCGGCATACGGAGGTGTGTCAAGATGCCCGCAAGGAGCGAAAAAAGCTTTCGCACCGCGATGGTCGGCGGCTTTAACCGCCAGGATGTTCTGGAATATATCTCCTCGTCGGCAAGGGAGCATCAAACCGAAGTGGACGCATACCGCGCCGGAGCCGACAAGCTGAGGGGCGAGAGGGACGCGCTTACCGCCCGCGTCAATGAGCTGTCCTCCCAGCGCGACCGCGCCGATTCGCTTGAGGCG
>JAISVY010000182.1 GCA_031271325.1 Oscillospiraceae bacterium
TCGCGGAGAAATTATAACGAAGTGTTGAAAATTGCGTGTTCGCCTGAAAGGCGAACGAGCGCCTTATGGCAATGTACAATTGACAGTTGACAATGGACAATCAGGACGCGTAGGGCGCGGCGACCCCGGCGCGCCGCCGGTTTCAACGTCCAGTGCAGGGCGCGGCATCCTTATGGCAATGTACAATTGACAGTTGACAATGGACAATCAGGACACGTAGGGCGCGACGACCCCGGCGCGCCGCCGGTTTCAACGTCCAGTGCAGGGCGCGGCATCCTCATGGCGATGTACAATTGACAGTTGACAATGGACAATCAGGACGCGCAGGGCGCGACGACCCCGGCGCGCCGCCGGTTTCAACGTCCTGTGCAGGGCGCGGCATCCTCATGGCAATGTACAATTGACAGTTGACAATGGACAATCAGGACGCGTAGGGCGCGACGACCCCGGCGCGCCGCAAGTTTCAACGTCCTGTGCAGGGCGCGGTATCCTTGACGCGCCGCGAACATCTTATTTTTGAGAGAAGGCTAGCCAATGGAAGCTCACGCCATACCCGCCCCGTATGCGCGTCCGGTACGAAAACCGGCGGCGCCGCCCCAAGCGAAACGCCGCTCCCATGCGCTTCCCCGTTCCCGTTCTGCGGAGCGTGAGCGTACCGCGGCGGGAACCCGCGCGGAGGGACAGAGCGCCATGAAGCTCAGCTTCCGCACGGCCTCTCTGTTTATCGCGGTGATTGCGATTCTGTTGGTGATTGTATATAGCTATATGCAGGTCAGTCAGCTCAGCAAAGAACACTCTGTAAACTCGTTGGCTTTACAAGCGTTAATCAAAGAGGAAAAAATGTTAAGCCGCCAAGCGGAAGCGGGCGTGAGTCTTGCCGACGTGGAAGCATACGCCCTCAGCGAACTGGGGATGGTCAAACCCTCCGCCGACCAGATTGTGTATATCAGTATGGCCGGGGAAGACAAGGCCGAAGTAATTCCGGTCAAGGGCTTTTGGGGCAGTGTCAAGCAGCTGTTCTCGACCGCCGTGATGAAGACGAAGGAGTTTTTTGATTAGGACTGTGTGGACTGGCATATATTGTTTTTGAGGGAGGCTTGGGCAGATGGATAAAAAGGTGCCGTTCCGATACCGGTATAACCGGATGATTCTGACGAGGGTGCTGATTCTAACCGGCATCTTCGGCTTTATCATGTTTGCCCCGCTCGTGATGAAACTGTACAGCATCTCCATAGACTCCCATTCCGATCTGGAACAGCAGATGCTGGATCAGCTGACGCGGTCGTATACCATCACGCCGGGGCGCGGTACGATTTATGACCGCAACGGCGCGGTGCTCGCGATGTCGGCCAGCGTGGAGACGGTGTGCATCGCCCCCGAAAACATCAAACCGGAACACGAGGCGCTGATCGCGGACGGTTTGGTAACGCTGCTCGGCGTGAAGCGAGAAGACGTTGTTGAGAAGATGGCGAAGAAAAACCGCGCGAACGAGAAGATCAAAGAGAATGTGGAAAAAGAAGAAGCCGACAGGGTGCGCGAATTTATCAACAAAAACAAGCTGTCCGGGATGGTGTTTTTGGAGCCGGCCAGCAAACGGTATTACCCGAACGGTTCGCTGGCTTCCAACATTCTGGGATTCGTCGGGTCTGAAAGCTCCGGGCTGATGGGCTTGGAGGCGGTATACAACAAGAGGCTGAGCGGCACGCCGGGGCAGACGGTCGCGGCGCGGACAGGGCAGAACGTGCCGCTGCCCGACCAGTATGAGATGTATTACGACGCGCAGGAAGGGCAGAATCTGTACCTGACGATTGACGAAACAATCCAGCATTTTGTCGAGAAGCACCTGGAAACGGCGGTGATTGAGAACCAAGTCGCGAACCGCGGCAGCGTGATCGTGATGAATCCGAACACCGGCGCGATTTTGGCGATGGCGACAAAAGGGGACTTCGACCTCAACGAACCGCGCGTGATCGCGGACGAGGAGATACGCAACGCGCTGGGGCTTCTGCCGGATGAGGAATACGCGCAGGCGCTGTCCGACGCGCAGCAGTCGCAATGGCGCAACAAGGCAATCAACGACACCTACGAACCGGGGTCGGTGTTCAAAGTTTTCACCGCCGCGATGGCGCTGGAGGAGAATTCGTTCGACCCCGATACCAAACGTTTTGTCTGCGACGGCGCGGTGCACGTGGGCGGTTTTCGTATCGGCTGCCATAAGGCGGGCGGGCACGGCAGCCAAACTTTCCTGGAATCGCTGCTGCATTCCTGCAACCCCGCGTTTATCGCAATCGGCAACGCCGTGGGTCCGGAGAACTTTTATAAATACATGCAGGCGTTCGGGTTTATGGACGCTACCGGCATTGACCTTCAGGGCGAGGCGAAGGGGATCGTGCTGCCCTATTCGGATTATTCGGCACAGGCGTCGGCGCAGGCGGTTTACTCCTTCGGGCAGACATTCAAGGTAACGCCTTTACAGATGATCACGGCGCTCTCGTCGCTCGCCAACGGCGGCTACCTGATGAAACCCCATATGCTGGCGGAGGTGACCGACAGCGAGGGGCGTACCATTGAAAAAACCGAGCCGACCGTCGTGCGGCAGGTCATCTCCGCCGAAACCAGCGCCACGATGCGCGAGTATATGGAGCAATGCGTGATTCAAGGCACCGGTTCCAACGCGTATGTCAAAGGATACCGCGTGGCCGGGAAGACGGGGACTTCGCAAAAGCGCGATATTCCCGGAGCCAACGAAAAAGGGTTGTATGTCGTGTCGTTCGGCGGATACGCGCCGGCTGACAATCCGCAGATCGCCGTGCTGGTGATGCTCGACGAGCCGGGGCTGGAACGCGGGCAGCGGATGGGCGGCTATATGGCGGCTCCGGTCGCGGGCAAGATCATCGCCGACGTACTGCCGTATCTGGGTGTCGCTCCGCAATATACCGAGGACGAGGCAATGACGGTGGATGTAACGGTGCCGTTTGTGAGAAATATGCCGGTTGGGGATGCGAAGAAAACCGCCGAACAGGCGGGGCTGAAGGTTCGCGTGGTCGGCGAGGGCGCGGCGGTGACCGATCAGCTTCCGGCGGCGGGTGTTCTCGTGCCGGCCAATACCGAGATGATTTTGTATACCGGAGGGGCGAAGCCGGAGGATACGGTGATCGTACCCAGCGTCATCGGGCAAACGCCGGAGAGAGCCAACGCCATTCTGACCAACGCGGGCGTATTCATGCGTCCGATCGGCGCGCAGGCGTCGGCGGGTACGGCGGCTCTTACCGCCGCGTGGCAGGAATACGAAGGCGAAGAAGTGCCGTACGGCACCGTGATACAGGTGGAGTTCCGTAAAACAGACGTCCGGGACGGATAGTTGACAAACTGAACGGGCAATCCCGCGTACTGATAACCGGGCAGGTGTTCTTATGACGTTATTCACTTTATTAAAAGCTCTGGATACACTGCAAACCAACGCGCCGTCGTTGGACAGCGAAGTGGGCGGCGTACACAACGACACCCGGCGAATGAAGGCGGGCGACCTGTTTGTCGCCATTGCCGGAAACGATACCGACGGGCACTGTTATATCCAAGACGCTATCCAAAAGGGCGCGTCCATGATTGTCTCCGAGAGTCCGCTGGATCCTTCCGTACCGCATGTCGTCGTGCCGAACGGCCGCGCCGCGCTGGCGCAGCTCGCTGCCTGTATGGCCGGATATCCGGCAAAGAAGTTAAAAATTATTGGCGTGACCGGCACCAAGGGAAAAACTTCGGTTACGCATATCATCAAAGGACTGCTTGAACGTGTAAGCGGGGAAAAGGCCGGCTTGATCGGCACGGCCGGTAATTTTGCCGGGGCGGAGGAGCTTCTTCTTCCGCGCACCGCGCCGACCACACCGGATGCCGTCACGCTGCATGGCCTGTTTTCAGAGATGGCAGCAAGAGGATGCGCGTATTGCGTGATGGAGGTGTCGAGCATCGCGCTGGACCAGCACCGGGTTGAGGGTGTGCGGTTCGCGGCGGGAGCGTTTTTGAACCTCCAGCATGACCACTTGGATTACCATGACGGCATGGAGAGTTACTTTGCCGCCAAAAGCCGCTTGTTTTCGCAGTGCGACAGGTGTATCGTGAACATAGACGACCCTTACGGGAAGCGTCTCGCGGACTCTCTGCCGGACGCGCTGACTTGTTCGGCCGGGGGAGCGGCGGACTTCACGGCGCAGGATATAGAATTGCTGCCGGGCGGCGTTTCGTTCACGGCAACGTCTTCGGGAGAAGCGTTCCAAACGTCTTGGAACACGCCGGGGCTGTTCTCGGCGCGCAACGCGCTGACCGCGCTGGCTTGCGCCCGCGCGCTGGGGTATCCCCTCGGCGAACTGTGCCGCGTCCTGCCGGACGTGCCGCCGGTCATCGGCCGGATGGAAACCGTACCCGCGAAACGCGGCGTGACCGTTGTCATTGACTATGCGCATACGCCGGAGTCTATTACATCCGCGCTGACGGCGGCGCGGGGCTTTACGGCGGGGAAACTGACTGCCGTTTTCGGCTGCGGCGGCGACCGCGACAAGACCAAACGCCCGCTGATGGGCGCGGCTGCGCAAAAAGCCGCCGACCGGTGCATCGTCACGTCCGACAATCCGCGTACGGAAGACCCCGGCGGTATCATCCGCGATATTCTCGCGGGGATGGAGCCGGGCGTTCGCGCCATAACGGACAGGCGGGAAGCCATCCGCGTAGCGCTGGCGGAGGCGGGGGAAGGCGATACGGTGATGCTGCTGGGCAAAGGGCAGGAGACGTACCAAGAGATCAACGGGGTGAAACACCCCATGGACGAGAGGGAAATAGTTCGGGAGCTGATGCTATGACGAATATGATCCTTGCGGCGGTCGTCGGGTTTTGCGGCGCGTTGGTTTTCGGGCGGCTGCTGCTGCCGGTGCTGCGACGCTTGAAACTCGGGCAGAAGATTCTGGAGGTCGGTCCCAATTGGCATAAATCAAAAGAGGGAACGCCCACGATGGGCGGGTTTTTCTTCATGCTTGCGATCACCGCCGCGATGGTCGGCATCGGCTGGACGCAGATGCGGGACGGACACTACACCCATCTTCTGATTCTGGGCTTCGCTTGGATATACGGCGTCATCGGTTTTATCGACGACCTCGCGAAGGTACGCAAGAAACGCAATCAGGGGCTGACCGCTCCGCAAAAACTGCTGCTGCAGCTTTCCGCCGCCGCCGCGTTTCTTTCGCTGATGCGCTATACCGGCGCGCTGTCGGAGACGGTGACGATTCCCTTTACAGAGATTGCGTTTACCGTACCGTGGCCGGTCTACATAACGCTCGGGATCCTGTTCATCACCGGCATGGTCAACGCGGTGAATTTCACCGACGGGTTGGACGGGCTGCTGTCCGGAGTGACGCTGCCGGTTGCCGTGCTGTTCGGGCTGATGGCGCTTCGGGCGGATAACGCGGGCGCGTCGGTGTTTGCGGGCGCGATGACCGGGGGGCTTTTGGGTTTCCTGTGGTTTAACTTCCACCCGGCGAAGG
The DNA here is from genome assembly GCA_031271325.1 of Oscillospiraceae bacterium. GTDB lineage: Bacteria > Bacillota > Clostridia > Oscillospirales > UBA929 > UBA929. The sequence continues at coordinate 5,529 of JAISVY010000182.1, forward strand.
TGTTTATGGGCGACACGGGGTCGCTGTTTATCGGAGGCGCGTTGTGCGGACTGGCGTTCGCGCTGAACGACCCGCTGATACTGCTGGTGATCGGGCTTGTCTATCTGGTCGAGCTGCTCTCGGTGGTGCTGCAGGTGACCTATTTCAAACTGACCGGCGGCAAACGCATCTTCAAAATGTCGCCGATTCATCACCATTTTGAGATGTACGGCTGGAAAGAAAAGAAGATTTTCGCCGTGTTTTCGCTGGTCAGCGTTTTGCTTTGTGTTGCCGGATGGTTTGCGTAGGAGCGGGGTTGTTGTCCTGCCCGCGGGCAAGCGGGGACGGTCGCCCCTGAGGAGATACGTGACAGCGGCGTTGTTTGGAAATCCTACAGAGACGGGAGCGTGAACGAATATGGACGAACAAAATTTGCCGGAGGCGGCTGAACAGGGTGCGCGGCTGGAGCAGGTCAAGCGGGAGATGACCAAACCGCCGACAGGTCCCATGGACCTGCCGTTTGCGCTGCTGGTCATCCTGCTCAACGGCATCGGGCTGGTGATGATGTTCTCGGCCAGCTATGCGCTGGGGGAGGAGGTAGGTCCCGCTTACTATGTGACGCGGCAGGGGATCTACTTATTGCTGGGGATTGCCGTGATGATGCTTGTATCGCGTTTTAATTACGCGTATTTCAGCGTTTTTTCGGTTCCGGGGATTGTCATATCGGTGCTTTTGCTGATTTTGGTGCTGTTTGTCGGTTCAAACGAAAAAGGCGCCGTACGATGGATTAACCTTGGGCTGTTCAACGTCCAACCGTCCGAAATCGCGAAGATCGCGGTAATCGTAATGTTCGCGACGATGATTTCCGCGCGCCCCGACCGGTTTGAAAACAAAAGGTTACTGCCGACGGTGCGCTCGGTCGCCCCGTTTCTCGGGATCTTGGTGGTTATCACGGGGCTGATTGCGCTGGAACCGCACTTTTCCGCCATGATTTTGATCTTGGCTGTCGGCGGCGTGATGCTTTTCATGGGCGGGCTTGCGTACCGGTGGATTATAGCCGTCGGCGGCTTGGGTGCCGCGGGAATGTTTGTGCTGATCAACTTTACCGAATACGCGAGCGCGCGAATCGCCATCTGGCAAGACCCGTGGTCGGACTTGCGCGGCGACGGATGGCAGACGGTGCAGTCGCTGTACGCCATCGCGTCGGGCGGCTGGCTGGGGCACGGGCTGGGACAGAGCCGCCAAAAGTTTTTTTACCTGCCGGAGCCGCACAACGATTTTATTTTCTCGGTCGTCTGTGAGGAATTGGGGTTGTTCGGCGCGTTTTTGGTGCTCTTCCTGTTTATGCTGCTGATCGTGCGGGGGTTCTGGATCGCTCTGCATGCGCGTGACCGTTTCGGTACGCTGCTGGTTTCGGGCGTGACGACACTGCTGGCGATTCAGGTGTTTCTGAATGTCGCCGTGGTTACCAACCTGATCCCGGTGACCGGTATCTCGATGCCGTTTTTCTCATACGGAGGCACTTCGCTGGTGATTCAAATGGCGGAAATGGGCATCATCTTGGCGGTGAGCCGCCAAATCCCCGCATACAGTCCGGCGTAGAGGAAGAACGGAGGCGCGGTATGAAATTCGTCATCACCTGCGGCGGTTCGGGCGGGCATATCAACCCCGGCCTGGCGGTGGCGCGTCTGCTGCGGGACAGGGGGCACGGGGTGCTTTTTATCGGAGCGCCGCAAGGGATGGAATGCGACCTGGTGCCGCGCGAAGGGTTTGCGATTGAGGTTGTCAGGGTGCGTTCGCTCTCGCATTCGCTCAAGCCGAAGGCGGTGCTGCGCAATGTGGGAGCGGTGCTGAAAGCGGGCGTCGCCGGACACGCCGCCAATAAAATCCTCCGGCGGTTTCAGCCCGACGCCGTGCTCGGAACCGGCGGTTACGCGTCTTTCCCGGCGCTCCGCGCGGCGCTGAAGCGGGGCATACCCGTTCTAATTCATGAGTCCAACGCCTTTCCCGGCGTTACGACCCGCCTGATCGCGAAACGCGCCGACGCCGTGTTGGTGGGGATGGAAGCCTGCCGGGCGGCGTATCCCGACCCGGAAAAGGTATATGTTGTCGGAACCCCGGTGCGCCCCGAATTTTTTTCGTGCGACCGGGCTTTGGCGCGGGAAGAGATGCGCCTGGATACCCGCCCCGCGGTCGTCAGTATCCTCGGGTCGCAGGGAGCGGGGGAGATGAACCGCCTGATACTGGACATGATGGCGCGAAACGGCGGCGCGTTTCAGCATATCCACGCCGCCGGGCCCAAACGGTATGACGCGCTTGTGAAAGAGGCGGCGGCGCGGGGGTTGACCTTTGACGGCGCTTCGGGGCTGCGTCTGGTAGACTACATCCACAACATGGCGTGCGCCTGCGCGGCGGCAGACCTGATCATATGCCGCGGCGGCGCGTCTACGCTGGCGGAACTCGCGGCGGCGGGGAAAGCGGCGATTATTATCCCAAGTCCGAATGTCACGGCCGATCACCAAACGGCCAACGCCAAGATTCTGGGGGGCGCGGCGATGGTTCTGCCCGAAGCGGGGCTGACGGCGGAAACGCTTCTGGCGGCGGTAAAAGAGCTGTTGGAAGACCGCGTCAGGAGGGAGAAAATGGGGGCGCGGATGAAGGCGTTCGCCGTGCCCGATTCGGCGGAGCGGATTGTCGAATTATTGGAAAAACGCGTAAAACCGTAACAAGGCAAACGAATCTCTCATAGTATAGCGTATCTGTGACAGATTCGGAGGAAAACGGCATGAACGCGCTATCAATCTCCGGCGGTAAACCGCTGAGCGGGAGCGTCCGCGTACAGGGCGCGAAAAACAGCGTACTGCCCATTCTCGCGGCTACCATCCTGAGCAGGGAACCGTGTGTGATTCACAATTGCCCCGGCTTGCTGGACGTGGAGTATACCATCCGCATTTTGCGGCATTTGGGCTGTAACGCCGAACAGGACAAGGACGGCAACGTGTCGGTGTCGGCGGCGGACATGTCGGGCAACGAGATTCCCGACTCCCTGATGCGCAAGATGCGTTCGTCGGTGATCTTCATGGGCTCGATCCTCTCGCGCACCGGCGAAGCCGTTTTGAGCAGACCGGGCGGCTGTGATTTGGGGCCGAGACCGATCGGTTTGCACCTCGCGGCGCTGCGGCAGATGGGCGCGAAGATACGCGAAGAGGGCGGGAATATCTTTTGCAGCGCCACGGAATTGGTAGGCTGCGAAATCACGCTGGAAATTCCGAGCGTGGGAGCGACGGAAAACATCATGCTGGCGGCGGCGAAGGCGCAGGGGCATACCCGCATCATCAATGCCGCGCGGGAACCGGAGATCGAGGATTTGCAGGCGTTTATCAACGCGATGGGCGGCCGGGTATCCGGCGCGGGCAGCTCGTTTGTAACCATAGAGGGCGTGGAAACGCTGCACGGCGCGGAACACCGCGTCATCCCCGACCGTATCGCGGCGGCGACGCTGCTGTCGGCGGTCGCGGCGGCGGGCGGCGACGCTCTGCTCAACGACATCCGTACCAGCGACATCTCGGCGGTGCTGACCGAACTGAGCAACGCGGGCTGTATCATCGGCGTGGAAGGCGCGTCCTCGGTACGGATCCGCGCCACCCGGCGGCCGAAGTCGATGGGGCATATCCGAACCGCGCCGCATCCGGGTTTTCCGACCGACGCGCAGCCGGTCGTCATGTCGGTCGCGTGTATCGCCGACGGGATGACGGTGTTCCGGGAAACCATGTTTGAACACCGCTACAATCATGTGTCCGAGCTGATCAGGATGGGCGCGAAGATCGACGTAATGGATAAAACAGCGGTGATTCACGGCGTGCCCAAACTGAGCGGCGCGACAGTCGCGGCGACCGATTTGCGCAGCGGCGCGTCGCTGGTCGTGGCCGCGCTGGCGGCGGAAGGCACGAGCGAGGTCAGCGGCTTGGAGCATATCGACAGAGGATATGACAAGCTCGAAGACACGCTGGCGTCGATGGGCGCGGAGATCAGACGGACGTAGTGCGCGGTCGGGACGAATCACGACCCTACAAAGGAGGCTGGGCGTATGCCGAAGAAGCGGAGGAGATACAGCTTTTTGCTGGTCTTCTTTATCGTCGTTGCGCTGATTATCGCGTTTGTGCTGTCGTCCGGTCTGTTTTTCAAAGTCAAAGAGATTTTGGTGGAGGGCACCGCGGCGTATACCGAGCAAGAGGTAGCCGCGTTAAGCGGGATTCATTCCGGCGACAATATATTCCTGATCAACAAAATCAGCGCCGCGCGGAGCATTCTCGCCAAGCTGCCCTATATCAAGAAGGTACGCATCTCCCGTGATCTGCCGGGAACGGTGATCATCCACCTCACCGAATCCGCTCCGGCGGGGATGATCGAAAACCGGGGTTTATACTGGCTCTTTGACACGCAGGGAACCCTGCTGGAATCGGTGGCTGTGCTGACCCCCCCAAAGCTGCCGGTGGTCAGGGGGGTAACACTCTCGTCCCCGCTGTCCGGGGACGAAATCAATTTTCCCGACGAGCACAAAGCCAAACGCGAACCGATGCTGGAACTTTTGCGCGCGCTGCAGACACACGAACTCTGGGAAGGTGTGAGCGACGTGGACGTTACCCAACTCTCAAACTTACGCTTTACCCATGAAGTCTGCAAGGTCGAGTTGGGCACACCCGACATGATCGAGAGAAAACTGCAAACAATGGTGTTGGCGCTGGAGCAGATCGAAGGTCCCGGAACGCTGTACCTCGCGCCGGTAGCCGACGGGCAGCCCTCGCGTTTCGTGCCGGACGCGCGGTAAATAGGGAGAGGTAAATTTTCCTTGACATCTATAGGAATAAAGAATACAATAAGGAAAAGCGCGGACAGGCAAATGTAACGCGAGTAAAGCATTAAGATTTACACATACAAAAGACCGCAGGGGGTAAAAGTATGGCTTTTGAACTGGATAACGGCAGTGAGAGCGTCGTATCGATCAAGGTTGTCGGTATCGGCGGCGGCGGGAACAACGTCGTTAACCGTATGATGGAAGCGGGCGTCACAAGCGCGGAAATGGTGGCTGTCAATACCGACCGCCAGGCGCTTGTCAAGACAAGAGCGACCCACAAGCTCCAGATCGGCGAAAAGCAAACAGGCGGCAAAGGCGCCGGTTCCAACCCCGAAATCGGGCGCAAGTCGATGGAGGAGAGCCGTCAGGACATGGCCAAACTCCTGACCGGCACCGATATGGTATTCATCTCGGCCGGGATGGGCGGCGGCACCGGCACAGGAGCCGCGCCGATTGTGGCCGACATTGCGCGGGAACAGCAGATCCTTACGATCGGCATTGTCACCAAGCCGTTTCACTTCGAAGGACCTCACCGCATGAAACAGGCGGAGGCGGGTATCGAGGAGCTGCGGAGCCGCGTCGATTCGCTGATCGTAATCCCGAACGAGCGCTTAAAACTGGTCAGCAACGAAAAGATTTCGTTTGCCACCGGCTTCAAAATCGCCGACGACGTGCTCAAGCAATCGGTGCAGAGCATTTCCGACCTGATCAACACCACGCAGCTGATCAACCTCGACTTCGCCGACGTCAGCTCGATCATGCGCGACGCGGGCTACGCCCACATCGGCGTCGGGCGGGCGAGCGGCAAAGCCAAAGCCGAGGAAGCCAGCCGCCAGGCCATCCAAAGCCCGCTGCTTGAAACGACGATCAACGGCGCGAAGGGAGTAATCATCAACATCACGGGCGACGCAGACCTCGCGCTGGACGATGTCGAGCTGGCCGCCAATATGGTCAAGAGCGCCGTACACCACGACGCGAACATCATCTTCGGCGCGGCGATCGACGAATCGATGGACGACGAGATCCGCGTGATCGTGATCGCCACCGGATTTGACGAAGGCTCCATGCTGCACGACGAAGGCAGCCTGTTTTCCGGCTCGGCCGCCGTGAGCGCCGCACCGAAGCCGCAAGTCACCGAGCCGGCGGCGGCGGCGGTCACTTCGTTCCCGGCGGCACCGCCTCCGAAGGAGGAGCCGCCCGAGGAAGACCCGTTTGAATCAATCTTTAGAATCTTTAACAAAAAATAGAAGCGCGAAAACATTTCCCCCGCCTTTGGCGGGGGAAAGCTGTAAAGGGGAATGCCTGTGCAACCGACCTTGGTGATCATGGCGGCGGGGATGGGAAGCCGGTTTGGCGGCGCGAAGCAAATGACGCCGGTTACCGAACGCGGCGAAGCGCTGCTGGATTTTTCGGTGTATGACGCGCTGCGGGCGGGATTCGGCAAGATCGTCGTGGTGATCAAAAAAGAAATCGAGCGTGATTTTGAGGAAGCCGTCGGGGCGCGTCTGCGCCGCCAGACCGGCATAACGTATGTGTACCAAGAGCTGGACGATCTGCCCGGCGGGCGGAAGCCTCCGGAGGGCAGGGAGAAGCCGTGGGGTACGGGGCAGGCGGTGCTTGCCGCGCGTCACGCCGTAGACACCCCGTTCGCCGTGATCAACGCCGACGACTATTATGGGAGAAACGCGTTTATCGCGATGTCGCGTTTTTTAAGCGCGTCGCCGGAAGGGTACGCGATGGTGGGTTACCGGTTGGGCAACACGCTCTCCGAGCACGGCAGCGTGGCGCGCGGCATCTGCGGCATTAAAGACGGTTTTTTACAGACGCTGACCGAACGCACGCAAATTGTGAAAACCGCAGACGGAGCGGCGTATACCGAAGACGGGAAGACTTGGGTTTCCCTGCCGGTGAACGTGATTGTGTCGATGCAGCTGTTTGGGTTTTTGCCGGATGTCTTTCGGTATTTGGAGGAGGGCTTTGAGACGTTTCTTTCGGACAATCCCGGCACGCTGAAGGATGAATTTTACTTGCCGAAGAGAGTCGGGGAGTTGGTGAGCGGCGGGCAGGTGACCCTGCGGGTTTTGGAGAGCGAAGACAGTTGGTTCGGCGTGACCTACCGGGAAGACCTGCCGTCTGTTTTGCAGGCAATCGGAAGGCTGCGGCAAAACGGGGTTTACCCGCCGTCTTTGTGGTAAAGCCGTGAGAGAGTTACGGGATATGCTTCGTACGGGAGCTTATCATCAAGCGCTTTCGGCACTGTACCCGGACGTTGGCGCGGCGGTTTCCCGCTTTGAGCGCCTGAACGCCTTGTGGGAGGCGTCCCGCGAGGGTGAGGTGAGGCTCTATTCGTCGCCCGGACGGACGGAAATCGGCGGCAACCACACAGACCACAACAACGGTCGCGTGCTGGCCGGCGCGATTCATCTTGATACCATCGCGCTGGCGCGGAAGAATGACGAGAACGTGATCCGTGTGCGTTCGGCGGGGTTTGCGCCCAACCGGGTGGACTTAGACAAGCCGGAGGACTCAAAAAACTCCGCCGACAGGCTGATTCTCGGGATATGTGACGCTTTCCGGCAGCGGGGGCTTCCGGTAGGCGGGTTCGACGCAGTCACTTCGTCGGAAGTGCCGCCGGGGTCGGGACTGTCGTCGTCGGCGGCGTTTGAGAACCTAATTTGCCTGATCCTCGGCGACTTATACGGCGGCGTTGTGCCGGAGCCGGTTGAGATGGCGAAAATCGGGCGGTATGCCGAAAATGTGTTTTGGCAAAAACCCTCCGGGTTGATGGACCAGATGGCGGGCGCGCTTGGCGGGTTGTCGCTGATCGACTTTGAAAACCCCGAGTCTCCCCGCGTGCAGACGGTCAAGAGTGACTTTCAGGGGTACACTCTCTTTATTGCCGGTCCGATCGGGAGCCATGCCGGGCTGAGCGACGAATACGCCGCTATCCCGCGTGAAATGAAGATGGCGGCGCTCGCGTTCGGCAAAGAGACCCTGCGCGGTGTGCCGCCGGAAGAGTTTTTCCGTGCGATGCCGGGGTTGGCGATCCCCGAACGCGCGGCATTGCGCGCCTACCATTTTCTTACCGAGAACGAACGCGCCGCCGCCGAAGCCGAAGCGCTGCGCCGCGGCGATGTCGCGGCGTTTCTGGATTTGGTGAACGCTTCGGGGCGCTCTTCGTTTATGTACCTGCAAAATGTGGTGAGCGGAACCCGGCAGAGTTTGGGCGTGGCGCTGGCGTATTCCGAGACACTGCTCAAAGGGCGGGGTGCGCAGCGTGTACACGGCGGCGGTTTTGCGGGTACGATTCAGGCGTTCGTACCGGACGATATGGCGGCTGCGTATCAATCAGCCATGACCGCCGCGTTCGGCGGCTGCGTCGCCGCGCGTATCCGTGAACGGGGCGCGGCGCGGATTTAGGAATCCCTAAAATATATGGGGCTGTTCAGCGGTTTTTTTGCAAACTCCTGCTGAACAGCCCCTTTTTGCCTGTTGCGCTCCTTGTGAACCTCACAGCTGTTCGGCGGGGGAGCGGGTCTTTTTGTTATTGCGTCAGCATCGTACGGGCGGCGTTGATTTCGGAAGCGGGGGCTTCCTTGACCGGGTACCATCCGCGGGAAAACGATTCGTCGAACAGTTCGCTCTGGATGGCGTGTTCTTCTTTTAAGATACTCAGGAAGGTGTCCCGCAGTTCGATGTCTTTGCATTCACCGGCGCGGGTATTGTAATTCGAGGTGATATGCCGTTGGGTGGAAAGGGAGTCGAAGACCATTTCCTTGTCTCCGAGGGTGCCCTGGGTGGGTTTGCTCATGGGTGATTCCTCCTTGTACTGCTTCTCAATTCAATGTCTTCCTAAGAAATTCAAGATAGCACCGCGTTTACGGTTTCAAATGGGACATCAGTGTGTCAAAATGCCGCTGATGACGCGTCGCGATGCTTTCAAACTTTTTTTTGATGGTTGGGTCGGTGCATTGTTTGGCCATCGTGCGGTATTTTTTCGCGACCACACCTTCGTCCGAAATCTGATCCTGCAGAGCCGTCAGTTCTTTGGATGTCATGATGATTCCTCCTTCGCTTAAGACTGTGACGGTATTATTCACAAACAAAAAGGAAGATATGTACAGCCTTCCCTAATTGACAGAAAATGACATACAAGCTTGACTATAATATCAGTGTGCAGATGACATACGCGCATTGCGGATGACGCTTCCCCGTCCCAACTGTTATCTGTCGCCTCCGGAGGTTGCGTATGGTTGTGTACATAGACTCGCTCGCGCTGTTGAACTTCATCATCAACTACCTGCTGCTGCTGGCATCGGCGAGGATCAACGGAACGCCGTTCCGCCGGCTGCGTCTCGCGCTTGCCGCGCTGCTCGGCGCGGCGTACGCCGTCGCGGTGTGGCTTCCGGGATTCTACTTCCTGAGCGGGCGGGTTTGGAAAGCCGCGTCCTGCGCGTTGATGGCGCTGATCGCGTTTGGCGTGCGCAAAATCTCGCGGCTTGCGCGGCTGGGGGTGACGTTTATAGCCGTTTCGTTCCTTTTGGGCGGCGCGGTACTTGCAATCGGGCTGCTCGCGGGTGTCCCCGACACCGGAGGGACGCCGTATGTGCCGATCGACTTTAAGACGCTTTTCCTGACAGCCGGGTTGAGCTACGGTGTCTTGACGCTGGTATTCCGGCATATGGGACGGCACGGGGCGAAAGAAACGGCGGAGTTTTCCGCCTGTTGGGACGGCCGGCAGATCAGCGTGAAGGTGCTGCGCGACAGCGGGCATACCCTGATCGAACCGCTCAGCGGCGCGGAAGTGATCATCCTTGACCGCGAAGCGGCGCTGCCGCTGCTGCCGCCCGCGCTGGCGGCGCTGGTTACGCCGGAACTGCTGAACGACCCGGCAAAGCTGCTGACGGCGCTTTCGGAAGCGCGGTTCCGCCTGATTCCCTACCGGGCGGTGGGAACGGACTGCGGTTTTTTGCTGGCTTTCCGGCCAGACAGCGCGGAGGCGCGCGGAGGAACGCAGCTGCGAAAGCTGAGGGGCTGCTATATCGGTCTGTCGCCGACGCCCCTGTCTGCCGGCGCGGGTGTCGAAGGGCTTATATCAATAGAGAACTAAGGGAGATTTGGCTATGAGGAAACTGCGTTTGCGGCTCTATATCGCGCTCCACAAAATTTTTGCCCGCCTGGGTGTTTCGCGTCCCGGCAGGATCCTGTATATATGCGGCTCGGATACGCTGCCGCCGCCGCTGACGTCGGATGAGGAAAGCGTGCTGCTGCGCCGTTTCAGCGAAGGGCAGCAGGGCGCGCGGAGCGTGCTGATCGAGCGCAACCTCCGCTTGGTGGTTTATATCGCGCGGCGGTTTGAAAACACCGGCATCTATGTGGAGGACTTGATCTCGATCGGCACGATCGGGCTGATCAAGGCGATCAATACGTTTAAATTCGACCGCAATATCAAGCTCGCGACGTATGCCTCGCGGTGTATCGAGAACGAAATCCTGATGTTTTTGCGAAAAACGTCTTCACAGCGGGGCGAGATCAGTTTCGACGAGCCGCTGAACGCCGATTGGGACGGGAACGAGCTGCTGCTCTCCGACATCCTCGGCACCGAGCCGGACAGCGTACAGCGCCCGGTGGAGGATGACGCCGACCGCGAAATGCTGCGAAAAGCGATCTCCCGCCTCAATGAGCGGGAGAAGGAAATTATTACTATGCGCTTCGGTTTGGACGGCGCGGCGGAGAAGACGCAGAAAGAGGTCGCCGATATGATGGGGATTTCGCAGTCGTATATCTCGCGTCTGGAGAAGAAGATCATCTCGCGGCTTCGGAGGGAGATACTCAAAATGAGCTGAGGGAGAACCTGCCCTATCCCAGAAAATCCAAAACCGGGTAGCAAAGCCCGTCGCCAAAATGCGTTCTCACATGGCTATAA
>JAISVY010000089.1 GCA_031271325.1 Oscillospiraceae bacterium
ATTGAGAATTATCCCTTTGAACGGTTTGGTTTTAGGAGGTCGGATAGCGCGCCATATCTGGGTATGGGCGCGGAAGCCGAAACAGGGGCGCGGACAGCCGTGCCTGTGGAGCGAATATACTCCCACAGATCTCTATCCGAAAGAAGCTGCCCGTGACACCGGGCGGCTTCTTCTCGCTTGCTGCTCTGCCCGCCTCACCCCCGCCGCTCCCCCCAGCCGGGAGCGGCGTTCTCTTGCATTCTCCCGTAAAACCACTCATAACCCCGCCCCGCCTGCATATTGTTACGCGAGGGGGGGATGAGCCGTGACCCGGATTCTGCGCCGCCGGTGGCTGACCGACCTGCTGATTGGCCTGGCGCTGGCGCTGGCCGCGGCGGGTCTGCTGGTGGCGCCGAAGACGACCTCGGAAGCGGCGCGGGAAGGTTTATATATTTGCATCGACGTCATCATCCCGTCGCTCTTCCCCTTCTTCGTACTCAGCTCGCTGACGATCGAGCTGGGGCTGGCGCACCGAATAGGGCGGGTGCTGGAACCGGTCATGCGCCCGCTGTTCAAGGTAAGCGGAGCCAGCGCGGCGGCGGTGGTACTGGGTTTCATCGGCGGCTACCCTATAGGGGCGCGCTGCGCCATCTCCCTCTACGAAAAACGGCAATGCACGAAAGCGGAGGCGGAACGCCTGTTGGCGTTCTGCAACAATTCGGGTCCCGCATTTATTTTAGGTGCCGCCGGGGTGGGGATTCTCGGCTCGACACGCGCCGGATGGCTGCTCTTCCTAACCCACACGGCGGCATCGGTGACGGTGGGGGTGCTGTTCCGATTTTACAAAGGGAAGGGAAACGACAGCGCAAGCGCGCGTCTGCCGCCGCCGCAGCGCCTCCCTTCGTTGAGCGACGCGTTTACACGTTCGGTAAAGTCTTCGTTCGCGTCGGTTTTTTATATCTCCTCGTTCGTCATCTTTTTCACGGCGGCGATACGTTTGCTCTACACCAGCGGCATTCTGCCGACGGTAGCCAACGGTTTATCCGTGATATTCGAGCCGCTGGGGCTGTCAAAAGAATCCGCGCAAAACCTGCTTACCGGGTTGATTGAGATCACCTCCGGCCTGTTCTCGCTGCAGGGCGGCGCGGCGGTCAAACTCGCCGGGCGGATGGCGATGGCAGCGTTTATGTTGGGCTGGGCCGGGCTGTCGGTGCATTGTCAGGTGCTCTCGTTCATCGGGCAGAGCGGTCTGTCGCCGCGCACCTATATCGCCGGAAAACTCCTGCACGGCGCGTTATCCGCCGTCTATGCCTTTCTGCTGACCAACTTGGTCGGTCTGGAGGTGCCGGTGACCGAAACCATCGCCGAACAGGTAGAGACGATCGCCCGCCTGCGCTTCTGGGACACCCTCGCCGCCGCGCTGAGCGTCACCCTCGTCGCCGCGCTCGCAATGCTGCTGATTTTGGGGCGGTTGCTCTGGCGGCGCGGGAAGCGGCATACCGGGCAAGGCCGGCGGTAGCTTGTTCGCGCTGGTACACGTGACGGGAGCGGCACACCAAAATCAGACAGCCTGTCCCGCACAAAACGGCTTGAACAGGCGAGGCGGTTGTGCTATACTGAGTGTGCTGTACCATCCTTTTCTGCGTTGGTCGCGGAAGATGAGCGCGGCAAAGAGTATTTTATATTTGACGTGGTGATGAAATGGGGTTACCCGTAAGAAAGAGGATTCGACTTAAGGGTTATGACTATTCGCAAACCGGATGTTATTTTATTACCATATGCACGAAATATCGTTATGATGTGTTCGGATCCATCGTAAACGGAGTTATGCGATTCAATGAATGCGGTAAGATCGCAGAGGATGAATTATTGAAAATCCCTTCACATTATGGCAACGTTCAAATAGACCGCTATGTCGTTATGCCGAATCATATTCATATCATCGTTGTTATCCGACAGGCGGAACGAAATGACTGTCGGACGGAGCAAGGTGTCTGTCTGACGGAACGGATAAATCCGTTCCCTACGAAATCCGATATTCCGAATATAATCGGTCAATACAAGGCAGGGGTAACGCGCTCCGTAGGGAACGCATTCATGCGTTCCGCCGCGTTTATGCGTTCCGATATATGGCAATCACGTTTTCACGATCACATCATCCGCAACGAAGCCGATTATCAGCGTATTTGTCAATACATCGATGAAAACCCGGCAAAATGGCAAGAAGACCGGTATTTTGCCAAACATACCGAATAAGAATTTCAATCACATGCTCTAAAGTTTTCGTTCGTGCGTATTATCCTAATGGTCGACAGCGGAAACGGAAGAAGATTTAGCGAAAATCGAGGCATTGGAGGTGTCGGTGATGAAAGAAGCTATCGGGGCATACCGCCACGTTGCGGCTACCGATGAGTTCAAAGAGATCGAGCGCTTGCGCTCCCGCGCCCGGCACAATGAAGCGTCCGCGCTGCACCATGCCGCAGAGGTCGAAGCCGCAAAGTGGCAAATTGTAGTTTCGGAAAAGGACGCGGTGATTGCGGAGCAGGCTGCGCTGATCGCCAAGTATCAAGCGCTGCAAGGAAAAGGCAAATAGGTCAGAACTTTCGTATCCGCCGCCGCTCTGGTACTTCCACTTATGGGAATAGGTTCTTACTTCTCAAAAAACCGCCGGGCAAAGGGATACGCGGGAGGAATAGGATGGGGACAGAAACAAGAAAAAGTTACCGCCGATAATTTGCGCCGCGCGGGTAACAATACTGACGGACGGTGAGAGACGCTTTCAGACCGGTACCACGGACAAACCACAGCAAGGCTTTTCTGACGAAATAAAAAGTTCGTTTAGGTGAATGGTTAAAGCGGCGGCGTACGGCCAAAAAGGTCTTATCGACCAATTTGACAATCAACGCGGCAAAAAGCCGTCAAATGTACCGAAGCCAAGTGCTTACGGCGCGAAAGAGGAAGGCTCCCTGTTCGGGGGCCTCCTTTTTTTGAGGATTGCGGGAAGCAGCTGCCAATTATGCAAAAAACGTGTCAATTCTGCAAGCGGGGTTGATTTTGCGGGCTGCCGGGCGCAAAATGAGGTCATAGAATACCCGTGCTTCGGGGCTGAGGTTGCAGACAAAGCCGTTATGCTCCGAGCGAAGCGAGTTGTCAAGTGAGGAAAACTGGAGCAAAATCGCAATTTTGTGAAGTTTTTCGAACTTGCGGGGCAAAACGGCGCATGGCTGCACGACTATATCTTCAGTCTGCACTCGCGCGTCGGGGTTTTGGGAGGTCAACGAAATGAGACAGGACAAGATGAAAACACGCGGTAAAAGGATCCTCGGCCTTATGCTCGCGGCGCTCTTGGCGCTTGGCGCGGCTCCGGCGGCGGAAGCGGCGGTGAGGCAAAACAGCGGAGCCAAAGCGCCCGCCGCGAGCCATTCGGATGACACGGTTACGCGGTACGACCCGAGACAGTCTGCGCCGGTAAAAACGTTTGCCGCACATGTTGACGAAGGAAACTGGCGGTTTTTCGCCGAGGGTACGCCAATCGTCGTCAGAGAGAATGGCTGGATTACCAGCGTCTACGATACAGGCGGCAATCTGCTCAGCGGCGCAACCGACCTGTTCTACTATGACATCTACGGCGGCTGGGAGAGCGGCGACCACAACGGCGACACCTCGGTGACCGTGGAGAGCGGAACGCTTTGGTCAGTCTACGGCGGGAGTCTGGCAGGCACGATAACCGGCAGCACGGTTGTCAGAATTGAGGGCGGCGAGGCGGATTCCGTTTTCGGCGGCTCGGGCGGTGAAGCTGCGCCGTTAGGACCGGACGATCCCCCTGCGGCACCTGCCGCAATCGCGGGCAATACATCGGTTTTTATCAGCGGCGGCAATATCAGCGGAACCGTTTACGGCGGCGGCAACAACGCGCCGGTGTCGGGTCGCGCGTCGGTGGCAGTTACCAACAGCAATTTGTATGGCACTGTCGTATTCGGCGGAGGGTTTGGCGCGAATGTGACCGGAGATACCGGCGTTCTGGTTGAAAACTCCGAAATACGGATCGTTATCGGTGGCGGCTATGACTCGGATGTCGCCGGGGATACATATGTGACCGTCAAAAACTCCGAAATTGAGCGCGTATACGGAGGCGGGGAAAACTACGCCAATGTAGAAGGCACAGCCAATGTCAGCGTAGTGAACAGCGCTGTAGATACTGTGTACGGCGGCGGGAACAACTACGGCAGTGTCGGCGCGGCGCGCCTTACAATAGGTGAAGACGCCAGTGAAAGCGGGACTTACGGCTTTGCCGCCGCCGGCGGCATAAGCAGTATGGTGGAAGAGGACACGCGCCTTGAGATTTACGGCGGCACTTTCGGGCGTTGCGTCATTGCCGGAGGCGATGACTACAGCAACGAAACAGAGGGTCTTGTCGGAGGAAACACAGAGCTGATGATTCACGGCGGCACGTTTCACGACGCGGTTTACGGCGGCGGTTGGTTTGCCGCGGTTGAGGGCGATACCGGCATAACCGTTGAAGACGGCATGTTTCACGGCGCAGTTCTCGGCGGCGGGCGGCGCGGAACCGTTGAGGGCGGAACGGAAATGACAATTCGCGGCGGCGTATTTGAGCAGCCAATCTGCGCGGGCGGGGATGCCGATATTGCCGTTACAGGCTCAACCGCGCTGACCGTAGACGGCGGCACGTTTTTGTGGGTCTTCGGCGGAGGCTGGCAAGCCGATGTAAACGGCGGCACCGGGGTTACCGTAAACGGCGGAACATTTACAACGCTTAGCGGCGGCGGGTGCGGATTGGGCGGCATCAACGGGAATACAAGCGTAACCGTAAACGGCGGCTCGTTTGGATGGATTTACGGAGGCGGATTGGGTGATTTCGACACCGGAACCGGCGGCGCTGTCACGGGTAACACATCGGTCATTATCAACAACTGCGGCAATGCGGACTACGTTATCGGCGGCGGCGGTGAATACGGCGCCATTGTCGGCGGAACCGCAAACATCAAACTGAAGGGGGGAACCGTCACTGCTGTCTACGGCGGCGGTTGGTCTGGTGATGTAATCGGCGCGGCGGTGGTGGACGTGTGGCCGGAGGCAACTATTAATCGGGTCGCCGCGGGTGCGGCGGATGAGAACTTGGCGACAGTCGGCGCGGGGTCAAAGGTCAACTACTGGCAGTATCTGACCTACGACGCGAACGGCGGCGGGGGCGGCGTCGCGCGCGGCGAGGCGATTGTAGGAACCGCGGCTGCAGCGGCGGCTTCGGCAGGGATGACGCCGCCGGATGGAAAGGTTTTCAAGGAATGGAACACCGGCGCGGACGGTTCCGGCGACACCTACGCGCCGGGCGCTTCGGTTATCGTGCCTGAAAACGGGCTTACGCTGTACGCGGTTTGGGAGGATACGCCCGATACACTGGTGAGCGGCATTACGGTAAGCGGCGCGGGCGGCACGGCGGCGATTTCGGTCAAGGGCGCAAGCCTGCAAATGGAAGCTTTGGTTTCTCCCGCCGACGCCACGGACAGCTCTGTTACATGGTCGGTAATCGACGGACCGGGCAGCGCGACAATCAGTGCGAGCGGTCTGCTGAAGGCGGTGACCGACGGCACTGTCACGGTTCGGGCGACGGCCAACGACGGCTCCGGCATCTACGGCGAGTGTGAGATCGCGATCAGCGGTCAGAGGGTTTCCGTCACGTCCGTAACCGTCGGCGGCGGGGCGGAAATTTCCGAAACCGGCGGTACGCTGAATCTCACGGCGAACGTACTGCCTGCGGACGCGGACGAGGCGGGCGTCAGATGGTCTGTCGCGAACAAAGACGCCTCGCTCCGAACGGCGCGGGCGGCGATTGACCAAAGCGGGGTGCTCACCGCGCTGCGAAACGGTGTCGTC
>JAISVY010000169.1 GCA_031271325.1 Oscillospiraceae bacterium
CCCCGCCCATTTGGCATATTCGTTGCCGCATTCGGAACAAAAAAAGGCTGTCGCGCGTTGTTTCATGATGTGTTCATCCTTCTGTTATCAATAGGATTTACAGGAATACCAATCCTCGGCCAGTATGGCGTAGTAGGCGGCGTCGCAAAAGCCGCCCTGATTGTTTTTGTCGGACTGGCGCAGTGTCCCTTCGTATTTTAACCCTGCCTTTTGCATTACCTTGCCGCTGTTGGGGTTGCGCGGGTCATGCCGGGATTCTATACGGTTAGCTCCGACTTCCTCAAAGAAGAATTTTACAAGACGGCAGAGAGCTTCGGAGGTGTACCCTTTATGCCACCATGCCCTGCCGATGCAATATCCGATATGAACCATGTCGGTTTCCGGGGCTTGCTTCACGGCGGCGATGGAGCCGATCGGTTCCCCCAACTCTTTCAGCACGATCGCCCATGAATAATGATTGTCGTTTGAGTACAACCCTATCCAGCTCGATATAACGGCCTTGCTTACATCCGGGCTTGTATGCGTCGGCCATGTCAGATATTTTGTCACCTCCGGGTCGCTTGCCCAGTTGCGGAACATCGCGTCCGCGTCGGATATTTCAAACCGCCGCAGTATCAGCCGTTCGGTTTCGAGCGTGACCGTGCCTTTGTGGTTCAGCATAATAACCCCTCCAAAATCGTAATCAACTCGCGCCAATCGTGGATATGCAAACACCTACATTATAAGAGGTTTCGGCTTTTTTTGCAAGTACGAGCTTGACGATGCCGCATACCGTCGCTATAATAGCGAGCAAAGGATGTGGTATTATGGACGGCAAGCCTGTAAACCCGTTTTACGCACAGGTATATGAAATCGTCGGGCAGGTTCCGCGCGGCAAGGTCGTCTCTTACGGGCAGATCGCGCGGGCGTTAGGTCGGCCCCGCTCGTCGCGCGAGGTTGGGCGGGCGATGCGGATCTGCCCCGAAGGGTTGCCGTGGCAGCGGGTGGTGATGGCGGACGGCTCGGTCACCGGCGGCGGCTATGCCGAGCTGCGGCGGATGTTCCTGGAAGAGGAAGGCGTGCCCTTCCTGCCGGACGGGCGGGTGGATATGTCCGCTTGCCGTTGGGACGGGTGCTGAAAACCCCGAAACATTTTCTTGACAACCGCTCCCCTTTTGTAGTAGGCTTACAATTGGGGTGGTTTTCGTGAATGAAGTCTGGCGGATGATCCTGATTGCGGCATCCGCGTATTTAATAGGGTCGCTCAACGGTTCGCTGCTGGCATCCCGCGCGTTTTTGCGTGACGACATCCGTAAACACGGCAGCGGCAACGCCGGCGCGACCAACGTTTTGCGTACATACGGCGTCAAGTGGACAATCATCGTTTCGGTCTGGGATGTCGGCAAGGGCGTATTGGCCGTGTGGATCGGCCAGTGGCTTCTGCCGCAGATGGGTTTTGACTGGAACACGTCCCGCGCCGCCGTGCTGCTCGCGGGGTTCTGCGTGATCACCGGGCATGTCTTCCCTGTGTTCTTCCGGTTCAAAGGCGGAAAAGGGGTTCTCACGGCTTGCGCCGTGTTCTTCACGCTGGATTTGCAGGTGGCGTCGATCGCGTTCGGGGTATTTCTGGTTTTCCTGCTGCTCTCGCGGTATCTGTCGCTCGGTTCGATCGCGGCCGTATTCACACTGCCGTTTTTGGGGCTGCTGTTCCAGCGCGGCTGGCTCACCGTCGCCGTATACGGAGCGATGGGGATTCTGATCATCATCCTGCACCGCGCCAATATCAAGCGGCTGCTGAGCGGCACGGAGAATAAGTTCCCCCGCAACAAGACCGCGGCATGATGCACATCGTCCTGCACGAACCGGAGATACCGCAGAATACCGGCAATGTGGCGCGTACCTGTTCGGCGACCGGCTCTGTCCTGCATCTGATCAAGCCGCTCGGCTTCTCGACCGACGACCGCCAGCTCAAACGCGCCGGACTGGACTACTGGCATAGTTTGGACATCCGGGTTCATGAGAGTTTTGAGGTGTTTCTGGAGAAGATAGGCGGACAGGTACGCCTGTGGCTGTTTACGACCAAGGCCGGAAAGCCGTACCACACGGCGAATTTTCAGGACGGCGACTGCTTGGTCTTCGGCAAAGAGACGGCCGGTCTGCCCGGCGCGATACGGGACGCCTATCCCGATACCTGCCTCCGGCTTCCGATGCTGCCGGATACACGCAGCCTGAACCTCTCCAACTCGGTCGCCGTGGCGCTGTTCGAGGCGCTGCGGCAGCAAGGATTTAAGGGGATGATTTAATGCTCTTAGCCCTCGACATGGGCAACACCAACATCCTCGCAGGGGTATACGACGGCGGGACGCTTATCTGTACCGCGCGGGTGCATACCGCCCACTGGCGCACCTCCGACGAATGGGCGGCGCTGCTGCGTGACATCCTGTCGATGCGCGGCGTGGAGACGGAGAGCATTGCCGGCGTAATCATGAGCTCGGTCGCGTGGCCTGCCACCGAAGCCCTGCGGAACGGCATCCGCCTTTTATGCGGGATTGAGCCGTTCGTCGTCGGTCCCGGCTTGAAGACCGGGCTGAACATCGGAATCGACAACCCGGCGCAGCTTGGCAGCGATATGGTCTGCAACGCGGTCGCGGCGCTCGCGGCATACAAACCGCCGCTGATTATCTTCGATATGGGCACCGCCACCACGATGAGCGTCCTCGACCCGGCCGGGCGGTTCATCGGCGGCGCGATTCTGCCCGGTCTGAACACCTCGCTGGAGGCGCTCAGCGCCAAGGCGGCGCAGCTGCCGAAAATCAGCATCGAAACACCGGAACGCGTCATCGGAAGCAACACGGTGGATTGTATGCGTTCCGGCGCGGTCTACGGTACCGCCGCGATGCTGGACGGGCTGATCGAACGGGTTGAGGAGGAACTGGGCGCGCCCTGCACGGTGCTCGCCACCGGCGGTCTCAGCGAACGCATCGCGCAAAAGATGCGCCGCGAGGCACGATACAGCCCGGTGCTGCTGCTGGATGGATTGCGGCTGATTTACCAGAAGAACAAGGTTGTATAACGGGTTCAGCCCGTATACATAAATTTATGCGCTGCATCCGAAACGGAGCAGCAGCAAGGAGGAAATTCCCATGCAAAGCGAAAAGAACCGCAAATCCCTGCAAATCGCGCTGTTCGCCGCCATCATCATCGTGATGACCTTCGTCCCCTATGTCGGCTATATCTCCTATGGGGTACTGTCGATCACGACTCTGCATCTGCCCGTACTGTTGGGCGGCGTACTGCTCGGTCCCGCGGCGGCGCTCATCCTCTCCGCCGTTTGGGGTGTCACCTGCCTGATCAACGCATTCCTGATCAATCCCATCGAGGGCGCGATCTTCCTCGACCCGCTCATTTCTGTCGTTCCCAGAGTATTGGTCGGCGTTGTGCTGGTTTTGCTGGGGCTGACGCTGATGAAAACCAAGTTGCCCTTGTGGCTGCGTGCCGCAATATATGCGGGGCTTGGAACAATTTCCAACACGGTTTTTGTCCTGAGCGCGATCAGTTTGTTCGGAGGAGAGACCATCGTCCCGCTCGGTGACACGCTTCAGACCATCATCTCGGTGGTGATCAGCGTGAACGGCGCACTGGAACTTGGTCTTGCCGTCGTGCTGGTTCCCATCCTCACACTGCGTCTGAAAAAGTTGATTAAGTAAGTTTACGGAACAACGCTGCCAAGCGAAATACAACTTAAATAACGTTCCCCGCCGCTTTCCGCAGTCAGAACCGCGGAAGTCGGCGGGGAATCCGTTGACGGTAACGCGGCGGTGTTGTATACTGGAAGGGCGGCGAACATGAGGTTTTTAGAGCTTCTCGGATTGTGTCACTCTAAAAACCTCCCGTTCCGGCTTAAAAACGAAGCGTGAACCCGCCGCGCGGGCGGCTTCCCCGCTCTTACCGGAAAACATCGGTTTTTCGGGGAACCCTATTGATACACCCTCACGTATTCTATCTCAAATGTCTGCGGAAGGCAGGAGTCGTCCGGCTCTCCCCCGAAGCCGCCTCCGTAGGCCAGATTCA
>JAISVY010000121.1 GCA_031271325.1 Oscillospiraceae bacterium
CTTCGATACTCCTCCGCGTGGGGTGGATGACCGGACTCGAACCGGCGACCCCCAGGGCCACAACCTGGTGCTCTAACCACCTGAGCCACACCCACCACATTCACGGGCACTCAGTATACCACCGAGCGGACATTTTTGCAAGGTTTTTTTACTCGTTCCGACTTTCGCGCAGCGTCAGCAGTTCGGGGATATACCGGTGTACCAGCTCTTCCAGCTCCATATCCCCGATCACGGTGTTGCGCCCCTCGGCGTACTCCGCGTCCACCCATTCCTTAATATTACCCACCCGCGCGTCGCGTTTGTCGATCGCGTTCTTCTCGGTCAGCGAGTAATATGTATTGATCCACGCGGCAATTCCGGCCGCGCCCGAATGGGAATCGACAACCACGATCGGCGGCCGCCCCAAAATATCCGTCGTATTGAAGATATTATATATCTCCTCATCCTTCATCAGCCCGTCGGCGTGGATACCGGCGCGGGTGGAGTTGAAGGCGCGCCCCACAAAGGGGGTGCGGGGCGGTATCTCGTAATTCAGCTCATTTTCAAAATACTCGGCGATCTCGGTGATCACTTTCAAATTCAACCCGGCGGACGCGCCGCCTTTGAGCTGGCAATACTCAACGCACATCGCCTCCAGCGGCGTATTGCCGGTTCGTTCCCCGATGCCGAGCAGCGAGGTGTTGACACAGGCGCACCCATACAGCCACGCGGTGACGGCGTTCGGCACGGCGTTGTAAAAGTCGTTGTGCCCGTGCCATTCCATCAGTTCGCAGGGTACGCCGGAGTAGTTTATCAGCCCGTAGACGATCTGCTGTACGCTGCGGGGCAGCACGACGCCGGGAATCGAGGTGCCAAGCCCCAGCGTATCGCAGGCGCGGATCTTCACCGGAATGCCGGAATCCCGCATACGTTTCATCAACTCCGCCGCGAACGGCAGCACAAACCCGAAAAAGTCCGCCCGCGTGATGTCCTCGAAGTGGCAGCGGGGGCGGATTCCGGCTTCCAGCGCCGCGTCCACGATGGCGAGATAGTTTTTCATCGCTTCGGCGCGCGTCCATTTCATCTTCTTGAAAATATGGTAATCCGAGCAGGAAACCAAAATGCCGGTTTCCTTCAGCCCCATCTCCTTCACCAGCTGAAAATCCGCGATATGGGCGCGAATCCAGGAGGTAATTTCAGGGAACTCATACCCCTTGGCCATACACGCCTCAACCGCTTCCCGGTCTTTTTTCGTGTACAGAAAGAATTCGGATTGGCGGACAATGCCCTGCCCGTTGTCCAGCCGGTGAATCAGCTCAAACAGCCGCACGATCTGTTCGACCGAATACGGCGAACGCGCCTGCTGGCCGTCGCGGAAGGTGGTGTCCGTAATGAAGATTTTTTCCGGGAGGTTCATCGGGACAATCCGCTGGTTGAAAATCAGGCGCGGAATCTCATTATAAGGGTACATATTGCGGAACAGGTTGGGATTGGGTACATCCATAAACTGATACCCAAACTCCAAAAGCCCGGATCGTTTGTTTAAGATCGGCTCCATGCCGTTCGCCTCCTTCTGTTATGTCACGCTGAAAACCTCCCGCTCCGGCTTGAAAACGAAGCGCGAACCCGTCTGACTGTTATCTGTACACTGTAAACTGTTCACTGTCAATACTGGTAGCCCCAGTACAGCACCTTGCCGGCGGGCTTCCCGCAGACGGCGCAGACATCTCCGACCGGCGTCTGGTCAAACGGCAGGCAGCGCGTCTTGACGCCGCCGGTGACCTCGCGCACCGTGTCCTCGCATTCCTCGGCGCCGCACCACATCGTCTTGACAAAACCCTTCTTCGTCCCGGCGGCCATTTCTTCAAGGGTATGCGCGACGGTGATCCGGTTTTGCAGGTTTTGGGCGGCTCTGTCATACAGCGTCTTCTGCACGGTATCCAACGCGGCCTTGACGGCGGCGGCAATCCCTTCCAGCGGAACAGTTTCCTTCCCGCCGGTGCGCGGCGCGAGTACGCACTGCCCCGCCTCGATGTCGCGCGGTCCCAACTCCAGGCGGAGCGGTACGCCCTTCATCTCATATTCGGCGTATTTCCAGCCGGGGGACTGGTCGCTGCTGTCGAGCCTGACACGCACCCCGGCTTCTTTTAACACATCCGCGACCTCGGCGGCTTTCTCCAAAACGCCCGGCTTGTGCTGCGCCACCGGAATCACAACCGCCTGCACCGGCGCGATCGCGGGCGGCAGCACCAGCCCCGAATCGTCGCCGTGGGTCATGATGACGCCGCCGATGATCCGTGTGGAGATGCCCCACGACGTCTGGAACACATGGCGCAGGGTATTTTCCTTATCGGTATAGGTGATGCCGAACGCCTTCGCGAACCCGTCTCCAAAATAATGGGTCGTACCGCTTTGCAGGGCTTTCCCGTCCTGCATCATGCACTCGAAGGTGTAGGTGGCCAGCGCCCCGGCGAATTTTTCGCTCTCGGTCTTCCGCCCCTTGATGACCGGCATGGCCAGAAACTCCTCGGCAATCCGGGCGTAGACATCCAGCATCCGCAGGGTTTCCTCCTGCGCTTCCTCGGCGGTGGCGTGGGCGGTGTGCCCCTCCTGCCACAAAAATTCGCGCCCGCGCAGGAAGGGGCGGGTGGTCTTTTCCCAGCGCACCACCGAGCACCATTGATTGTAGAGCTTTGGCAAGTCTCGCCATGAGTTGATGATGTGCGCGTAATGCTCGCAGAACAGCGTCTCCGAGGTCGGGCGCACGCAGAGCCGCTCGGTCAGCGGTTCGGATCCTCCGTGCGTTACCCACGCCACCTCCGGGGCGAACCCCTTGACGTGGTCTTTTTCCTTTTGCAGCAGCGATTCCGGGATCAGCAGCGGCATGTAGACGTTTTCATGCCCCGTCTCCTTGAACAACCTGTCGGCGATGCCCTGGATATTCTCCCAAATGGCGTACGCGTACGGGCGCAGAACCACAAAACCCTTCATGCTGGAATAGTCCACCAGCTCCGCTTTTTTCACTACGTCGGTATACCACGCGGCAAAATCCACGTCTCGCGGCGTGATCTGCTCCACCAGCTTTTTTTCGCCCGCCAACCGCTCCGCCCCCTTCAAAGGTTTTCCCCATTTTACCCCTTCAATGTCCGAAAGTCAAGCCCGGCACATAGAATAGGGGGGAGATGGTGATTGAGAAGCTCTAAAAACCTCATGTTCGCCGCTAGGCGAACGAGCGGAGCGCTTGCGAACAGACAGCTATGCTGCGGCATCGCAAGCCGGAGCGGGAGGTTTTTAGAGTGACACAACTCGCGCCTGCGGCGCTTCGGGTCGAAAAAGAGCTGTTCAGTAGCTCCTAGTATAGGAGGCATGACCATGCGGAGATTTTTTTGCTGCTTGCTTGTGCTGGCGTTTTTGCCGGCGGTTGGGTTGGCGGACGACTTCGGGGTTGCGGACAATTGGGTGCCGGCGGAGGATGTGCCTGCGGCGGCGGTTT
Source organism: Oscillospiraceae bacterium (assembly GCA_031271325.1). GTDB lineage: Bacteria > Bacillota > Clostridia > Oscillospirales > UBA929 > UBA929. The sequence continues at coordinate 3,473 of JAISVY010000121.1, forward strand.
CGGGCACCCTGGACTTGCCCGCGCCGTCGGTGATCCTTCTGGAGCAATCGACCGGAACCGTGCTGTATGAAAAAAACGCCGACGAAAAGCTGTACCCCGCAAGCGTCACCAAAGTCATGACGCTGCTGCTGACAATGGAGGCTCTTGAACGCGGTCA
>JAISVY010000127.1 GCA_031271325.1 Oscillospiraceae bacterium
TTGAGGACGAGGACGGTAACGAGGAACATCCGCTCATTCCGGCTCTGCAAGTCCTCCAGCAGCGTCTTGGCTTCGTTCCCGTAGGTGGCGAGGTCGGTGGGGATAATGTCCATGTCGTACCCGGAGCGGACGGCTTTCTTCTGCTCTTGGATTTTCATGGCGTCCAGATCGGAGAGCTTACGCTTGATGGTCTTGATGGCTTCGGACTGGTCGATGCTCCTGATATGGAGCGTCACCGTGACCGCCGTGTCGAGGTCAAGGAAGTCCGCGAGCATACGGTCGGTCAGTTCCGGCGCGAGGATTTGCAGATGGGATACCGCGCCGAAGTGACCGCCCATCTTGAAGGTCTTGCCGTCCCGGAAGTCAAAACTGGTGGGGGCGATGTAGTCCTTCGCGGACAGCCCCGTCCGTACCCGGTCTTTCCAGTCGAAACGGAATGTGTCCGCGACGCCGCCCTGTATGGGGTGGAGCTGGCTGTGCAGGACTTCAAGCCGCTCCGCGCCGGTAAGGGAGCGCGCCGAAACGCCGAGTGTCTTGAAATTGGCCAATACGTCGGCTTCCACACGCTCGATACGGAGCTTCGCTGCTTTGGGGTTGTCTGCCTCGATGCCGAAGGTGATGTACTTCGTTTTGGTCAGCCCGTTGTTCCCTTTGGCAAGCTGATTGCGAAGCATATCGGCGTATTCGCGCCGGATACCGTCAAAATCGTCCCCGGTGTCGGGCATGTCGATGGACTTTTGAAATTCCTCCGGGTTGCCGTACTGGTTGATAAACGATAACTGTACGCTGACGCTGGAGTCGAAGTAGTTGAGGAAGTCGCAGTAGTTCTCAAAGATGGCGGTCTTGTCCTCGTTCTGCGCCAAGTGGTAGTTGATGTCGCTGAACACGACGGTCTTGTTGTACAGCCGGTCGGTGACGCGGCAGATGCCGTCCCGGTACATCTCCCGGTAGGGTATGCTCTCCTGCGCCGTCTTGGGCGGGCGACCGTCGCCTGCGAGTTTGCCGCCGAAGAACCGCTGCAAAAAGCCGCCCGTTTTTGGCGCGGGCGGCTTCTTCCTATTTGCGCTTTGGGCGGTCTTTCGCGCGTCTTTGCTGTTTGCCTTTGCCTGCCGGACGTTTGCGGACAGCCGCTTTTGCTGCTGTTTGGTTTTGGGATGCAAAATGGATTCCCTCCTTCTCTAAAATTGTATAGAGGTTTTCGGTCACATAGGGGCGCTTCCCCGGCCATATGAAGCGGACGCGAAGAAAATTGCGCAGTATCTCCTCGGCGGGCATCCCGTCTTTCTCGTAGATACCCAAGAAGAACAGCGGGAGCATGATGGCTATCATCAGTAACGCTCCCGCCGAATTGCCGATTGCCCCGCGCGAGAAAATGTACGCCGGAATCCCCGTGACCGCCGCCGCGCCGAAACAGAGTAGCTGACGTTTCGTGAGGTTCAGCGCGACCTTCGTCTTGACTTTGCTGAGGTCTTTGGGTACGTTCACGAACGCCATAGCTTAATCCCCCAATCCCGGCGCTTTCTTCGCGGCGGCGGGTCTGTCCGGCGCGCTGGCGTTCCTCTGCGCCGCCTCCCTGCCCGCGTCCGCGAGCTGTTCGCCGATGCCCTGCCTGCGCTCGGCGGCTTGCTGGCGGTAATCTGCGAGGACTGCGTTGCTGACAGCTTTGCGCAAGTCGCCGGACAGCGGGAACGCCATGTCGTGATGCACCCCGTCCTTGTCTTTGGACTGCGGCATGGACACGAACATCCCCTTATCGCTGTTCACGACGCGGATTCCGCGTATCGCCACGGTATTGTCCATGCCGACGCTCGCGAACGCGAGGGTATTGCCCCTCGGTTCCTCAATGGGGTACACCTTTACGTCCAGTTTCACCTCGGCGGCGTCCCTGCCGCCTGCCTCCGCTTCCGGCCTGTCATAGCCGCGCTGTTCAGGGTAAAGGCTCGACTGCCGCTCAAACTCGTCTATGACGGCGGCGTTGATTTCTTTGCGCAAATCGCCGTTCAGCGGGAACGCCACGTCATGGTAGCGCCCGTCGTTGCTCTGCGACTGGGGCATGGATACAAACAGTCCCTTTGTGCTGTCCACGATGCGGACGCCGCGAATCGCCGCAAGGTCGCCGATGGCGATGCTGGCGAAGGCGAGGGTATTGCCTTTCGGCTCGTCTATCGGGTATACCCGAATGTCAAGATTGCTGTTCATTATGAAAGTTCCTCCCTATTGTTTTTGGTTTTTGATGGGTTTTGCGCCCTCTGCGCGTTATAGGCGGCGGCTTCCGCGCTCGCGCTCGCGAGCTGCTCCAGAAGGGACGGCTTCCGCTTTTGGGCGGGCGGCTTTGCCGCCTGCTCCGGCGGCTGGCGTACTTCCTTCAGCCTGTCCGCCACTTTCCGCAGAAGTTCCCCGGCACTGCCGAGGGGAAGCGACATGCGCTTCGCGTGTTCTTGCCGCAGGAGTTCGCCGAGTTCCGCTTCGCTGGTAGGATTAAAGCGTGTCTTAACGACGTTCCCGCTCTCGCTCATCAGGCGGTGACGGTCTTTGTCGTACTCTTTCCGGCTGACCGTGATGGTCTTTCCGGCGTTGACGCCCCAAGCGTCTGAATAGGTGAGCGTCACGGTGTCCATACGGAGGGCGTTGTCCCGGATATGCGCCGCGAATCGGGCGTAGCCGCCCACCTCGAAGATATTGCCCTTGACGGTGTTCCCGTCCAGTCCCGTCACCTCAACGGCGTAGCCGAACATATCCGGGTCGTTCTGGTGGTAGTCCGTCATGTAGTCGAACGCGCCGCTGTCCCGGACGAAAACATCCCGCTCCTTTTTCAGGTGGGTGCCGGTATCGCAGACGTGCCACAGCAGGCGCTTTTCCTCCGGGTCTGTGGACACGGCGATTTTACGGAGTTCCTCCGCGTCGTATGTCCAGTCGTTCGGGTAGTGGATAATGACCTTCTCCGCGATT
>JAISVY010000027.1 GCA_031271325.1 Oscillospiraceae bacterium
CGGCGGAACGCGTAACAGCCGAACGCAGCGGAGCATATCATATGACAGGAAACGTGTGTTTTCGTGCGGCTCATTTGATATTCGGGGAGATTCGGCTATGAAAAAGAGACATTTGAAGCGCCTGCTTTTGCTGATTCCGCTGGTTGTGCTGATCGCCATGCTGCTGTTTCTCAATTACACGGTTCAATATTTCCGGGATACCGCCTATCGGTTTGTCTACGATACCAACGTGCAGTCGGTGCAGAGTTTCTCAAACGAGCTTCGGTCGCTTTCCGCCCAAGGGTACACCAGCAGGGAATACGGCGTTTTGTTCACCAACATGATTATGAATTTTAATCAGTCGATGGGTGAAAAAGAGGCGATTGTAACGTTTTTGCTGGATGAAGAGGGGGAGATTCATCACAGCACGGAGCCAAACCGGGAGTATCTCTCGGACATGCTGCAAAACGGGGAGAACCGGCGTCTCATCGGCGAAGCGTTTGATACCCGGAGCGAAGGCGAGATCACGCCGGAGCGCGGCGGCAAAAGGGAATTGGTGTATTACCACCATTTCTACAGCGGGGACATTGATTATACGCATTTTCTGTGCGTTGAAAAGCAGGCGATCGAGTTGCAGCTCCGCGCGAGCGGGGTGATTATCCCCATCAGCGTGATCGGGCTGCTGCTGCTGTTTGCGGTAGAGTATGCCGTTTGGCTCAAGATGATGTCGGCGGCGCCGGTTGCAAACGGGGTGCCGGACGATGCAGATTAACTGGATCGAGATGCTGATCAATATCGTCCTCGCCTCGTTCGGGGGGTTGGTGCGGCGGATGACGGAGCTGGAACGGAAGGCGGACAAGAAGGTTCCGTTGTCATACTTCATCTTTGGGTCTGCTATCTCCATGTTCGTCGGCGTCGTCGTGTATCTGCTGTGTAAGAACTTCGGCGCGGCACAGCTGCTCACGGCCGGGTTGACGGCGCTGGCGGGGTATATGGGTTCCCCGGTTCTCGACCTGTTGTCCGACATCGTGAAAAAACGGATCAAAAAGCTGCCGCGCGAGTGAGCCCAGGTTTTGTCTTGACCGAACGGGTAATTTAGGGTATACTGGATAAGGAAGCTCAAAAACCCTGCGTTCGCCGCAGACGAATCAGCGGAGCGCTTGCGGTCAGCCGCCTCCGGCGAAGTGCCGCATTCCTGAACGAGGGGTTAGAACCTATTCCCAGTCCGGCGAAAAAACCGCTCGCCGCTCTGATACTTCAACCTATGGGAACAGGTTCTCAGAGTGACACAATTGAAAACTTCGGAGACGTTTTTATGTCGTGCAAAGGGAAGGTCTGCGGCGTGCCGAAACCGCCGCCGCCTAAGTACAAGGACAAAAGGATGACAGGCATGCAGTGCAAGCGTTGCGGCAAAGAACTTCCGATCGGGCACCGGAACACGTGCCCGTACTGCGGTATCCGTCTGGATACCTATATCACGCCGAGGGACACCAGCGTTAAGCCGCGCGGTATCGTGAACCGCCGCAATTCGCTGATGTCGATGATATCGATTGCGTTTGTGGTTTTCTTGGTGGTGATTGTTGTGCCCATCCTGCAAAACAACACAAAGAATTCGTCAGAGGCCGAGATCATAAAATTGTACTATGAATTAAAAGAATTGCGCCCCGAGCTGGAGGCGGAATATCTGGTGTCGAAATCCGGGAACTGGTATGAAGACGGCGACTGGGAAATAAAAATCAACGCGCTGGCCGCGATGATCTTCAAATATAAAGAAGATCACCCCAAAGAAGAAGAAAAACACAAAGAATACGACGGCTATATGACAGAACTGATGAGACCCGCCGAAATCACCGAGCAAGGTCAGTTTAACGAATGGGCTATTCAACACGCAAAAGACGAGGTTTTAGACATCATCTCCGTAACCGTCGGGAAGCCGGACGGGGAGGGGAACATCAGGCTGAGCGTGAGGCTTGTCAACCACTCCACCGATACCATCAGCCAGGTGAGCGCCGCCTTTGAAGCGTACGGCACCGAAGGGGTTCCCGTATTTGACGAAACGCGGCTGGGCGAAAACGGAGACCCGGCGAACCTGGGATATATCCGCACCAACGATTACCTGGTTTCGGGAGCGGAACGCCTGTATACGTTTGAAGCGGTGTGGAATAACCCTTCCGTAACCGCCGCGAAAGTGTATTGGCTTTCCGTGGAATACAGCAATGGGGAGACTCTCTTCTTCCCCCATGAGGTCTGCGAAGCGATTTGGAAATAGAGACATACATGCGCGAGGCGCTGGCGCTGGCGCGTCTCGCCGCCGAAGAGGGGGAAGCGCCGATCGGCTGCGTGATCGTCCGCGCGGGTGAGATTGTCGGCCGCGGGCGCAACACGCGCGAGAAGACGCAGAACGCGCTGGGTCACGCCGAACTGCTCGCCATCTCCGAAGCCTGCGAAACGGTGGGGTTTTGGCGGCTGCCGGACTGCGCGATGTTTGTGACGCTGGAGCCGTGCCCGATGTGCGCGGGCGCGGTGATCAACGCGCGGATCGGGGAACTGTATTTCGGCGCGTACGACCCGAAAGCCGGAGCCTGCGGCAGTGTCATCGACCTGTTTTCCTATCCGTTTAATCACAAGCCCGCCGTCGCCGGCGGGCTGCTTGCCGAGGAATCCTCGGCGTTGCTGACAGGTTTTTTTAGAGAACTAAGAAACCGGTCCGAGAAAAACTGAGGTTTTTCTCGGATAGAGAATGTGGAAACCGCTGCGGCGGAATGAAATCGCCTGCGCGGTAATTTCATCGCGGGGGGGTTTAGAGTGATATAATTCCGGGAAAACCGTTAGCTCTTCGCGATTTCCAAGAACGCGTCGCCCAGCTCTCTGTCGAGGAAGCCGTAAATAATGCGGTCGTAACCGCCGCTGCCGGCGGTGTCCCACAGTATCGGGCACATCCCGCGCTCGTAGACGGCGCGGCAAACCGCGAGGATGTACTCGTTCGCCTCGCCGGGCTGCTTGTTCCCGCGCGACGCGCCATATTCCCCAACGATGACGGGGATGCCCTTATCGGTGAACGTCGTCTTCATCAGATCCATGTTGTCGTTCAGCTCTTTGATGTCGGCGTCGGTGCCCCACGTCTCGCGCGCTCTGCCCCAAGACGCGTTCTGCTCTAAAATCGCGAAGGTGGACGGGGTATAGTAGTGCACCGAGACGGCGCAGCGATTCTGCGGATCGGCCGGCATCGCGAACATCGGGTCGCAGGTGAGCGCGACATCGGTGCAGTACCCCGCGATCAGCAGAAAGCGTTTTTCATTGTTGCCGCCGGACGCGCGCACCAAGTCCACAAAGGTTTGGTTGATCTCGTTGGCGAGGGCGTACGCTTCGTCTTTGCCTTCCGTACCGGCGTAGCGGTTCCAGAGCTGTTCAAAGTTCAGCTCTTCGTTCAGCGATTCGAACATCAGGCGGTCGCTGTAATCGCGGAAACGGTCACAGATCTGCGTCCAGATGGCTTTGTACTTCGTCATGCACTCTTCGTAGCGCTCGTCCTGAAAGCCTTCCCACCATCCGCCGTCCCAGTGGATGTTGACGACGGCGGTCATGCCGTATTCCAGCGTCCAATCCACAAACTGCTGCACCCGGTCGAGCAGGGGTTGGTGGAGGGTGTAGTCCGCCTCCATCAAGTTGCTCCACGCCACCGGGATGCGCACCGAGCGGAATCCCGCCGCCGCGTAGCC
>JAISVY010000051.1 GCA_031271325.1 Oscillospiraceae bacterium
AAGCCGGGCGCGGACATCGAGCTTTCGTTTCACCTGAGCTTTGAGGACTTCCCGATAGAGGGGTACCCGGAGGTGCAGATCCGCCTGAAAAAGCTGATGAAGGCGGCGGAGCTGGAACCCCCGCCCGACTACGTGATCGACATCGCCGAAATCGCCTGGGAGTATTATAACGGCACCGGCTGGGCGCTGCTGAACGCCGGGGAGCCGGAGATGTTCTCCGACAGTCCGGCGAAGCGCTGCACCGTGCGCTTTACCTGCCCCGGCGATATGTCGCCCACCGTTTGGGGGGCGCACGAAGCGCCGTTTATCCGGGCGCGCGTGCTCGCGGTCAACAACCTGTTTCGGATGACCGGGCACTACCGCGCCCCGGTGATAACCGGCTTGCGCCTTCGTTACGCCGGGCAGTTCCCCCTGTGTTCCGCCGAGGTGTTTGAACACAGGGAGCGCCGGACGGTCACCTTCCCCGCGGCGCTGCGCGGAGCGCTGCCGGAACCGGAAGCGGTGTATTTCGCGTGGAGCGAGGCGTTTTGCGAGGGCACGGTATTCTTTGACATAGACGGGCGGCGGCCGTCACCTCTGCGCTGGGAGTACGCCGTTCCGGGAGGCTGGGAGCGGCTCGGCGTACACGACGGCACGGACGGGTTGACCAAATCCGGGATACTCGCCTACCGGACGTCCGGCCCGTGCGCCAAGACGCGCCTCTTCGGGCACGAGGGGTATTGGATGCGCGTATGCCCTGAGGGCGGCGCGTTTGAGGGCGGCTTGCGCCCTGTGGCGCGTCTGCTGGGGATAGCCGAAAACGCCGTTCCGGCATCGGCGAGATTTCCCGGCACGGAAGCCAATCTGCCGCCCGGCGCGTTCCGCTCTCTGCTCACACCCCTCGCCGGAATCTCCGCCGTTTCGAACCCAACGCGCTGCGCCGGGGGTGCGGCGGAAGAAGAGGAACGGCATGTGATACGGCGGCTGACCGCCGGACTTTGCCACAACGGGCGGGCGGTCAGCGCGGCGGACTGCGAGGCGCTGGCGCTGGAGGCGTCGCCGCTGGTTCTCCGGGCGCGTTACTTCTGCAACGCGGGCGAAGACGGAACGTTTGAACCGGGGCGTGACTGCTTGGCGGTGTCGTGCGAAGGGGATTTCGAAGCGGTCAGGCGGGATGTGCTTTCGTATGTCGGCGCGCGCCGCCCGCTCGGCGCCGGAAAACTGAGCGTCGTGCCGCTGACCGGGGTGCTGGATGCTCAGGCAGTTTGATTTAGACGACGAGCGGTTTGCCGGATTGTCGGAACGCGCCCGGATGAGCGCGGCGCGGCTTTTTCCCGATTGGAGCGACTTCAATACGCACGACCCCGGCGTAACGCTGATCGATTTGCTGGTATGGCTGACCGAAACGCAACGGTTTCAACTCTCGGAGAGCGAACGGGCGGACGCGTTCTTTCCGCTGCTGGGAATCGCGCCGCTGGGGGTGCGCCCCGCGAGGGCGGACATCACGCTGCCGACAGGGTCGCCGGTGCGCATCCCGGCAGGGTCGCCGGTGACGGCGGAGGAGATCCGCTTTGAGACGGAGGCAGAAATCCCCGCAAACCCCGGAACGGCGGTGACGCTCCAAGTTGTGCAGCGGCACACCGTGCAAACGCCGTTTGTCTTGGCGGACGCGAAGGGGTTCCCGAACCTGCGCCTCGCGCTTGAGACGCACGGGCAGAAGATTTATGAGCTGACGCTCGCGGTAACCGGGCGCGGTTCCCCGGAGGGGCGGATATGGACGCGGGTGGACGATTTCCGGCTCTCCGGTCCCGCCGACACCCATTTCGCGCTGGACGGCGAAACGGTGTGCTTCGGCGACGGCATACAGGGGCTTGCGCCGGAAGGCGCGGTCACCGTCGCCTCGATGTCGCTGACACGCGGCGCGGAGGGCAACATCACATCCGGGCTGTTGACAGAACTGCGCTTCGGAGGACATATCATAACGCTTACGCAGGAAAAACCCGCTTCCGGCGGCGCGGAACGAGAAAGCTCCGCCGAGACGCTGGCCCGAATGGCCGCCGAACGGCGGCAAGCCGTCACGGCGCGCGACATAGAGACGCTGACGCGGGAAACGCCGGGGCTGGATGTGGAAGAGGTTCGCGCGTTCGCGCCGGAAGGGCGGGGAGAACGTCTGGTGATCGTCGCGGTGAGGCTCCGGGGGGAAGCGCTGACCGAGCGCCGCAGGCGCGCCATACGCGCGCATTTGGAGCCGTACCGGCTCGCGGGCTATGACTTCGCCGTCCGCCCGCTGGGCGCGCGGATTCCCGGCGCGGGAGGGGATACGGCGTGACCCGCTATTTCATCTACAACCATCAGGCGGCATTTCAACGCTGTTTGCTGTCCGGCGCGGAGAGCAGCGGTGACCGTATCGTGCTGGAAAACGCCGGGGAGGGTCTGCTGGTTACGCCGGTGATGGACAGTCAGGAGAGAGGGAACCTTTGGCAGCGCGTCGCCGTCTCCGCGGAACTGCCGGAAGGGGCAAGCGTCGTCTGGCAGGTCATCGCGACCGACAGCGAACACGCGGCGCAGGGCGTTCGCGAATCGTGGGGGGGCGGTTCCCTTTCGTTTGCGCAAATAACAGAGAACCGGAAAGAAAGGATTGAATCCCGGCGGTTTCACGGCGTTGATTTTCTGCTCACCGGGGTGCGCGGGCGCTACTGCGTGGCCGCCGCCGCGCTGAACCGTCCCGAAGGAGCGCCGCCGGTTGTGGTTACGTCTGTTCAGGTGTTCTCGGCGTGGGAGTCTTTTCTGCCGTATCTCCCGGAAATCTATCGGGAGGAAGGGAGCTTTTTAGACCGGTTCCTGCGGCTGTTTTCCGCGCCGTATCTGGAACTGGAGCAAGCAATCGAGCGCCTCTCGCTCGATCCCCGCGCCGCTTCGCCGGAGATGCTGCGCTGGCTGGCCGGGACGATGGGCATACCCCATATCGGGTTATGGAGGGCGGAAAACCTCCGGGCGCTGCTGATCTCGGGGTTGTACCGGAAAAAAGGCAGGTTTTCGGCGCTGGCGGATTTCACGGAGGTGTATACCGGTTTTCGGCCGTATGTCTGCGAGAATTTCCGCATGATCAACGGAGACGCGGAACACGACCGGCATTTCCGGTACGGCGACATTTCCCTGTTCCTGCCGCCGGAAGCCTCGGAAACCGAATGGGGCGCGCCCGGTCTGCGCGCGGTGCTCGGTTCGTTCCTCCCCGCAGGGGTTTCTTGCTCGGCGAGGATTCTGGATAAGGTTCCGGCGCTGGGAGGGGAATCGTTTCTCGGGATGAATACGCGTTTGGGCGAGGCAGCCCCGGCGGAACTGGGCGTGAACAGCCGCCTGAACTTTGCGAAATTGGGGGACTCTCACGATGGAGAACGCGAACCTATTTCCGCTCTCCCGCAATAAATATTATTTCGGCAAATTGCTGACCCCGCGCGATATGGAGGCGGAACAGCGTTACTTCAACAACAAGCGCCGCCTGCTGAACGCGCTGATTACCGGACCCGGCGTGGCGGTCGGCTTGGGCGTGATGAAGCTAGACGACGTGAGGGTCGCCGTGGAGTCGGGGTTTGCGCTGGACGGAGCGGGGCGCGAGGTCGTCTTAGACAAGCCCGTGATCGCGCGTCTGTCGGAGCTGGACGGCTTCGGCGACGATTACGGCATGGCGAAGCGTGTATATCTTTGCGCCGACTATGCCGAGACGCTTTGCGAGGAGGCGCGTTCGCTGGCCGACGCGCCCCTGGAGGAAAACCGGTTCGGGCGGGTAGAGGAAACGGCGCGCCTGTATCTGCGGTATGAGGAACCGGACGCGCGGGAAACCGGCGTTCTCGCAGAGAGCGGCGAATCGTTGGAGCAGGCGCTGGAACGCGGCGCTCTGTGGCGGCTGTATCTGGCACGTATTCACCTCGCGCGGTGGGAGGACGCTTACGAGATCGAATCCATCGAAAACCTGCCGTTCGGACAGAAGGTGCGCCTGCCCGCCGCGCCGGAGGCGGGGCAAGCGCCGCTCCCGGAACGCCCCCGCGTTCCCGCGCCGCCGGAGGAACCCGCGCCGCCGCCTCAACCCGCGCGCGTATTCGGCAGGGCGACGGTGGACGTCGCCGAAGGGGCGCGCCACGGTTCCCTGCACTATTCGGGCGACATCGTACACGGGCTGGGCATGGTGGGCGTTTACGTCACGCTGGGTCTGCAAACCGACAGCGGCGCGGTGTTTGGCGATCCTTCGGTTTTCTGTGAGCGCGGATATGAGTGGGCGGTGAAGACAAACGAGGAAAACGGCTCGTTCACGATCGGCGTGCGGGTGACGGCGGAACCCGCCGATCGGGTTTTGCGGTTCATTTGGGTTGCGGAAACCGACCCCGCTTGGGCGGAAGCGGCTCCGCTCTCGCCGTCGATACTGATCACACCCGGTTCGGTCAGGCTGGCGCCCCGCGAGAGCGTGCAGTTCACCGCGGAGACACGCGCCCTTCCGGGAGCGGATGTCGTGTGGTATGCGGGCGAGCAGGACAGCGGCGGCGTTACGAAAGAGGGTTACTACGTCGCGCCGGACAGAGAGGGCGTGTACACCGTACACGCCGTGAGCGCCTCTGTGCCGGAGGTTTCGGGAACCGCCTACATCGTCGTCAAACCGCCGTTATGACGATTCGTTCTCCCGGGCGGGAGTATGCGGCGCTAGCCCGGTTCTGCGGAAACAAACGCCGGCTGATCGCGCGGGCGCGCGGCGGAGGGGACGGCTTATTCCTGCTTGTACTCGCCGACAGCCCGCAGCTCGCGAAGAAACTCACGCCGTTGCTGATGGAGTATCGGGAGATCGCGGCGTTCACGGACTTCGTGGAGTTCTTCCCGTATGAAAACGGGTTCTGCGCCGTGTTCAATCACCCGGCGGAAAACGGCGCGCTTCCGCTGAAGACGGTCATGACCGCCGCTCCGCCGCGTCTGCGAGCCGCCGCGCTGCGCTCCCTGTTCGCGGCGCTGCTCACGCAGAACCCGCCGGCTCCGGTTCTGTACGACATCCTCCGCCCGGAAAACCTCACTGCCCTCGCGACCGGGGAAGTACGGTTTACCTATGACCTGACCCTTACAAACCGGTATGCCGATCACGACGCGAGGAAGACGCGCCTGTATCTCGCCGAGACGGTGCGGACGATATGCGGCGGCCGCGAAGGAGAACTGACCGGTCTGTTGACCGGACAGCAGGCGCTTCACTGTGAAGAGCTGTACGCCGCCGCCCTGCGGGACGCGGACGCGCTTGACGCGCTCAACCCCGAACCGGAGGAACCGCCGGCCTTACGCGCCCGTGCCGGAGCGCTGCGGGAAACGGTCATGTCCCGCGCCGCGCCGGTGCTGGCGGCGGCGGCAATTGCGGCGGGTTTTATAGCGGCGGCGGTTATATTTTACCGCGCGGTAATTTCTCCCCCGCCCCCGGAGGAACCAATCAGAATGATCGGAACGGTGATTTTGGAAGATGGCGCACCGTAAAATCAAAGGGTATGTATACCTCGGTTCGCGGTATATTTCGCTGGTTTTTTTATTCTGGCTCGCCGCCGCGCTGATAGCCGCCGCACTGGTATACGCGCTGGGCATACACCCCTCCGTGATGCAATGGCGGTACGGGCGGCACCCGGAATTCTCCCTCCTCTCGCCCTACCTCGCCGGGTACAGCGGACGGGCGCGGCTGCTTGGCGAAGACGGAACGCTTGTCTACGAAGGGTTTGTCGAGAACGGAACCGTCGAGGGCGAGGGGCGCCTGTACGAAGACGGGGCGCTGCTGTACGCGGGCGGCTTTGTCGGGAACCAATTCGCCGGAGAAGGCACGCTGTACGCCCGCGACGGTTCGGTGCGGTACAGAGGCGGGTTTGACGCCAACCTCTGTCACGGGCAGGGAACGCTGTACGAAAACGGGGTTCTCCTGTACCGGGGCGGATTTTCCGGTGGGTTGTACGAGGGGACCGGGACGCTGTATTCCGGCGGCTCCGCGCGTTACGAAGGCGGGTTTTCCGCCGGGCTGTTTGACGGCGAGGGGACGGAGTATAACCCGGAAACCGGGCACCCCGTATTTGCCGGGAAGTTCCTAAACGGCGAGCGGATGGAAGCCGGGGTCGAATACGGCGCGGACGGCAATCCGCTTGCATCCCCGGAGCCTTCGCCCGAGCCGTCCCCTTTCCCGGAGGAAACACCGGAACCGCTGCCTCCGAGCAGGCTGAACCCTCTGACGCTGTTCGGCTTTGCCTACATCGACGTGCTGTCGGCGCTGGCAGAAGACGGCACGGCTTACAAAGAACAGGTTTTGGAAGAGCGCCATCTGGTGGCGGACGAAGAAAACGGCGTGCTGTACGCCTTTCCGTTTGGCGGAGACGGACAGCCCGGAACGCTGACGGAGGTGTATCTGTGCGGCTTGGCATCGGCGGGCGGGCTGGTGGTGGGCGCGGACATTGACGGAACGGGGCTGAAAGAGACCCCGGCGGGCGCGGCGGAGCAGTTCGCGCTGGGGCTTTCCAACGCCTATTGGGGGCGGGGCGTGAGAGCGGGAGACATGCGCGGCGTTCTGACCGGTGCCGAACGCTACGGCGTCGCGGCGTTTTGGCTGCCACCGGAATCCCGGGGAAGCGATGTAAACCCGCCGGAGGGCGAAGACGCGCCGCCGGAGGCGGGCGTGATTTTGTTTCTGCGGGTGTCCCCGCCGCCGGAAACCGGAAAATAGATTCCCCGAAAATTTTAAGAGGGTGAACAGGTGGTAACCGATGTCATGAGGGCGGTGCTCGGGTTGTTGAGGGACAGTCTGCCGCCGTTGCTTCAGCCCGGGCAGATCGGGTTTCGCTCCCCGGCGGACGCGGACGAAACCTGCCTGCTCGGTTTGTTCCCGTACCGTCTTGTGAAAGACATCCGCTATCAGCTCTCCGACTCTCTGCGGGTGGACGGCGGCAAGGAAGCGCCGCCGCTGTGTGCTTGCGTACACCTGATGGTCACTTCCTATGCCGGAAAAAAGTCCGGGCTTGAAGACGACTACAAGGTTTTGGAGCGGGTGATGCAGTTGTGGAGCGACGTTTGCGAAGTCCCGTTCACCGGCGCGATGCAGCCGTCCGTCGTGCCGCCGCCGCGCTTGGAGCTGCTTTCGCACGACGAGGACACCGTGAGTAAGATATGGCAGTTTTCCGGCACGCCGTACCGTCTGTCCCTGTTTTATCAATGCGCGCCGATTGCGCTGCCGTCGCTGCGGTTCAAATCCGTTCCGCGCATCGGCGAGGCGCGTTATGAGGCGGCGGGTGTATGAGTTCTGTAACGGCGGCGCTGACCGTCCGTTTGGACGACATCACCACGGGGCTGCCGGTCTGGCCGGGCGACAGGACGCTGCGCGTCCGCTCCGCCGACGCTTTACAGCGCCCGGTTGCCAAAAACGACGGGTACTTCGTGTTTACCGGGACCCGGCCGCGTGAGGTGCGCGTTACGTCGGATGTGTATCACGGGGTTACGCTGTCACCCCCCGCCGAGGCGGGCGTTTACAGAGCCGCCCTGCTGCCCCGGCGCTCCCCGGAAGGGCGGGTCTTCACGCTGGACGGCGGCGCGGCAATCGGGTTTTACGGAGCGGGGCGCGGTTACGCGCTGACCTCTTCGGGAAAGACGATTACGCTGATCAAAGAGGACTATGCGGATTTGAGCGGTCTGCGGTGTCTCGCGATTGCCCCGGACGGGGCGGAAACGCCGGTGTATTTACGCGCCGGAGGCGGGCGGGGGCGTTACATCCTGCGGGATGAAGCGGTGCTCCCTTCGCGCTGCCGGCTGCTGCCGCTTTTCACCCTCCCGTGCGGCGGCGCGGTTCCCGTGCCGGACGGCGCGGAGGTTCTGTATGTTTTGCGCGGGGAGAGCGTGCAAAAAATATATTTGCGAAGTGTTGAAAATTGCGTGTTCGCCTCATGGCAATGTACAATTGACAGTTGACAATGGACAATTAGGAAGCGTAGGGCGCGACGACCCCGGCGCGCCGCCGGTTTCACGCTTCGCTTTCAAGCCGGAGCGGGCAATTTTCAACATGCCAATCTGTGAGGTGAATGTATGGGATTCGGCGTTTTTGGCGGGGCGGTGCTCAAATGCCCGTTCGGAGCCGCGCCTTCGGTGCTCAATGTGCTGCCGCTCAACAAGACCGTCAATATGCTGCCGATGGCGAACATCATGGACAACAAGCCGATTGTAAACATCCTGCCGTTTGTGACGTGCAACTCGGCGGCGAACCCCGCGGTGGCGGCGGCGACCGCCGCCGCTATGGGAGTGCTGACGCCGATGCCCTGCGTTCCGGTCACCGCCGCGCCGTGGTCGCCGGGCTCCAGAACGGTCACGGTCGGAGGACAGCCCGCTCTGACCGATTCCTCGAAATGCCAGTGCGCGTGGGGCGGCGTGATCACGATTCAATTCGCCGGGCAGGTCACAGTTATGGTAGGGGGGTAACGTATGGGTTCCTCCGGGTTCGGACAGACGGGCAAACGGGAAGCGAAGCGGCGCGGGTTTTTCTCCCCACGCTTCACCGCGTTTCTGTTGTGCGTAACGGCGCTGATTGCCGCGTTTAACGCGTGGCTGCTCTTTTCGGAGCTGCGTCCCGTTGACAGTACGGTGGAGCGCCTGATCGCGGAACACGGCACGGTTTACGACCTCCTCGACAGGGGAAACGGTACGCTGCTGCTGCGGGAAATCACGCCGGACGGCACGCTTCGGGCGCTTGTGCCGTTTTCGAAGAACGACCCCAAAAGAACCGTACACATCATCGCCGAGCATAACGGGCTTGTGTATCTGAGCATCAGCGAGCTTCCCTACGCGTCGCAGACGCAGCCCGTCAACAGCATCGCCGTCTGCGACATGAAAACGGTGCGCACGCTCTGCGAAATACAGCCGCAGAGCGATGAAAGCTGGCTCGCCGTTATAAAAAACGCGTCGGGCGGCGGCATATATTTCTGCGATGTCAACGAGAACACGCAAAAACTGACCGTCTTCCGCGCGGACACAGAGAGCGGGGCGTTACAGGAGCGGGGCAGCCTGCCCCTGCCGTTCGCGCCGTCGCAGTTTACGGTCACCGACAGCGGCGTCTTATACGCCCTGTCCCAAGATTCCCGGATATTCCGCGCTGTCGCGGGAGAATGGGCACCGATCTACCGGCCGCCGCCCGGAACGGCGGCAGCGCGGTTCTCCCATGCGGGCGATACGCTGTATATCTTCGCTGTGAATCCCGAAAAGGGAGACAGCGTCCTCCGCCTCGCCCCGGGCGCGGCGTCGTTTGAGACGCTCCGGGACGGTATCCGAGATGTATACGGTTTCGCCGCCCGGAACGGCGGCACATGGGCGGCGTTCACGAAAGAGGGAGGATACCGCGTTTTCGTGTCGGGGCGGGAACACAGCTACTCTTCGCTCACCGTGCCGCCGCGCTTTCTGGCAGTCTCTCTCTTGACGACCCTGCCGGAAGCGGCGGCTTTCATCCTGCTGATGCTGGGCATCCGTTATATTTTGCGGAAGCGCCGGATGGGTTTGATTTTGAAGCTGACGCTCACGATCGTCCCGATTTTCGCCGCCGGAACCGCCGTGATCATCCTGCTCTCGTCACGGCAGACACGGGAGTTGATGACGGACAGCGTCCGTTCCGCGATCCTGTTCGGCGCGCGGGAGGTAGCCTCCGAAATCGACGCGGCGCGTTTTGCAAAAATGAATTGGGACGACCCGTTTTCTTCCGAATATTTTTTACAGCTCCGCCAAAAAATCCGCGAACGCTCGGGCAGCGAGGAACGCGCCGTGTATGACGCGGCAGGACGCGCCGAACGGCGTTCGGTGAGGTTTATCAACTACTGGCTGTATCGCGTGGACGGAGACGGCATTTTCACGGCGGCTTGCGACAACTCGGTAATCAATTTGGACATGGAGTATTTCGGAACGCTCTCGAAGGGGGAAGCGCGGGAAACCTTTTTGGAGCGCCGTAACGTTCCGGTTTTCCTGCGGGAGTACGACAAGTACGACGAAGACATATGGCTCTCCCTGATGATTCCGATTCTGAACGGCGAGACGCTGGTCGGCGTGCTGGAGGTCAGCACCCCGGAATGGGAAATCACCGCCGACATACAAAGCGTCATCAGCCAGATGATACGCCTTTGCCTCTGCGTGCTGCTGGCGCTGATCGGCGCGCTCGCCGCCGTGCTTGCCGTGATTCTGCGTGCGCTCGGCAAACTGCGGCGCGGCGCGGTATCAATCGCGGACGGCGATTACACGTCGCGCTTGACGGTGCGCAATATGGACGAGACGGGCGACATCGCCCGCGCGTTCAACAGCATGGCCGCTTCGGTGGGGAGCGCCGTCAAGGAGATACAGGCGGTCAGCGACGGTTACAGCCGGTTCGTTCCGCGCGAAATGCTCTCGATTTTGCAAAAAGAGTCTATCCGGGACGTGCGGGCTTCCGACGCGATTCAGACAAAAGCCATGTTTTTACTGCTGATGACCGAGAGCTTTGACCGGCATGCCGACCATCTGGACGCGCTGAACCGCTTTTACGCGCGCTTGCTGCCGGTGCTGAGCGCGCACGGCGGCGTGGCGGAGCGTTTCAACAGCCGCGAGCTTCGCGCCCTGCTGGATTGCCCGCCCGGAGAAGCGGCGGATACGGCTCTCGCCATGCTGGCGGCGGTCAACCGGCTGAACGAATCGGCGTCAGACGGGGGGTACGGCGCGATCGAATGCAGCATTCTGTTGGCGTACGCGGATTCGTTTTTGGGCGTGGCCGGCGACGGCGCGCGCCTGAATATGACGCTGTTTTCGCGCTTCTCCCATAAAACGGATGACATCCGCAAAGCCGGTCTGCTGTACGGATGCCGCCTGATGGTGGAACAGGAGGCGTTTGAGGCGCTTGGAGACGGGCCCCGTTACCGCGTCCGCAAGCTCGGGCGGATTCGCGACGGCGGCGCGACGCGCGGTCTGTATGACTTCTACGACGGCGATACGCCCGAACAGATTCAAAAGAAAGACGCTTCACGGGAGGCGTTCAATCAGGCTGTGGACTTCTATTACAATGCGGAATACGAAAAAGCCCGCGCCCTGTTTATGGGGATCCTGAAGCGCCGCCAGGACGACCCCTCCTCGCGGGAATACTTAAAACAGAGCCACGCGCGGCTGACAACCGGCGCTCCGCCGGATGTGCTGTTTACCGTATAGGAGGTTCGCCGGAATGACCGAATACCTGATCAGGCAGTTGTCGCCGCTGCGCTGGGCGCTGTGCGCGTACTCGCCCGACGCCGCGCCGCTGTTGGGTATAGAAAACCCGCCGGACGGCGGCGGGGCCTGGGAGGCGTACATCGCCGAGACGGGCGAAACCGAGGAGGAAGCCGGGACGCTTCGCGATCTGCGCGTGACCCTGCACCTGGACGCGTTTCTGGATTTTACGGTGAGGCTGGCGCTGGCGGCGGAACTGCTGCCGGAAATTCACGCCGCGTTGAACTCGTTGGGAGGTCTTACGCAGAAGTTGGCGTTCGGGCTGTTTTCCGCTTCGCCGAAAGAAGCGGTAAGCTGGAAAATCCTTTGGCGGCGCCGGCAGGAGACCGTACGTCTGCTTTTCGGCGATACGGAAGGCCGGCTGCGCCTGCGCCCGGTCGTGTTTGATTACCTGTTGGGCGAAGCGCGTCCGCCGGCACCGTGCGGCGTTCTCGCACCCGGCGGAGCGCCGCCCGCGCCGCTGGCGCACAGCGGCATCCCGCGCCGTATCGAGCTTCAACTCGCGGAAAGACCGCGCGGCAATATGTTTTGCCTGACCGGCGCGAAGGGTTCGGGGCGTAAGTATTGGCTGATGAGGTATCTGGACGGGTGCGGAGGCGCCTGTATCCGGGTCCGGCCGGAGGATGTGACCAAAGAACACTTCGCGGACATCGGGGCGTTCTTGGTTCTCACCGGGGCTTTTTTATACGTTGAAACCCAAGACAAAACAGCGCCGGGCGCGCTGATCCGCGGCGTAAAGCCCGCGAACGTGTTTATCGCCTGCTTTGAGGATGAGCCTCTGCCGGCGGCGGAAGAGGGGTACACGGCCGTTCCGCTCCAAACGCCGGTTCTCGGTTACGCGGAACGGCTGGCCGTATGGAACGCGTGTCTGCCGGAGACGCCGGAGGTGCGCGCGGCTGCCTCGCGTTACCGCTTCACGGTGGGGCAGATTCTGGACGCGAGCCGCTTTATAAAAGAAGGCGCCGGCAACAACGGCCAAACCGCCGCAGCCCTGCACGCGGCGTGTAAGCGGCAGCTTACGCATGAGCTGCATAAGTTGTCGCAAAAAACGCGGCAGCGTTACACATGGAACGACCTGATTCTGCCGCCCCGGCAGATAGAGTTGCTGCGCCATATACGCGACCGCGTTCTCTGCGGTGAAACCGTGCTGCCGCAAGGCTTGAACACAGGCGTCCGCGCGCTGTTCTCAGGTCCGCCCGGTACGGGCAAGACGATGGCGGCGCAAATTCTCGCGCGGGAACTGGATATGGAGATGTACACGGTGAACCTCTCGGCGCTGGTGAGCAAATATATCGGCGAGACGGAGAAGAACCTCGAAGCCGTGTTTACCGAGGCGGCTAAAAGCGCGGGCATTTTGTTCTTCGACGAAGCGGACGCGCTGTTCGGCAAACGCGGCGAGCAGAAAGACAGCCACGACAAATACGCCAATATGCAGACGGCGTATCTCTTGCAGCGTTTTGAGAGTTACGGCGGCGTTGCGCTGCTCGCGACCAACCTCACATCCAACCTCGACCCTGCGTTTCTGAGGCGCGTGCAGGTGCGGGTGGACTTCCCCGCGCCGGACGCGGATATGCGCCGTTTGCTTTGGGAAAGCGTGCTGAAAAGTTCCCGAATACCGCCGCGCGACGACGTTGACACGCGTTTTCTGGCCGGGACGTTTGAACTGACCGGCTCGGCGATCCGAAATATCGTGCTGACCGCCGCGTTTATGGCCGCCGCCAAAGAGGGCGAAATTGGCATGAGGGAGCTGATCCGGGCGGTCTCTCTGGAGTACGCGAAACTGGACAAGGTGCTTACGCCGCGCGAACTGGGGGATTACGGGGAACTTCTGGAAGCGTGATCATAAAGCGGTCTGTGCGCCGGACCGCGCCGGCGTGTGTTCGGATCCATCGTAAACGGAGTTATGCGATTCAATGAATGCGGCAAGATCGCAGAGGATGCGTTCCTCCGCGTTTGTGCGTTCCGATATATGGCAATCACGTTTTCACGGTCACATCATCCGCAACGAAGCCGATTATCAGCGCATTTGTCAATACATTGATAAAAATCCTGCAAAATGGCAGGAAGATCGGTATGATTACATTCTGATAAGGCTGCTAAAATTTGCATAAATGAATTTGAAACCCGCTCCCATCGGAAAAAATTTGACTTTCCCCAAAAACATAGCGATAAAGCCAGTGTAAGCATTGCAAACACAGGGCAACCTGTGGATTGAAAAATAAAATATTTGGCAAAAAAGAGGT
>JAISVY010000092.1 GCA_031271325.1 Oscillospiraceae bacterium
CGCTCGATCTCTCCAAACCGATCACCGTAGAGGTTCACGGCACCGACAGCGACGGCGAGAAGTTTTATCAGGCGGTAAGCAATTTTATCGAGAATAAATCATAACAAGATTGAGGTTGCGGACAAAGCCGTTTTGCTCCGAGCGAAGCGAGCTGTCAAGTGAGAAGCTCTAAAAACCTCATGTTCGCCGCTAGGCGAACGAGCGGAGCGCTTGCGAACAGGCGCTTTAGCGCGGCATCGCAAGCCGAAGCGGGAGGTTTTTTAGAGTGACATAACTCGCGCGTGCGGTGCTTCAGGTCGAAGAGGAGTTATTTAGCAGCTCCCAATTAGGAGGGTGTTATGATCTACGCTGTCAGCGGAACGGTGGAGCACACCGAGCCGAACCTTGCCGTGATCGATACCAGCGGCGGGGTGTCCTATGCTGTCAACACATCGCTGCAAACGCTCGCGCGCATCAAAAAAGGGGAGAAGGCGCGTCTGTTTACCCATCTTCACCTGCGGGAAGCGGTTTGCGAGCTGTACGGCTTTGCCTCGCGGGAGGAACTGGCTTCCTTCCGGCTGCTGATCGGGATTTCGGGCGTGGGACCGAAAGCGGCGGTATCTATCCTGTCGGTCGGGACGCCGGAAAAGCTGGCTCTTGCCGTGATCACGGGCGACGAGAAAGCGCTGACCGGCGCGCCCGGCGTGGGGAAGAAACTCGCCCAGCGCATCATCCTTGAGTTGAAAGACAAGCTCTCGCGCGACACGGCGGCGGTTTCGGCGGGCGGCTCGGGCGGTTTCGCGCCCGAACCGGGCGGCGCGTTCACCGAAGCGCAAGCGGCTTTGTGCGTGCTGGGATACTCGCCGGTCGAAGCCGCGATGGCGGTCAAAGGGCTGGACGAAGCGCTGCCGGTGGAGGAAATCATCCGTCAGGCGCTGAAACGTATGTCACGGTAGCGTTCACCCGGTGTTACGGGGCAGCGGGCGATTGTGTCGCTCTTTAAACCTCTGCGAATCGCCCTTATTATGCCAGTAAAAATTTGCTTAGACCGCCGGAGGTGAAAATATGCCCATAGACTTTGATGACCGCGAGGATGCCGCGCCGGAGCAGGAAGAGCGGCTGCTGGCGCGGACGCTGACTTCGGAGGACGACGGCGAGATTGGTCTGCGCCCGCGTTTTTTAACGGAATACATCGGTCAGGAGAAACTCAAGGATAACCTGAACATCTTCATCGAAGCGGCAAAGAAGCGCCGGGAACCGCTTGACCATGTGCTGCTCTACGGACCTCCCGGACTGGGCAAGACGACGCTGGCCGGTGTAATCGCGAACGAGATGGGCGTGAACATCCGTATCACGTCGGGACCCGCGATCGAGAAGGCGGGCGACCTCGCGGCGCTGCTGACCAACCTCGACGACATGGACATCCTGTTTGTCGACGAGATACACCGCCTGAACCGTTCGGTGGAAGAGGTCCTCTACCCGGCGATGGAGGACTGCGCCCTCGACATCATTCTCGGAAAAGGTCCTGCGGCGCGTTCGATCCGGGTGGATTTACGCAGGTTTACCCTGATCGGCGCGACGACACGCGCGGGTCAGATCACCGCGCCGCTACGCGACCGCTTCGGTATGGTGACAAGGCTTGACTTATACACTACAGAAGAACTGACCAAGATCGTCACCCGCAGCGCCGGCATCTTAAAGGTAGACATCCTGCCGGACGGCGCGCGGGAGATCGCGGCGCGTTCGCGCGGCACGCCGCGTATCGCGAACCGCATTCTGAAGCGGGTGCGGGATTATGCGCAGGTGCGCGCAAGCGGCGTGATTACCCGCCCGGTCGCCGACGAGGCGCTGAAGCGTCTGGATATCGACGGTATCGGGCTGGACGCGGTTGACCGGCGGATGCTGGAAGCCATTATCCGCAATTTCGGGGGAGGACCGGTGGGGTTGGAGACGCTGGCCGCGAACATCGGCGAAGAGTCGGTGACGATCGAGGACGTATACGAGCCGTTTTTAATGCAGCTGGGTTTCCTCGCGCGTACCCCGCGCGGACGCTGCGTAACCGAGAAAGCGTACAGGCACCTCGGTATGATGCCGGTTGACAACGGGCAATTGACAATGGACGGTTAGCGGGCGCATATGATAGCATAAAGGGGTGTTGCGGTTGGGCAGGTTGTTTGGAACGGACGGGGTTCGCGGGATTGTGAACGAGACGCTGAACGCAGAGCTGGCGTTCCGGCTCGGGCGGGCGGCGGCGGAGGTTCTGACCGAGGATACGAGACATAAGCCGGTGATTGTCATCGGGAAAGATACCCGCGTCTCCGGCGATATGCTGGAAGCGGCGCTGACGGAGGGCGTGACGTCCGCGGGAGCCGACGTTCTGCTGGCCGGGGTGGTTCCGACGCCCGCCGTAGCGTATTTCGCAAAATATCACGCCGACGCGGGGGTTGTCATCTCCGCGTCGCACAACCCGTATGAATACAACGGCATTAAGTTTTTCAACGGTTGCGGCTATAAACTTTCCGATGAGCTGGAAGACCGGATCGAATCGCTGATTAACCAACCGCTCAAAATCGGCGGCGGGATCGGACGTATCCGCCCGTACGTGCAAGCTGCCGAGAGATATATTGAATATCTGCTATCCTCTGTGACGTTTGACTTGTCGGGCTTGCGCGTCGCCCTTGACTGCGCGAACGGCGCGGCTTCCGCGACGGCGGAAGCGCTGTTCCGCTACATGAACCCGAAAGAGCTGTTTGTGATCAACGACAGACCGGACGGCGTGAACATCAACGACCGATGCGGTTCTACCCATATGGAGGCGCTGCGGGCGCTCGTAACGGAGAAACATTGCGACGTCGGTTTCGCGTTCGACGGCGATGCCGACCGCTGCCTCTGCGTGGACGCGGACGGGAATATCGTGGACGGCGACAAAATTATGGCGGTCTGCGCGTTGCACGAAAAAGAACCCGCCTTCGTCGCGACCGTAATGAGCGACCTTGGGCTGCACATCTGGGCGCGGGAGCGGGGTATCAGGCTCGTCTGCGCGCCGGTCGGCGACCGTTATGTCCTCGAAGAGATGCTAAAGAGCGGGATTATGCTTGGCGGGGAGCAGTCGGGGCATCTGATCTTCCTGTGGCACTCCACCACCGGCGACGGTCAGCTGACCGCGCTCAAACTGCTTTCGGCGATGGCGGAAACCGGCGAAAGCATTCAAAGCCTCACGAGTGAAATTCCGAAATATCCGCAAGTCCTGCTCAACATACCGGTGCGGTGGGAGGACAAAGCGAAGATTGCGGAACACCCCGCCGTGTCAGCCGCCGTAGCGGAAGCGGAAAAGTCGCTGGGTGCGGACGGCCGGGTGCTGGTTCGCCCGTCGGGCACGGAGGCGCTGGTGCGCGTGATGGTAGAGGGCAGGGACGCGGAGGAGATTGCGGCGCTGGCGCATGAGATTCAACGGGCGGTGGAGAGCGCGTAGAAATTTGTTTACATAACCGGACCGATATGGTACAATGGCTAAAATCGAAGTGTTGAAAATTGCGTGTTTGCCTGTAAGGCGAACGGGCGCGGCGCTTGCGAACGGGTACCGCGGGCGTGAGTGCCCATGGCGCGGCATCGCAAAAGCGCCTGCGGCGAAGAGCGGGCTTGCTCGCTTAACAGCCCGGTAAAGCCGGAGCGGATTTTCAACATACCCAAAATGCTAGCCGGGGAGTTGCGTCATGAAGGACAAGCGTCGCTTACTGATTGCTATAGCGGTCACCGCCGCGTTGATCGTCGCCATATCCGCGTTTTTGCTTTTTCGCCCGATCTTGGACGGGAACGGGGACGGGCTTTTGCGCGGCTTGAAATATACGGTCGAGAGCGGCATGGCCGTGATCACGGAATACAACGGGAAGGACGCGCACGTCACCATCCCGGCGGAGATCGACGGACGGCCGGTCGGTGTGATCGGCTTAGAAGCGTTTATGGACAATACGAACCTTGTCAGTGTGACTCTGCCGGATACCCTCGTGTATATCGGCGTTTCCGCGTTTTCGGGATGTAAAAACCTGAACGAAGTCACGATTCCCGGCAGTGTGGAGTTGATCGGCGGCAACGCGTTTCTAAACTGCGCAAGCCTGCTTGAGATTGAGATTCCCTACGGCGTGGAGGCGATCGGGTGGAGCGCGTTTGAGGGTTGCATCAATCTAAAGTCGGTGTTGCTGCCCGACAGCGTCGCCTCGATTGATGAATACGTTTTCCGGAATTGCCGGAGTCTTACCGAGATTACCGTGCCCGGCAGTGTGAAGACGGTCGGCGCGGGTTTGTTTTACGGATGCCGCAAACTGGTGTCCGCCCGGTTTAACGGGGATAAGCCGGATCTGATCGACCCGATTTACAAAGTGTTTTACGATGTTGACGGAGCGTTCCGTATTTACTATCCCCGAGGCGCTTTGAACTGGTCGTCCACATGGGACGACTACCCGACCGAGAAGGTCTGATGGCATACAGCCGTTGGGAGATCGCAAACCCCGGCGCGGCGCTGGAAGCGGAAGGATACGGTCCGCTGGCCGCCCGGATGCTGGCGCGGCGGGGCTTGGAAACCCCGGAGGATGTCAAGGCTTTTTGTAAAATGGGACCGGAGGGTCTGCACGACCCGTTTCTGCTGCCGGATATGCAAAAGGCGGTCGAGCGCATCAAGTTGGCGGCATCCCGCAGCGAAACGGTTGCGGTATACGGTGATTACGATGCCGACGGCGTGACGGCCACTTGCGTGATGGTACGCGCTTTACGTGCTTGGGGCGTTACCTGCCTTTGGATCATTCCCGACCGTGAGCGGGACGGTTACGGATTGCGCCGGCAAACGGTGGAAGAGCTGTATCATAAGGGCACAACTCTTCTAATCACAGTCGATACGGGCGTAACGGCGTTTGAGGAGGTACAGGCGGCGCGGCAACTCGGGATGGACGTGATTATTACCGATCACCACGAATGCCGGGAGAACCTGCCGGACGCCGTCGCCGTCATCAACCCGCACCGGGCGGACAGCGCATATCCGTTTACAGGGCTCGCGGGCGTTGGGGTCGCGTTTAAGCTGGTTTGCGCGGTCGAGAGGCAATGGCGCAGCCCGCTGATCCGTTTCGCCGATTTGGTGGCTCTCGGCACCATTGCCGACATTATGCCGGTGACCGGCGAAAACCGTTTGCTGATCACGCAAGGGCTGAGAGCGATGGGGATGAATCCGGGGTTGCGGGCGCTGATGAAAGAGACTGAGGTGAACCCGGCAACCGCCGACAAAGTGGCGTATACGCTGGTTCCGCGCATCAACGCCGCCGGAAGGGTCGGACGCGCGGATACGGCTCTGGAACTGTTGCTGACGGACGACCCCGCCGAAGCCGGGGAATTGGCGCGTACGCTTTGCGAGTTAAACCTTTTGAGACAAGCCAAGGAAAACGATATAACTCAAGAAGCGCTTGCCACAGTTGAGCTGTCTGCGCCGGCGCTGGTGGCAATGGGCGAGAACTGGCCGGTTGGCGTTACCGGAATCGTCGCGGCAAAATTGACCGAAAGGTATGAACGGCCTGCTTTTGTCCTATCCTTAGAGGGGGAGACGGCGAGGGGCAGCGCGCGTTCGTCCCGGGGTGTCCATCTGGTCGACCTGCTTGCCGGGCTTTCGCATTTACTGGAAGCATACGGCGGTCATGAGGGCGCGGCGGGGTTTACGCTCCGGCGGGATATGGCGGAAACCTTCCGGCAAGCCGTAATCCGGTCGTGCGGAACGCCGAGGGAAACCGTCTTGGAGATTGATGCCGAGGTGCAGCCCAAATGGCTCGGCACGGAGAACATTTTGGAGCTGGAAAACTACGCCCCGTTCGGCGCCGGGTTCTCGCCGCCGTTGTTTTGCATCTCCGGCATCCGCGCGGTGTCGGTAACGCCAATCGGCGGGGGAAAGCATCTGCGCGTGATCTTTGAGCGCGGTGACATACGGCTCAATGCCGTTATGTTTAACCGTAACGCCATACCGGACGCCCCGCTGCTGGACATCGCCTTCCGCGCCGAAATCAACCGCTTCCGAGGAAACGCGCAACCGCAGCTACGCCTGATAGATGTAAGACCAAGCTGCTAAAAGGGGGATTTTATGATGGCTCAGAACAACCGCATACTGACCATTGAGGAAATCCGCGCTGCGGTGATTCCTGTGGCACAGCCGCCTGTTCGCAAGCGTTTGAGCCGTTCGCCTTGCGGCGAATAAAAAGATTTTACAGTGTCCCGATTGTTCGTTGTCAGGAGGTGTCAGCCGTGGAAGAGGTTTTTAACTATCAGGAGTATTTGGAGCAGCGTTACCATAACGTGGCGGAGAGGCTGGCGCAGTCGGACGCCGCGTTTGACCGAACGCGTCTGCGCTCTGTCTTTGAGCTTGCCTGCGAGGCGCACGAAGGGCAGCTGCGTAAATCGGGCGAGCCGTATATCATCCACCCGGTAGAGACGGCGATGATCGTCGCCGACATGAATCTTGACGCCGATTCCGTCGCGGCGGCGCTGCTGCATGACATGATTGAGGATACGAAATTTGGTTATCAAGACATTAAAGCGCGGTTTGGGCAAGCGGTCGCCGACTTGGTAGACGGTGTTACCAAACTGACCCGTGTAGAATACACGTCGATCGAAGAGCAGCAGATGGAGAATCTGCGAAAAATGTTTATGGCAATGGCGCGGGATATCCGCGTCATTTTAATTAAAATTGCCGACCGCTTACACAACATGCGCACCAGCGAGTACTGGAAAGAACAGAAACGCCGTGAAAAATCCTTGGAAACAATGGAACTCTACGCACCGCTGGCGCACCGCCTGGGTATCCAGAAAATCAAGTGGGAGCTGGAGGATTTAGCGCTGAAAAACCTTGACCCTGTCGCGTACGCGAACATCACGCAGTATTTGGCCGAACGCGAAGAACAGAACGAGGGCTTTTTAAACCACATAAAAAGCGCCGTCTCGACGCGTCTCCAAGAGGCCGGCATACAGGCGGTTATCGAAGGGCGTATCAAGCATATTTACAGCATCTACCGGAAGATGTACAATCAGAATAAGGTGATCGAGGAGATTTACGATCTTTACGCGATGCGCGTGATCGTGGACACTTTGGCCGATTGCTACAATGTGCTGGGGTTTATTCACGATTTGTTTAAGCCGATTCCCGGGCGGTTCAAAGACTATATCTCCACGCCAAAGCCCAATATGTACCAATCCCTGCATACCACCGTCATCGGGCGCGAGGGCGTGCAGTTTGAGGTGCAGATCCGAACTTGGGAGATGCACCGCACGGCGGAGTACGGTATCGCGGCGCACTGGCAGTATAAAGACGGCGTTGCGGGAGATCAGAAGGACCTCAACCTCAAACTGGCTTGGGTGCGCAACCTGATCGAATCGCAGCAGGATTCCGACGCCGAAGAGTTTATCAAGGCGATCAAGGTTGATATGTTCGCCGACGAGGTGTTTGTGTTCACCCCGAAAGGCGACGTGGTCAACCTGCCTAACGGCGCGGGCGTCATCGACTTCGCTTACGCGATTCACTCGGCGGTGGGCAACCGTATGCAGGGCGCGAGGGTGAACGGTAAGATCGTCAATCTGGAATATACCCTGCAAAACGGCGATTTCGTAGAGGTCATCACCGCGGGCGCGTCGCACGGGCCCAGCCGGGATTGGCTCAAGATGGCGAAGACCAGCGAAGCCCGGAATAAAATTAAGCAGTGGTTTAAGAAGGAACGCCATGACGAAAACGTGGCGCAGGGCAAAGCTGATTTCGAGCGTGAGTTAAAGCGCACCGGCATCTCGATGCAGACGATTCTCGATGTGCTGCAACCCGCGCTGAAACGGATGAGCTTTTCAAGCATTGAAGATATGTATTCCGCCATCGGCTACGGCGGTCTGACCGTCAACCGCGTGATCAACCGCTTCCGCGACGAATTGGTTAAGCTGAACAAGCAGCGGTCGGAGAAGATTCTGTTTGAGAAACCGCGCAAATCCAAACGTGCCGTCTCCGGCGTGATCGTGGAAGACCTTGACAATATGCTGATCAAGTTCTCCCGGTGCTGTCTGCCCGTACCCGGCGACGACATCACCGGTTTCGTGACGCGCGGTTACGGCGTTTCTATTCACCGCAGCGACTGCGTGAGCGCGCTGCGAATGCGTCAGGCGGGGGAGAAGGGGCGCTGGGTCGCCGTGCATTGGGCGGACGAAATCATGCAGACTTACCAGACCGATCTGACCATTACCGCGCAAGATCGCCCGCAGCTGCTTGTCGATGTGATGGCGGCGCTCAGCGCTTCGAAACTGCCGATTCACTCGCTGCTCGCCAAAACGGCGGAAAACGGCATCGCCGTCATCAAATTAACCGCCGAGGTTGGCGGCAGTGAACAACTCGCTTCCCTGCGCAACGATTTGGCGCGTGTCAGCGGAGTCACGGCGGTGAAGCGGGAGTGACGCTTACCCTCATTGGTCATAACCGGAAGTTCGCCGTTGAGCAGGCGGTCTTGAATTATTTCCCTAAGCGGGACGGCGGCAGCGCGGTGGTGCGGCTTTCGGAAAGCGGACGGCTCGCGTCGGCGATGATTGAGTATAACGGTAAAACCGCGCGGGGGCGGGCGTGGACGCAGCCCGGCTCTTCGCCGGACAACGCCCTGCGGTTTGCTTTTTACAGAGCCGCGAAACAGATCGTAACCCCGCCGCCATGGGGCGCCCTGACCGGTGTGCGCCCGGTTAAAAAAGCGCTTGAAATCCGCGGCGGCGGACATAACGTCGCGGCGGAACTGTCGCGGCGGTACGACGTATCGCCCGCCCGCGCGAAAATGGCGGCGGACTGCGCCGAAAGCGCCGCTTCTCTGCGGGAACGGTTGAAGCCGGGCGATTTTGCCCTTTACATAGGAATCCCGTTCTGCCCGACGCGCTGCGCTTATTGCAGCTTTGTGTCGTCCGCCGTGCAAAAAGAGAGAAGACTGACAAGGGAATATCTTGACACGCTCCGCGAAGAAATTGAACTGGCAGGGGAAACGGTACGGGAACTGGGGTTGCGCCTTCGTTCAATCTACTGGGGCGGAGGCACTCCCGCGATTCTTGAACCGGACGGGTTGTCATTGTTGTTATGTAAACTCCGTGAAGTATTTGCCCTTGACGGGCTATGGGAACATACATTTGAGGCGGGGCGCCCCGATGCGGTCACGGCGGAGAAACTGCAAGCCGCGCGGGAAGGCGGCGTGACGCGGATCAGCGTCAACCCGCAGGCTTTACACCAAAACGTTTTGGACGCAATCGGGCGGAAACATACGCCGGAGCAGTTTTTTGAAGCGTTTGAGCTGGCTCGGAAAGCCGGGTTTTCCAACATCAACACAGACTTGATCGCCGGATTGCCGGGGGATTCACGGTTTCTCGACAGCTTGGAAAATATCCTCGCGCTGTGCCCGGAAAACATTACGGTTCATACGCTCGCGAAGAAGCGCGGTTCGCGCGTTGCGCAGGAGAATATGCAGGTCGGTTCCGCGCCCGCCGTCGCCGAGATGCTGGACGGCGCAAACGGGTTGCTGCAAAATGCCGGATACAATCCGTACTACCTCTACAGGCAAAAATTCACCGAGGGCGGGTTTGAAAATACCGGCTGGTCAAAACCGGGGTATGAGTGCCTATATAACCTCTGTATGATGGAGGAACTCTGCACCGTTTTGTCGCTCGGAGCGGGCGGCGTGACCAAGTGGGTTGGCGGAAGCCGGATAGAACGGTTATTTCATTGCAAATACCCGTTGGAATATATTCAGAGACGTGATATAATGAAAGACAATTTATCCGCGTTTGCGGAGTTATACAGGAGACCGAACAGATGAGCAACGGTTATTACGAGTTTTGCGATATTCAAAAAAATCTGGAAGAGGATCCGCGCGGGTTTATCGCCGAATGCGACCACGTGTTGAACGGACGTCTGACACGAGCAGCCGCGAAAATTGCGTCAAGCGCCAAACAGAAACCGGTGGTGCTGCTGGCGGGACCCAGCGGCTCCGGCAAGACGACGACGGCGCACAAGCTGGCGGAGGAACTGCGTTGGATCGGCGTGGGAACGCATGTGGTCAGTATGGACGACTACTTCAAAACCGTCGATCCCGAAACCCATCCGCGTGACCATAAGGGAGAGATAGATTACGAAGCGCCGGAGTGCCTGGACATCTCCCTGCTGACCGCCCATTTCGCCGATCTGATCGCGGGCAGGGAAGTATTGCTGCCCGTTTTCGACTTCATCAACCAGCGCCGCGACGAAGACCGCGTCAATCCGCTGTGTCTGCGCCCGGATGAGGTGGCGATTTTTGAGGGAATCCACGCCCTGAACCCGCAATTGCTGGGCGGAACCGGAGGGCGACAATGGCGGGTTTACGCCAGCGCGCGCGCTAACGTACGCGACGGGCAAGCCACCGTATATAAAGGTACATGGCTCCGCCTGACCCGCCGCTTGATTCGCGACAACAAGTTTCGGGGTTGGGGCGGCGCGGAAACCATGAAGGTGTGGGCGAATGTGCGCCGGGGAGAGAAGAAACATATCTCCCCGTACAAAAGCTCCGCCGACATCATCATCGATACCGCGTTGGCTTATGAGGTGCCCGTCCTGCGGGATTTCGCGCTGCCGCTGATACGGGAGGTACCCGCCGGGAT
>JAISVY010000102.1 GCA_031271325.1 Oscillospiraceae bacterium
GGCGACTCGTAGCGCTGCGGCACGCCGCCGAGGAACGCCGCGACCGACTGCTCGACCTTTACGCCGAGCACGGAATGTGCGGGACCCGTCATGCCGAGGTCGCTGATGAATCCGCAGCCGTTCGGCAGAACGCGTTCGTCGGAGGTTTGCACGTGGGTGTGCGTACCGAAGATCGCCGACACGCGCCCGTCGAAGTAATACGCAAACGCGGCTTTCTCACTGGTCGCTTCGGCGTGGAAATCAATAGCGTACAGATCGTCCGGGCGCGACTTTATCAGCGCGTCCAGAACACGGAACGGATTGTCGGCGTTCCATTCGCAGTTCAGCCTGCCGAGCAGGCACGCCACGGTCAGCCACCGCCCGGAGCGGAGCAGCAGCCGCGCCGCGCCCTCGCCGGGCGTATCCCCCGAAAGGTTCAATGGGCGCAGCAGATAGGGGTTTTCCCTCAGCTCCGGGATGATCTGCTGCCGGTTCCATACGTGGTTACCGAGCGTCACGATGTCCGCGCCCGCGTCAAACAGCCGCCGCGCCTGTTCGGGGCGCAGCCCCAGCACATCGGCGTTTTCGCCGTTGACGGCGCAAACGTCCGCGCCGTAAAATTGCCGCAGCGGGCGCAGCTTGGTTTCAATGATCCGAAGCCCCGCCTCGCCGCAAACGTCGCCGAAAGCCAGCAGAACCATACAACCGCCCCTCTCGTTTTACCAGTATCCCCCGCCCAAAGGCGGGGGATACTGTAGGGGCGGCGTTCTTGCCGCCCGCCGTCTGTTTGTTTCGCGGGTTGTCCGTACGCGGGCGGGAATAATCCCGCCCCTACAGGATGGAAATGGTCAATTGGGACGTAGGGTGCGGCATCCTTGACGCGCCGTAGACATCCCCCGGCGGCAGAGACAACGTCGTCTTCGTCTTTAATTGTAAATTGTTAACTGTCAATTGTCCATTGTTTTGACCCCGCCGCTACTTGGCGTACTCGATATGCCGTATTTCGCGGATGAGGTGTACTTTGATCTGACCGGGGTATTCGAGGTCGGATTCGATCTTCTTGGCCAGTTCCCGCGCGAGCAGAATCATCCGGTCGTCGTTGATCGCTTCCGGCTTGACCATGATGCGGATTTCGCGCCCGGCTTGGATGGCGAACGATTTGTCTACGCCGTCGAACGAGCACGCCAGCTCTTCCAGCTTCTCAAGGCGCTTGATGTAGTTCTCCAGGTTCTCGCGCCGCGCGCCGGGGCGGGCTGCGGATATGGCGTCGGCGGCCTGCACGAGGCTCGCGATGATCGTCTTCGGCTCAACGTCGCCGTGGTGCGCCTGTATCGCGTGCAATACCTCGTTGTTCTCTTTGTATTTCCGGGCGAGGTCAACGCCGATCGCAACGTGGCTGCCCTCTACTTCGTGGTCAATCGCCTTGCCTAAGTCGTGCAGCAGACCGGCGCGTTTCGCGAGCAGCGGGTCGATCCCAAGCTCGGACGCCATCAGCCCGGACAGCAGCGCCACTTCAATCGAATGCTGCAGCACGTTTTGACCGTAACTGGTGCGGTATTTCATCCGCCCCAGCAGTTTGACCAGCTCGGGGTGTATGCCGTGGACGCCCGTCTCGAAGGTCGCGCGTTCCCCTTCGGCGCGGATGATCGTCTCGATTTCGCGCCGGGACTTTTCCACAACCTCTTCGATGCGGGCGGGGTGGATGCGCCCGTCTACAATCAGTTTCTCAAGGCTCAGGCGGGCGGTCTCGCGCCGCACCGGGTCAAAGGAGGAAAGGGTGATCGCCTCCGGCGTGTCGTCGATGATCAGGTCAACGCCGGTGAGGGTTTCGAGGGTACGGATGTTGCGCCCCTCGCGCCCGATAATACGCCCCTTCATTTCGTCGTTGGGCAGATGGACGACCGATACGGTTGCCTCGGTCACGTGATCGCTCGCCACCTTTTGAATCGCGAGCGAGATGATTTCCCGCGCTTTTTGGTCGGCGTCGTCTTTGAAGCGGTCCTCGATGTCTTTGATCTTCATCGCCATCTCGTGGGTAACTTCGCTCTCGACGTTCTTGATTAAGTAGACCTTCGCCTCTTCGGTCGAGAAACCGGACAGCTTTTCCAGCATTTCCATCTGGCTGCGTTTGATCAGAGCGATTTCGTCACGGGCTTCGTCGGCCGCTTTGTGTTTTTCGCTCAGCTGTTCTTCTTTGCGCTCTAGGTTTTCCAGTTTTTTGTCGTAATTTTCTTCCTTTTGCTGTAAGCGGCGTTCCTGCTTCTGCAGTTCGGAGCGGCGGTCTTTGATCTCCTGCTCGGCTTCTTGGCGGTTGCGGTGGATTTCGTCTTTGGCTTCCAGCAGCGCTTCGCGTTTTTTGCTCTCCGAGGCTTTAATGGCTTCGTTGACGATGCGGCGGGCTTCTTCTTCCGCGCTGGCAATCTCTTTTTCCGCTACGTTTTTCCGGTATCGTATCCCGAGCGGAAACGCTACGGCAACGCCGGCCAACAGCGCCAATATGGGAAGGATGAATTGCAATGCGATGGGCACGGGTGCACCTCCGTAAAGTTTTAGTATGAGTACAATGCAAGGTCACGGGGACAACCCCGATTCAATACAAAGTTATCATCCGATATAGTTTATAGAAAAAAAAGCGTTATGTCAAGCAAAAATTCGCGTTTCTCCACGGCGAACGCAAACGCATGACAGGCAAAAAGCACGAACCGCGCAGGGTGCGACGCCCCGGCGCGCCGTTTCAGAACGGCGGCATTGGCTGCTTGCGCGTGCCGGGGTCGTTACGCCCAGCGGATACACCGCTGTTTTGCGAGGGCGCGCTGTCATGCGTTTGGCGCGGGGGGACAGGGGGCGTCTTCCGTTTTTCAAAAAAAACGACGGTTTTAACAATATTTGTCTTCCGTTTTTTATTTATGCGTGATATACTAGCTTTTGAATGCGCAAGTTTATCAGCCGGTATACCGTGCTTGGAAAGGAATGGTCAAATCCCATGAAGGTTCGCTTTACCGAAACCGTCCTGCGTGACGCGGGACAATCCCTGATCGCGACCCGCCTCCCGTACGCAAAGTTTGAGGGCGCTCTCGAAACGCTCGACAAGGCGGGGTATTACTCGCTGGAATGCTGGGGCGGCGCGACGTTCGACACATGCCTCCGCTATCTCGGCGAGGATCCGTGGCAGCGGCTGCGCGACATCCGCAAGCGCGTGAAAAACACCAAGCTGCAAATGCTGCTGCGCGGGCAGAATCTTTTGGGATACAAGCATTACCCGGACGATGTGGTGCGTAAGTTCGTCGAGCTGTCGGTCAAGAACGGCATCGACGTAATCCGCATCTTCGACGCGCTGAACGACCTCCGCAACCTGGAAGTGTCGGTGAAAGAGACCGTTAAGAACGGCGGAACGGCGCAGGTTGCCATTTCCTACACCACAAGCCCCGTCCACACGCTGGAGAATTATGTCCAGCTGATCAAGAAAATCGAAGAGATGGGCGCGACCGAGCTGTGCATCAAAGACATGGCCGGCATCATGTCCCCGCAGGAATGCTACGACCTTGTCAAGGCTATCAAGGAAAACTGCAAGCTCCCGCTGCAGCTGCACACCCACAGCACCACCGGCATGGCTTTTATGACCTACCTCAAAGGTATCGAGGCGGGCGCGGACGGCATCGACACCGCGATCTCCTGTATGTCCGGCGGCACCAGCCAGCCCGCGACCGAGACGCTGGCGTTCGCGCTGAACCAGATGGGCTACGAAACCGGCATCGATTATCCGGTGCTGCAAAAAATCAATGATTACTTCCGCCCGATTCAGGAAGCCTATGTAAAAGACGGTTTGCTCGATCCCAAAGTCATGATGACCGACACCGACGCGCTGAACTATCAAATCCCCGGCGGAATGCTCTCCAACCTGATCAGCCAGCTGAAGGGCGCGAACGCGATGGATAAGCTCCCGCAGGTGCTGGAGGAGACGCCGCGCGTCCGTAAAGACATGGGTTACCCGCCGCTGGTCACCCCGACCAGCCAGATCGTGGGCGTACAGGCCGCGACCAACGTTTTGGTCGGCGAGCGGTACAAGAACGTGTCGAAGGAAGTCACATCCTACCTGCGCGGCGAATACGGTCTGCCTCCGGGGGAAGTCAGCGAAGACTTAATCAAGAAGGTATTGGGCGATGACAAACCCTACACCGGACGCTTCGCCGAAACGCTGGAACCGGGGTTCGAGAAGGGCAAGCGCGAGATCGGAGGCAAAGCCCGCAGTGACGAAGATGTGCTGTCCTACATCGTGTTCCCGCAGGTTTTTGAAAAATTCGCAGACGAACGCGAGGAGCGCGAGCGCAACCGCGTTCGCTACTCCATCGTCAAAGCATAAGGGGAGGAATCATCTATGCTGTTTCTCACCGCCATTGAGGAGATCTCTATTCCCAACGCGCTGCTGCTCAGCCTGATCGGGTTTTCCGTGGTGTTTATCGCGCTGATCTCGATCATCGCCGTCATCAAAGTCATCGCGACGCTCTCGCAGTCTAAGAATGCCGCCGTCCCCGCGCCCGCCGTGAGCGCGCCCAAATCCCCCGTCCCTGCGGCCGCCGCCGCAGGAAAGGTCCCCGCTGCGGGTTCACAGGGGGAGATTGACCTATACACCGTGGACGACCAGACCGCCGCCATGCTGATGGCGATTGTCGCCGACGACCTCAAGGTTCCGCTCAACACCCTGCGCTTCACCTCGATCCGGGAAGCTTCTTAAAACTCCCGTCATTCAATCGGGTCACTCTAAAAACCTCCCGCTCCGCTCGTTCGCCTGGCGGCGAACAAGAGGTTTTTAGAGCTTCTCGATTGCCTCACCCCGCCGGAGCGGGAGATTTTTAGAGTGACACATCCGAGAAAAACCGCGGTTTTTCAAGGGATAAAATTAGGAGGACAAACAAAATGAAATACAAGGTTACGCTGAACCAAAAAGTTTACGAAATCGAGGTCGAGCAGGGCGAAGCCATTCTGGTGGATGTCGCCGACGCTACCGTCGCGGCTCCCGCTCCGGTTGCAGCCCCCGTTCCCGCTGCCGCTCCCGCCGCGGCACCCGCGGTGCCCGCGCCTGCGGCGGTGCCTGTCGTAGGGGCGGGCGAAGTGATCGCGTCGCCGCTGCCGGGCAATATCCTTGCCGTGAAGGTCGCCGCCGGGGAAGCGGTATCAAAGGGTCAGGTTCTGATCATCATCGAGGCGATGAAGATGGAAAACGAAGTGCTCGCCCCGCGCGACGGCACGGTCGCGCAGGTCGTCACCTCCAAAGGCTCCATCGTGGAAACCGGCGCGCCCCTGCTCACGCTGCAATAAGGGGGCCGGATGATGGATATAGGAAAAATTGTCAACGACCTGTGGGTCGAATCCGGTTTTAACCAGCTGTTCGTCCACTGGGAAAACGCCGTGATGATCGTCGTCGCCTGTGTGCTGCTCTACCTCGCGATTGTGCGCGGGTTCGAGCCGCTGCTGCTGATGGGCATCGCGTTCGGAATGCTGCTCGCGAACCTGCCGCTCAGCGGCATGATGCACATGGAATTTTTCTCCGGCAAGGCTTTAAGTGAAATCAGCTTTTCACAGGTTCTGCATGAGGGCGGGATATTAGACGTTTTATATCTCGGCGTCAAACTGAATATCTATCCCTGCCTGATCTTCATGGGCATCGGCGCGATGACCGACTTCGGTCCGATGCTCGCGCGCCCGTCTTCGATGATTCTCGGCGCGGCGGCGCAGCTCGGCATCTATTGCGCGTTCATCCTCGCCATCCTGTTCGGCTTCCTGCCGAACGTCGCGGCCGCCATCGGCATCATCGGCGGCGCGGACGGTCCCACCGCCATCTTCACCGCGTCTATGCTGGCTCCGCAGTATCTCGGACCGATCGCAATCGCCGCGTATTCGTATATGGCGCTGATCCCGCTGATTCAGCCGCCGATCATGAAGGCGCTGACCACGAGGAAAGAGCGCGAGACGGTGATGACGCAGTCGAAGCCGGTGTCCAAAACCACCAAGGTGGTGTTCCCGATTGCGGTCACCATTTTCTGCGTGCTGCTGCTGCCCTCGGTCGCCCCGCTGATCGGCTGCCTGATGCTGGGCAACCTCTTCCGCGAATCCGGCGTGGTAGACCGCCTGAGCGACACCTCGCAGAACGCGCTGCTGAACATCGTCACCATCTTCTTAAGCACCACCGTCGGCGCCACCAGCGTCGGTTATATCCCCAAAGCGGTTGACGCTCTGGGCAACGTCACCGACGCGACCAACGTCGGGTTCCTCTCGTCGTCCACCCTGCTGATCATCCTGCTGGGCTTGGTGGCGTTCAGTTTCTCCACCGTCGGCGGCGTGCTCTTCGGCAAGATCATGTACGCTGTGACCGGCGGCAAGGTCAACCCGCTGATCGGCTCCGCCGGCGTCTCCGCCGTCCCGATGGCGGCGCGCGTGTCGCAGAACGTCGGCTCGAAATACAACCCCAGCAACTATCTGCTGATGCACGCGATGGGTCCGAATGTGGCCGGCGTTATCGGCTCCGCCGTCGCGGCCGGTTTCTTCATCGCCGTAGGCCGCGCGCTGGAGTGGATTCCGTAATGACAATGTACAATTGACAGTTGACGATGGACAATTAGGACGGTGGCTCCCCGTCCCCCAATTGTCAATTGTTTGTGCCTCCCCGCGAGGCGGGTTCACGCTTCGTTTTCAAGCCGGGGCGAAGGGGTTTTAGCGTGGCACAATTAGGACGCAACCCTTTGTGACGGCGTCCTCATTCTAACCGCAAAAAACATCGGTTTTTTGCGGAACTCAGCCGGGGTGAGCATATGGGCGATTGGCTGTCTTCAATCCAGCCGTGGATGATTTATCCCCGGCTGATTGCCTTTGCGGCGCTCGGGTACCTGACCTACTTCTTTGTGCGTTACTACCGCATGGAACGCCTGCGCGACAGGACGCTGGAGTGGGTGGAGCGGCGGCGGAAGCCTCCGTTCGAGCTGAAACGCACCGGGTCGCTTTCCAAAGCCGACGCCCTGCCCGCGCTGCTCATCACGCTGGCATATGCCGCGACAACCTTCTTCTATCTCGGCGACACCGTCGCGCCGCAATCATTCCGCGCGTTCCGGCGCGGCGGGGAGCCGGTCGTGATCGAGCTGAAGCAGCCGGCCACGATTGAGCGCGTTTTCTACTACACCGGCTTGTATCACGGCGACGACAGAAAGGCGTACAGCCTGCACTTCTCCTCCGACGGCGTGAACTGGGTCGAGCAAACCGGAACGCGCACCGACACGGTCAACGGGGAGCAAGTCACCACCGTCATGACCGGGCTGACGCAGGAATATTCCGAAACCTTCCGCTGGCTCAACGCGAACCTGCTGCCCGAAAAACCAAACAACACGCGCTTCATCAAAATCGGGGCGGTGCTCACGGGAAATATCAGTCAGCCGCTGGAGCTGGGCGAGGTGTCGATCGCCGTGCGGGACGAGACGGCGCAGAACCCCGGCGCCGATACTCCCGGACTGGCGCTCCCGGCATACGGCGAAACGGTTCTCACCGCCGACGACTTGATCGTCCCGCCGGAAGCGGCGGCGCTGTTTGACGAACAGTACGCCGTACCCGAACGGTACGACGTGATGAACTCCACCCATTTTGACGAAATTTACCACGCGCGCACGGCGTATGAGCATATCCGCAACGTAGCGCCCTATGAGCGCACCCACCCGCCGCTGGGGAAGATCATCACCTCTTGGGGCATTTCGCTGTTCGGCATGACGCCGTTTGGCTGGCGGTTTATGCCCGCCCTGTTCGGCGTTCTGATGGTGCCGCTGATCTTCATCCTGATCAAATGGCTCTTCAACAAAACCGCCGTCGCGGCATGCGGCACACTTCTCTTCGCGTTCGACTTCATGCATTTCGTCCAGACGCGCATCTCGACAATCGACGTATACGCGGTCTTCTTCATCCTGTGTATGTACCTTTTCATGTACCGCTATATCACCGCCGGCTACGATACGCCGTTTCGGAAGAGCGCTCCGTCCCTGATTCTGACCGGGCTGTCGTTCGGCGTCGGGGCGGCGGCCAAGTGGGTCTGCGTCTACGCGGGCGCGGGACTGCTGGTTCTCTACGTTCTGTATCTCTGGAACCGGGCGAGGCATTACCGCCTGCTCGGGCGCTCGTTCATGCCGTTCCTGCTGCAAACACTCGGACTTTCGCTCGCGAGCTTTATTGCGGTGCCCGGTGTGATATATATCGCGTGTTACATCCCCTACGCCAAGGCGGACGTTTCTTACGGGCTTTCGATGCTCAGCGGCGGCTTCCCCGAGAAGCTTCTCGCCTGGGGCAAAGCGACATGGAATGAATTCTATGAAAACCAAATCCACATGTTCGAGTACCACGCGCGTCTGGAAGCCGAGCACAACT
The DNA here is from genome assembly GCA_031271325.1 of Oscillospiraceae bacterium. Lineage (GTDB taxonomy): Bacteria > Bacillota > Clostridia > Oscillospirales > UBA929 > UBA929. The sequence continues at coordinate 8,377 of JAISVY010000102.1, forward strand.
ACGCCGCCCGCTGGTATGAATGGCTGATCGACTGGAAGCCGATCCTGTATTACTGGAACCCGGTTGACGCGGAGGGCACGCGAGGCTCCCTGTGGGCGTTTACCAATCCGCTGGTCACGTGGGCCGGGCTGGGCGCGCTGGTCGCGTGTTTCGTCGGCGTGATCAAACGGCACAGCTACGCCGCGCTGTTCATTTTGGTGGGCTATCTTTCTCAGCTCATGCCTTGGATACCGGTTCCGCGGATCACCTTCCCCTACCACTATTTCCCGTCGATGGTGTTTATTTGCCTCGGCGTGGCGTATATCTTCCACCGGATGACCGAACGCGACCCGAAAAAGGGGTTTACGCAGATGGCGGTCTTCACCGCCGTCGCCGTCTTCCTGTTCGTGCTGTTTTATCCGTCGCTGACCGGAATGCAGGTTCCTTCTTGGTATCCCTCCTACCTGCTCCGCTGGCTCTCGCACCAAAACTGGCTGATGTAGGAGGCTGTATGTTTCTAGCCGATACCCATACGCACAGCAACTTTTCCCCGGACGGGCGGGACAGTTTCTCCGCGATGCTGGCGGCTGCGGGACGCGCCGGGCTGGACGAGCTGACCGTCACCGACCATTGCGACATCAGCAAGCCCGCTCCCTTCCCGGCGGCGGAGCGCCGCGCCGCGTTTATAAAAGCCGCCGCCGGAAACCGAACCGGGGTAAAATTACTGCTCGGCATCGAGCTGGGCGAGGCGATCCACGACACCGCGCGGGCGGAGCGGGAGATCGCCGCCGTGCCGTACGACTTCATCATCGGATCCCACCACGAGCTTCGGGGGGAGAGGGATTTTTACCATCTTCGCTATGAGTCGGAAGCGGAATGTTATCAGTTGCTGGAACGCTATTTCACGGAACTCACCGAATTCGCCGCATGGGGGCGGTTCGACGTGCTGGGGCATCTGTGCTATCCTTTGCGGTACATGAGCAGGTTTCCGGTTCGGATACTGCCCCGGTACGAAGACGAAATACGCGCGTTGTTCAAAGCCCTGCGGGAGGGCGGCAAGGGCATCGAGCTGAACCTGAGCCGCCTGCAGCCCTTCGGCGACGTTCTCGCGCTGTGGCGCGAATGCGGCGGCGAAATTGTGACAATCGGCTCGGACGCGCACCGCGCCGCCGACGTGGGCAAGCATATCAAAGCCGGGGCGGATATACTGCGCGAAGCGGGGTTCCGGTATGTTGCCGCGTTTGAACAGAGGAGGGTACGATTTGAGAAGATATAAATCCGCAGGGGCGAACACAGTGCGCCCGTTAATCCCAATCGCGCTCTGCGTGTTTCTGCTGTCCGGGTGCGTGAGCGTTGACCCGTTCCCGACGCCGGTGCTGTCGCCGGACCCGTCGCCCGAGGTGACGGAGACCGAACCGTATCTGCCCGAAAACCCCACGCCGGTAGACCCGCCGGTGATTCCCCCGCCGGATTTCCCCACGTCGTCCGGCGACGTCACCCCGCCGGAGGCTACCCCCGAGTGGAGCGATAACAATCTAGCAATCGATACGCTCTCCTACCAAAATGATTTTACCGACGGCGGCGTGGTGCGCCTGCCCGCGTTCGGCGTCTTCCCCCAAACGGGCGACGCGGTCATCGACGGCTATTACGAGCGCTGCCGGGACGATTTTGAGCGGATGTGCGGCGAGCTGGCCGAAGACGCGAAGTCGGATGCCGCCGTGTATCAGTGCAACGCCGAATACTTCGTGGAGTGCAACGCGGGCGGAATCCTGAGCGTTTCCCGCATGGTACATACCAACACGGGCGGCGCGCACGGGATGACAGCCCTGATTTGCGAAACATTCTCCGTGGAGGAGGGCATCCTGCTTACCTTGGACGATTTCTTCAGCGTCGGGCGCGAAGAGTATACCGTCCGTCTGAGGGGCGTCATAGAGCGCGTGATCGACGCGAACCCCGAACGCTACTGGGCAGACGCGAAAGAGGTCGCCGCCCAGATCTTTCCGTACGATGTTTTCTGCATCACGCAAAACGGCGTGTCGCTGTTGTTCCATGAATACACGCTCGGTCCCTACACCACCGGGATTGTGCGTATCGATGTTCCGCTCGACGAAATCTCGGATATTTTCCGCCTGCCGGGCTAATCTATCTTCATGAACGTATATTTAATCGGTTTTTATAACCCCAAAGCGCTCGGGCTGCGCTATCTGGAACGCGCTTTGCAGAGCGCGGGGCACGAGGTGCGCATCCTCTTTTTCAAGAGTTTCAACAGCATGAATCCCAAAGCAGCGGACGAACGGGAACTCGCGCTGCTGCGGCAGGACATACAGGCGTTCAAGCCCGGCATGATCGGGCTGAGCGTCATGGCTTCGCTCTACCTCGAAACGGTAGACGCGGTCAGCGCCATGCTGCGCGAAGCGTTTACCGTTCCCATAGTCTGGGGCGGGGTATACCCGACGATGTTCCCGGAGGAATGCCTCAAGCGCTGCGACTATGTGCTGCGCGGCGAGGGCGAGGAAGCGGTTGTCGAGCTTGTTTCGGCGCTGGCGTCCGGCGGGGCGGTCAACGGCATCGCGAACCTCGCGTACCGTCAGGGGGAAGAGACGGTCATCAACCCGCTCCGCCCGCTGGAGCGCGACCTCGACCGCTTCGGGCTGCCGGACATCGGCGGGGACAACAAAGCCCTGATCGAAAACAGCGCGCTGACCCCCGGCGACCCGCAGCTGTCTTCCTACAGCTACGAGACGGGCGCGGGGCGCGGCTGCCCTTACGCCTGCTCCTACTGTTGCTCGGTCAATCTCAACCGCCTGCACAGGGGGCTTGGTCCGGTGGTGCGCTTCCGCGATCCCGACATGGTGATCGAAGAGCTTCTCCTCGCGAAGCGGCGCATGAAGAAACTGCTGTTTATCCACTTCTGGGACGAGATTTTTTCCGACGACCCCGAGTGGGTGCGTCGTTTCGCGGCGCGTTACAAAAAGGAGATCAAGCTGCCGTTCGAGATTTGGGGGCATCCGCTCAAGACCAACCGGGACACCGTCATGACGCTTCGCAAAGCGGGGCTTTACAAAGTGGTGATGGGCATCCAAAGCGGCTCGCCCGCCATCCGCAAAGATGTATTTCACCGCCCCGAATCGCAGGAGGATATTCTGGCGGCGGCGCGTACGCTGAAAGAATGCGGCGTTCCGCACATCATATACGACCTGATGCTGCGCCACCCGTTCGAGACGGAGGAAACAATCCGCGAAACGTTTGCCTTCTGCCTCTCAATGCCGCGCGGCTTCTCACTGCAGATGCACGGGCTGAACTTCCTGCCCGGCACCGACATTGTCGGCATGGCGGTTGAGCGGGGACTGGTGCCGCCGGACGAGATGGCGTCGCTCACCTCGGCGGGCATGGAAGACCAATATTCCCGCCACTGGAAGCGGGACAACCAAAACCCCGTGATCAACTTCTGGTATCACCTCATCTACCTGACCCAGTTTGGGCTGTACCGCAGGAAGACCGTACGCCTCTCACGCGATCCGCTGTCCGCGGAAAACCGACGGAAAGCGGAACGGGCGGTTCGCAGAGCTGCTTCACTGGAAAAAATGCGGAATCTCATCCACAAACTGCGCACCGCCTGGCGCGGATTTTGGCGATAAACCTTTTTTCAAATAGACAATGCAAGGCATAGCCGTGCAGCCCCAAACGCCGTTCTGCCCGGCAAGTTCGAAAATTTCACAAAATTGCGATTGACATCACCAAGGGCAAAGAGTACAATACAAACAGAAGGGCATTGCCGATAAGCGGTTAGCCCGTGTTAGGAACTCCTAAGGCAAAAAAAGCACTTAGAAACCGTCACTTGGCTGAGTGGCGGTTTCTGCTTTTCACGATAATCGTGACGGTGAACCGCCCGATATGTAACGTGATACGCATTGGCTGCACCTCCCTTCCGGGTGGTGTGGCTCAACCGCCTACCGTATATGGCAATGCCCTGCGGGGCAACCCCCGCGTTCGCATTATACCCAATACAGCGTATGTTGTCAACCGCGCGTTTTCCGTGCAAACTGTAAACATTCCGCTTGACAAAACCGGCCGGCGGGAGTATGCTACATCTGCTATCATTTAGGGGGTGCGCCGCGCTGTGAAACATGCGGATTTAATCAACAGCATTATCGAGGCCGAGCAGCAGGCGCAGACGCTTGCGGCGGCGGCGCGCGAAAAAAAGCTGCGTCTTCGCGAAGACCTCAGTGAAAGCTCCGAGAAACTGCGGCAGGATTACCTGGCGCAGGCGGACGCGCGGATCAGCGCGGTGCGGGAACGCGAGGAAAAGCAAAACAGCGACGCGATCGAAGGCGTCAATCTCCTACACCGCATGGAAATGGAAAGCATGGAGCGGCTTTACGGGGAACACCGCGCCGAATGGGTTGATAAACTCTACACAATGGTGGTCGGGCGTTCATGACAGCCGACCTGACACGGTACGGCGCGGTGACCGCCAAGGTTCGCGCCATGTACGGCAAGCGGCTGAAAGCCGCGGACTATGCCACAATGGCGGCGATGAAATCGGTTACCGAGGTCGCCGATTTTTTACGCGGCCATCCGGGCTGGGATGAGGCGCTGGCGACGGCGGATACCGCTTCGCTGCGCCGGGAACGGTTGGAGGGCATTCTGCGCCGGAGTTGTCTCGCGCGTGTGCTGCGACTGTTTCTCTATATGCGCCGGGAAGACCGGGTCGCGATGCGCTACCCCATTCTGGCCGTAGAGATGGAACAGCTGATGCGGGTGATGCGGCTGGCTTCGGCGGGGCAGGCCGCCGACTATGTCTTCGACCAGCCGGAGATCGTAAAAACGCTGAGCCGGGTGCGGTTTGACCTGCTGCCGGGGGTTGTGACCTACGACGACCTGCTGGAAGTTCTAAAGAACACGGATTTTCACACCGCCCTAAAGCGCATCCGTCCCGAAAACGGGGAGTTCCCCCCCTATTTGCTGGTGGAGGCGCAGATGCGGCGCGGTTATTTCCGCTCGCTTGAGGGGCTTCTGCGGGGGCGGCCGGGGAAGTCCGGGGAGCTTCTGCGGGAAGCGGTCGGCATACAGGCCGACTGGATCAACATCACGATGGTGGAGCGTGTCCTGCGGTATTACCCCTCGATCATGCCCGACATTTTTCAATATCTGCTGCCGGTCAGCGCCCACATAAAACCGGTGGAGCTTCGCGCGATGATTTCGCTGGAGAACGCCGACGGTCTGCGCGGGCTGCTGGCACGCACGCATTACGCCCCGTATCTCGCCGGGCGCGACGGCGACTCGCTGGAAAAAATCGCGCAGATTTGCCTGATGACCTTCTTTCGGCGGCAGATGGCGGGCGGATTTCCCTCCGTGTTCATGCCGATCGCCTTCATCAACCTCTATCAAAACGAGCTGCAAAACCTAATCCACACGATAGAAAGCGTGCGCTACAGCCTACCGCCGGAAGCGGTGGAGAGAAATTTAATTCTGATTTGAGACACTCTAAAAACCCGTCTTTTCATTCGGCGAAGCCGAGCGAAAACGAGCGCGACGCTTGCGAACAGCCGTCGCGGACGTGAGCGCCTATGGCGCGGCACCGCAAAAGCGCCTGCGGCGAAGAGCGAGCTTGCCCGCTTGACAGCCGCGAAGCGGAAAAGCCGGAGCGGGGTTTTTCGAGGAACTTTTAGAAGGGAGGAGCGCTCATGTCTGTTTCACGGATGAAGCTGGCTACCGTCGTCGGTCCGTTGCGGGATTTCGACGCGGTTGTGCTGGACTGCGTTGTGGGGCATGAATTCCATCCCGAGTCCGCCGTTTCCGTCATGAGAAAGCTCAAGGGCCTGTCGCCCTTCGACACGTCTAACCAATACCTCGACAATCTGCGCCGCGTGGAGCGCCTGATGTCGCTGCTCGGCATAAAGCCTTCCCGCAAAACCGCGCCGGATGAACCGTTCGACGCGGAGCGGGCGGGAGAAGCGCTCGCGGGACTGGAAGCCCGGATTGAAGCGCTGATGAAGGAGCGCGAAGAGGCAGCCGCCCGCTCGGACGAGGACGCGCAGCTGTTCAACCAGCTCAAGGTGCTCCGCGACGTCAACATGCCGATTGAGGAGCTGTACAACGTAACATACATGAAGTTCCGTTTCGGGCGGCTTCCCCGCGACATCTTCAACCATTTCTACCCGGTCATCAAAGACCGGCACGATGTGTTTTTCTTCACCACCGACACCCAGCGGGATTACGTATACGGCATGTACATGGTGCCGCGCGAGGGCGCGGATAAGGTAGACGCGCTGTTCACGTCCCTGCAGTTTGACCGCATCCGCCTCTCCGAGCGCCTGACCGGTTCCAGCGAGGAAGCGGAGCATACCGTCCGTTCCGATTTAGAGCAGTGTAAGCGGCGGATTGAGGAAATCGGCAAAGAACTGACCGCGATCGCCGACACCGAGCGCGGGGCGCTGGAAGCCGCCTACCGGTTCTACCGGCGGGTCTCCGGGGCGTTTGAGATCCGGCGGTTCGCGGCGCACACCGAAGAGAGCTTTTACCTGATCGGCTGGATCCCGGAAAAAGAGTTCTCTACCTTTGAGAAGGTATTCAGCCGCTGGGAAGAGGTCAACTTCATCCTGGTGGAGGAAGAAGAGCAGGCGGCGATGCCGGAGTTCACCCCGCCGACAAAGCTGAAAAACAGCCCGCTTTTCCGCCCGTTCGAGCCGTTCGTCGAGATGTACGGGCTGCCCTCCTACAACGAAATCGACCCCACGCCGCTGGTGGCGCTGACCTATCCGCTGATCTTCGGCGTGATGTTCGGCGACATCGGGCACGCCGTCCTGCTGCTGCTGGCCGGGCTGCTGCTCTGGCAGCTCAAAGGGATGTGGCTGGGCAAGGTCTTGTGCTACTGCGCCGCCGGAAGCGCGGTCTTCGGTTTCGTATACGGCAGCGTCTTCGGCGACGAACACCTTTTGCCGGGGTTTAAGGTGCTGGAATCGAGCGAGGCGATCTTTTCAATCCTGAGCGTCACGATATACGCCGGTTCGGTCTTGGTGGCTTTGTCGGTGATCCTGAACATCCTGAACGGTGTCAGGCAGCGCGACTGGGAAAAGGTGTTTTTCGGCCCGGCGTCGGTCACCGGCATCGTGATGTACACGGGCGTGGTCTTCGCCGTTTTGCCCTTCCTCGGGTTCGGCACGTCGCCGTTCCCCGCCCCGGTTCTCGCCGGGATGATACTCGTTCCCGCGCTGATTGTCTTTTTTAAGGAGCCGATCACCCATCTGTTCGAGAGAAAGCCCTTTCGCTTTGAGGAAGGATTCGGCGGCTTCTTCATCTCCAGTTTCTTTGAGCTGTTCGACGTCTTTCTGAGCTTCATCACCAATTCCATCTCCTTCCTGCGCGTCGGGGCATACGCCATCGCCCACGCCTCGCTGATGGAAGTGGTATTCAATATGGCGGCCGCCCCGGACGGTTCACGCAGTATCGTCGTGCTGATCGCCGGAAACCTGATTGTCGCGGGGTTGGAAGCGGTGCTGGTGGCGATTCAGGTTCTGCGTCTGGAATACTACGAAATCTTCGGGCGCTTCTTCTCCGGCGCCGGAAAATCCTACAGACCGCTGGGGTCCGAAGACCCATAACCCCCTATCCGCGCGCTGTCCCTCTGTGACCCCTTGCAGGGGCGGGGTCATCCCGCCCGCCGCAGCGTCTCCCCGGGCGTGCGCGGTACGCCCCCTGTACGAATGAATCCAAAACGTAAAGGAGCGTTTTTCATGGAATACCTGCTTGTTCTCATCCCCGTCGCGATGCTCATCTCCCCGCTCTACGCCATCTATCGGCGCAGGGTCAAGGGAAAATCCCCCAAACTCGCGCTGATCTGCCAGATTTGCGCCTTTTTCGGCGCGGTGATGCTGACCGGGCTTGTCGGCGTCGGCAACGCGCTGGGCGCGGATACGGCGGAAGCGGCGGGCGGCATCACCGATATGTCGTGGGGCTTGATCGCGGCGGCGCTGTCCACCGGGCTTTCGGGTATCGGCGGCGGCTTGGCCACGGCGGCGGCGGCATCGGCGGCGCTTGGCGCGATCTCGGAAAACGAGAAGCTGTTCGGCAAGGCTATGCTGTTTGTCGGTCTCGCCGAAGGCATCGCGCTGTACGGGCTGATCGTGTCGCTGATGATCCTCGGGCGCTTCTGATGCGCTACTTTGCCGTGTCCGACAACGTGGATACCCTCACCGGCCTGCGAATGGCGGGTATAGAGGGCGTGGTCGCGCATGAGCGCAAAGAAGCGCAGGCCGCCGTTTCGGAGGCAATCGCGAACCCGGAGATCGGCATCCTGCTGGTGACCGAGCGTCTGGCGGCGCTTTGCTCCGAGCAGCTCGGCGGGCTGAAACAGCGCGGCACGCGCACCATTGTGGTGGAGATCCCCGACCGGCACGGTACCGGGCGTTCCGCCGACTCGATCACGCGGTATATCCGCGAGTCAATCGGCATCAAGGTCTAAGCCTCTTCCGACTGACTTTTTCTGTTTCAAAAAGAAAAAGGCCCGGAAAGAAAAGCCCTAAATGCAGTGCTTTCATGAATCTGTTCGGAACGCGTTGAAGTGGAAGCAGTATAAGAAGGTTCTTTTGATGGACAATGTAGAGATTAAGCTGGAACACTTTATTTCCGCGATCATGAGCGACGCGCAGCGGGAAGCCGACGCGTTGTATCAGGAGATCAAAGGCGAGAGCGACGCCGTGATGACGACCGCCGAGGACGAGGCGCTGGCGGCCGCGTACCGGCATATCAAAACGGAGCTGTCCCGCATCGAAACCGACTGCGGGCGGCGGCTGTCGCACAGCGTCATGGAGAACAAGCGGGAACTGTTCCGGCGGCGCGAGGCGATGGCCGACGAAGTCACCGCGTCGGTGCGGGAAAAGCTCGCCGCGTATGTCAAAACGGACGCCTATACCGAACAGCTGAAAAATATACTCCAAAGCGTCCTCGCGGTCTTCGAGTCGGACGCGACCGTGTACCTCCGCCCGGAGGATATGGCGCTGGCTCCGGCGCTGGCTCCGGCGGCGGGAGGGTATCATGTCTCCTTTACCGAAGGGGACTTTGAACTCGGCGGGCTGGAAGCCGTCTGCGCCTCCAAGAAGATCCATGTGGACGAGACATTTGACACCAGTATGTATGAGCTGCGCAAACGGTTCTCGGAACTGTTCGGCTTGAAATTGGGTGAGTAATATGCCGTATGAAATCTACTCCGTCAACGGTCCGGTGGTCACCGCGCGGGGCGCGTCTTCCCTCGCTATGATGGAGTCCGTCCGCGTGGGCGGGGACTCCCTGATGGGCGAGGTCGTCAGCGTACGCGGCGAGGATACCGTCATTCAGGTGTATGAGGATACCGCCGGTCTGCGTCCGGGCGACCCGGTTCTCGGAACGGGGGGCGCTCTCTCGGTGGAGCTGGGCCCCGGTCTGCTGCACAACATCTTCGACGGCGTACTGCGCCCGCTCCGGGCGCTGGAGGGCGCGTCGGGGGCGTTTATGGCGCGCGGCGTCAACATCGGCGCGCTGGACACCGAAAAGCTCTGGGACGTGAAAGTCTTGCTCAAAGAGGGCGACGTCGTCGCCCCCGGAACGGTTTACGCCGAATGCAAAGAAACCGAACTGATCACCCACCGCTGCGTCTCCCAAACCGCCGGAACGGTCACAAGCGTGAAACCGGGCGGCGCGTTTACCATCACCGAACCCCTGGCCGAAATCAAAGACGCGCGGGGCAAAACGCACACGCTGACGCTGCGCCAGACATGGCCGATCCGCACGCCCCGCCCGGTCAAAAACCGCCTGCCGATCAACCGCCCGCTGATTACCGGGCAGCGTGTAATCGACACGCTCTTTCCGGTGGCGAAGGGCGGATGCGCCGCGATCCCCGGTCCGTTCGGCGCGGGCAAGACGATCACGCAGCACCAGCTGGCCAAGTGGAGCGACGCCGACATCATCGTCTATCTGGGCTGCGGGGAGCGCGGCAACGAGATGACGCAGGTGCTCGAGGAGTTTTCCGGGCTGCTCGACCCGCGTTCCGGGAAGCCGCTGCTCGACCGTACCGTCCTGCTGGCCAACACCTCCAACATGCCGGTGGCGGCGCGTGAGGCGTCGGTCTATACCGGGATGACGGTTGCCGAGTATTACCGCGATATGGGTTACCATGTCGCGATCATGGCCGATTCCACCAGCCGCTGGGCGGAGGCTCTGCGCGAGATCGCCGGGCGGCTTGAGGAGATGCCCGCCGAGGAAGGGTTCCCGGCGTATCTGCCGTCCCGGCTCGCCGAATTTTACGAGCGGGCGGGGTATATGGTCACCCTGTCCGGCGCGGAGGGCAGCGTCACCGTCATCGGGGCCGTTTCGCCGCAGGGCGGCGACTTCTCCGAGCCGGTCACGCAGAATACCAAGCGCTTCGTTCGCACCTTCTGGGCGCTCGACCGCCAGCTCGCCTACGCGCGGCATTTCCCGGCGATCAACTGGATCACGTCCTACTCCGAATATATCGACGATTTGGAGCCGTGGTACCGGGAAACATTTGGCGACCAGTTCTCTGCGCTGCGCACCCGCGTCTCGCGTCTGCTGCTGGAGGAGAGCAAGCTGATGGAGATCGTCAAGCTGATCGGGGCAGACATCCTGCCCGACGATCAGAAACTGGTGATCGAGGCGGCGCGCATCATCCGGCTGGGCTTTTTGCAGCAGAACGCCTACCACGACACCGACACCTACGTGCCGATCGAGAAGCAAAAGGGCATGATGGAGATATACCTCTATTTCTACGACGCGGCGAAACCGATTGTCGACCGCAACATCCCCATCGCGCAGCTGCGGGACACCGGGATAACCGACGCGCTGATCCGCATCAAGTACGACGTGCCCAACGATAACATCGCCCTGCTCGATGATTACCGCGGAAAAATCGACGGCGCGGTGCGGTCGGTGCTGGAGGCGAATTTATGAGAATCAACTATATCGGCATATCGGAGATCAACGGGCCGCTGATCGTGCTGGACGGCGTTTCGGGCGTCGGCTACGACGAGATGTGCGAAATCACGATGGGCGCGGGGCAGCGCCGCACGGGGCGCGTGATCGAGCTGGACGGCGAACGCGCCGTCATCCAGGTGTTTGAGGGGACGCACGGTCTCAGCCTCGAAAACGTCTCGACCCGGTTTACCGGGCGGCCGATGGAACTGCCGCTCTCCAAAGAGATGCTGGGGCGCGTCTTCGACGGCGCGGGCAACCCAATCGACGGGCTGGGCGCCGTTTTCCCGCAGGAGGCGCGGAATATCAACGGCAGCGCGATCAACCCGGTGTCCCGCAAATACCCGCGTTCCTGCATCTACACCGGCATCTCGGCGATTGACGGCATGTCCACCCTGATCCGGGGGCAGAAACTGCCCATCTTCTCCGGCGCGGGCATGCGGCACAACGAGGTCGCCGCGCAGATCGTCAAACAGGCGCGTGTGAGCGGCGACGACGGCGAGTTCGCCATCGTCTTTGCCGCGATGGGCGTAAAGAACGATACGGCGGATTTTTTCCGGCGCGATTTTGAGGAGGCGGGCGCGCTGCAGCGGGTCGTGATGTTCCTCAACATGGCGAGCGACCCGATCCTCGAGCGTATCCTCACCCCCCGATGCGCGCTGACGGCGGCGGAATATCTGGCGTTCACCCTCGGATACCACGTGCTGGTGATCATGACCGACATGACCTCCTACTGCGAGGCGCTGCGGGAGTTCTCCTCCTCCAAGGGCGAGATCCCCTCGCGCAAGGGCTATCCCAGCTACCTGTATTCCGACCTCGCCTCTTTGTATGAGCGGGCGGGGATGATCGAGGGAGCGCCCGGCTCGGTGACGCAGGTGCCGGTTCTGACCATGCCGAACGACGACATCACCCACCCGATCCCCGACCTGACCGGCTATATCACCGAGGGGCAGATCGTGCTCGACCGTGAGATGGACCAATCGAAGCTCTATCCGCCGATTACCGTACTGCCGTCCCTCTCCCGCCTGATGAAAGACGGCATCGGCAAAGGCTTTACCCGCGAGGATCACCCGGCGCTGTCCAACCAGCTGTTCTCTTCCTACGCGAAGGTGCAGGAGGCGCGGGCGCTGGCCGGGGTCATCGGTGAGGACGAACTGAGCGAGACGGATAAGAAATATCTGCGGTTCGGCAAGCTGTTTGAGGAAAACTTTGTGCGCCAGGAGCCGGATGAGAACCGCTCGATCGACCAGACGCTGGAAACCGGCTGGCAAACCCTGTCGGTGCTGCCGCCTGACGAGCTTGACCGCGTTGACGCCGTGCTGCTGCGGAAGTATTATAAAGAAGACGGCATAAACGCGCTGAGGGGAAGTATCTGATGGCGAACGTCGTCCCGACCAAGGGCAGCCTGATCGCGATTACCCGTACGCTGACGCTTGCGCGGATGGGGTACGACCTGATGGACCGCAAGCGCAACATCCTGATCCGTGAGATGATGCGCCTGATCGACGCGGCGGCGGCGCTGCAAGGGCGGATCGACGCCACCTTCTCCGAGGCGTACCAAGCCTTGCAGATGGCCAATATCGTACACGGCACCTGCCGTGAGATGGCGGAAAACATCCCGCTGGACGAATCGGTGCAGATCCGCTTCCGCGGTGTGATGGGTGTCGAGCTGCTGCACGTCACGGTTGACCAAAGCCCGGCCAAGGCGATCGCGTTCGCCTCGACCAGCCGGGATTTCGACGAAGCGGTATCGCGCTTCCACGCGGTCAAACTGCTGACGGCGGAGCTGGCCGAGGTGGAAACCTCGATCTACCGGCTCGCGACGGCGGTCAAGAAGACGCAAAAACGCGCGAACGCCCTGCAAAACGTCATCATCCCCGACCTGACCGCCAAGGTGAAGCTGATCACCGCCGCGCTGGAAGAAAAAGAGCGCGAAGAGTTCGTGCGGATGAAGGTCATCAAAGCGCGGCGGCGGTGACGCATATGCGGCCGTTGCATAATCCGGCGAAATTTGCGAAACCTATCCGTACCCACGCAGGATACCAAATGGAAAGGATTCGTCATCATGATTGACAAAATTGCTTTAGTTCTCACCGTTCTCGGCGCTCTCAACTGGGGCAGCGTCGGCATCTTCCGTTTTGATGTCATTTCTTGGGCTTTCGGCGGCAGCGCCTCGACCGGCAGCCGGATCATCTATACGCTGATTGCGCTCGCGGGGCTTTGGTGCGTATCGCTGCTCTTCCGTGAGCGCAAACGCGTTGAAGACATGTAACATCGCTGCGGACGGCATTTTTGCCGTCCGTACATAGTTGACGGGGATAATGATTCGTGGTATGCTGTTTGCATAGGGGGATTATTCGTATAGAAGGGGTTCCCCATGCAGACATATTGGTTTTCCGAAATCCAAGAATGGCGTAATGTCGATTCGGGAAAAGACAAGAATAAACAACCTGAAGGAAGCGAAGGGACAGGGTGCTTAAAATATGCGCAAGTTAAAAATATACATTGAAACGACGTTGTTTAATTTTTATTTTGATGAAACCCGAGAAGCCCACGCTGATACACTGCGCCTGTTTGAAGATATTTCTGCCGGGAAATATGAAGCATATACATCCGATTACACGGTTGCCGAATTAGAGGCGCTCCGCTTGAGGTGAACGATTATGAAAGCAAATAATTCCACCGAATCTATTGAAGACGAAATCAATCGCATACGTCTTCATATTTATGAAGAAACAAAAAACATGACCACGCAACAGCGTGTTGATCGGGTAAACAAAATCGGTGAGGCGGCTGCAAAAAAATACGGCTTTAAGCGTGTCACACGAGTAAAAGAATCAATTAGTCACCTCTAAAAACCCCTCGCGATAAAAATACCGCGCAGGCGGATTCATTCCGCCGCAGCGGTTTCCTCATCTCAATCCGAGAAAAACCTCAGTTTTTCGAGGGACTAAATTTAGAATCGGCGGTTAGATGAGACGTACATAGGGAGGTCTCCCATGCGCGACATACCGGCGGAGCGAATTACCGATGCCGTGGCGCGGCTCTGCGTTGAGGCGAACACAAACGCGGGCGGGGACGTTGTCGCGGCAATGAGACGCGCTCTGGCGGGCGAGACGGACGAAATACCCCGCCGGGTGCTTAATGCCTTACTGCAAAACGCGGATATCGCGAGAGAAGACAAGACCCCGATCTGTCAGGACACCGGCATGGCGGTGGTCTTTGCGGAAATCGGGCAGGAGGTGCATATCTCCGGCAATCTGGGCGAAGCGGTCAACGAAGGCGTGCGCCGGGGCTACCGCGCCGGGTATCTGCGCAACAGCGTGGTGCGTGACCCCGTGCGGCGGGACAACACCGGCGACAACACCCCGGCGGTGATCCACTATACTGTCGTCCCCGGCGAGTCGCTGAAGCTGACCGTCGCGCCAAAGGGGTTTGGCAGCGAAAACATGAGCGCCGTTAAAATGCTCAAGCCCGCCGACGGACTGCCGGGGCTTGAGCGGTTTGTGATTGAGACGGTCGGGAACGCCGGGGGGAACCCCTGCCCGCCGGTGATCGTCGGCGTAGGCGCGGGCGGCACGTTTGAGCTGGCGGCGCTGCTGGCCAAACGCGCGTTATTACGCGACGCCGGCACGGACAATCCCGACCCGTTTTGGGATGCCGCCGAAAAACGGCTGTTAGCCGCCGTCAACGAGCTGGGTATCGGACCCGGAGGATTCGGAGGCCGGACGACCGCGCTGGCCGTACACATCATCCCGTATGCCACGCACATCGCCGGGCTTCCGGTGGCCGTCAACATCGGCTGCCACGTGACGCGGCATAAGGAGGTTACGCTATGACCGCCCTCCGCGTTCCGCTGACACGCGCCGGTATACAAGCACTGCGCGCCGGCGAACAGGTTTTGCTGTCCGGCGTTGTCTATACCGCCCGCGACGCCGCCCACAAGCGGCTGGTTGAGCTGCTGGACGCGGGGAAGCCGCTGCCGTTCCCGTTGGAGGGCGGCGCGATTTTTTACGCGGGTCCGTGCCCCGCGCCGCCCGGACGGGTGATCGGCTCGGTAGGCCCCACCACCAGCGGGCGGATGGATGCCTACTCGCCGCGGCTGATGCGGGAAGGTTTCCATATTATGATCGGTAAGGGACCGCGTTCGGACGCGGTGCGCGAGGCTATCCGGCAGAGCGGCTGCGCGTACCTGTCGGCCATCGGCGGCGCGGCGGCGCTGACGGCGCGGTGTGTGGTCAAAAACGAGCTGATCGCATTCGGGGATTTGGGGACGGAAGCGGTGTACGCCCTGACCGTGAAGGGTTTGCCGCTGATCGTCACGGACGTTTAACCTTCTCCCAGTAAGCTTTCGCCGCTTGCTCGGCTTTATTGTCGCCGTACTCGTAATAGACGGCGTCTTTGATCGCGTCGGGCAGGTATTGCTGCGCGCGCCAGTGGTTGGGAGCGTTGTGCGTATAAAAGTATCCGCCGCCGTGCCCCAGCTTCTCCGCTCCTGCGTAGTGGCTGTCTTTGAGGTGGCTTGGGATGTCTCCGCTGCGCCCGGCCTGTATGTCGGCCAGAGCCGCGCCCGCCCCGCCGGACGCGCTGTTGGATTTCGGCGCGGTGGCGCACAGCACGACCGCGTGCGACAGCGGCATGACCGCCTCCGGCAGCCCCAGCTGCAGCGCCGTGTCCACACACGCTTTGGTGATAACGGCGGCTTGCGAGTACGCCAGCCCCACATCCTCGTTGGCTGTCACCAACAGGCGGCGGCACGCCGAGATCAGGTCGCCCGCGTCGAGCAGGCGGGCGAGGTAGTGCAGCGCGGCGTCGGGGTCGGAACCGCGGATCGACTTCTGGAAGGCGCTCAGAATGTCGTAATGGCTGTCGCCGTCGCGGTCGTAGCGCATCGCGCTGCGCTGGGAGACCAGCACCGCGTCGTCCATGCTGAGCGTGACCGTTTTCCCGTCGCCGATCGGCGCGGCGGCGGCCAGCAGTTCCACCGCGCTGACGGCTTTCCGCACGTCGCCGCCGCAGGAGGCGCAGATGCGGGTCAGCACATCGTCGGGGCAAATTAGTTCGACACCCATCTCCTCCGCGAGCAGCGCGACGGCGCGTTCCGCCGCCGGGCGGCATTCCTCCGGCGTCACCGGCTTGAACTCAAAGACGGTGGCGCGGCTCAAAATGGCGTTGAAGACGGTGAAATACGGGTTCTCGGTGGTGGACGCGATCAGCGTGATCTGCCCGTTTTCCATAAACTCCAGCAGGCTTTGCTGCTGCTTTTTGTTAAAGTATTGGATCTCGTCGAGATAGAGCAGCGCCCCGTCCGGCGCGAGCATCGTGTCGAGGCTGTCCACGATCTGCCGGATGTCGGCGATCGAGGCGTTGGTGGCGTTCAGCTTATACAGCGTCCGATCCGTCTTCGCCGCGGCAATCCGCGCGACGGTGGTCTTGCCTGTGCCGGAAGGACCGTAGAAGATCATGTTCGGAATGACGCCCTTCTCGATAATCCGCCGCAGCAGCCCATCCCGCCCGATGATATGGCTCTGCCCCGCCACGTCGTCCAGCGAGGCGGGGCGTATGCGGTCGGGGAGCGGGTTCTGCACCAAGGGTTTCACCTACTTCCTACAACACCTCGCCCGTGTTGACGATCTCTTCCACAAAACCGCTGGGGTCATGTGTGCGGTCAAGCAAAACCGGTTCAATGAGAGTACTAACATTATGTGTAAGTTTCCAAAGAAGCGCAGAATCCTTAAGCCAATTCCCCGTATAACCGTCAAAAATAACCGCCACGTCGATATCGCTGTCCGTTGTTGGCGTGCCCTTTGCGTATGACCCGTACAGAACAATGGACGAAGGCTTGAAGACTTTTCGGACTTCGGCGGCATAGGAAGTCGCACTGCTTAAAGCCGTTGCTC
>JAISVY010000179.1 GCA_031271325.1 Oscillospiraceae bacterium
ATTTTTTTCTTGCAAAATTCGCGCCCATGCTGTATACTTTATAGTTAAAAATCAAAACCCCGTGAAAAAGGAGGACATCTTATGAAAATCGCGTTTTCGACGATCGCCTGCCCCCGTTCCGGTTGGGATGAAATCACCTCGGTCGCCCGCGACCTGGGTTACGACGGCATAGAGGTGCGGGGGCTAGGTCAAGACCTGCTGGCCATGCGCGCACAACCGTTTACCAAACAACAGCTGCCCGAGACGCTGAAGAAGCTCAACGCCATGAAACTGACCGTTTCCTGCTTTTCTTCGGCTTGCTGTTTGAAATATGCCGAGAACGAAGCCGCCAATAAAGAAGAGCTTCTGGGATACATCGAGCTGGCCTCCCGGATGAAAACGCCGTTTGTCCGTGTACTGGCAGACCGCGATGTCGCGCCGGAGGGCGAGGTGGACGATGAAGCCGTCGCGCGGCAGCTTCGCGCGATTGCGCCCGTGGCCGCCGCCAAAGGGGTTACCCTTCTGGTGGAGAGCAACGGCGTCTACACCGACACCGCCCGTTTGCGCGACTTACTGCAAAAAGTAGCGAACGACGCCGTCGCCGCGCTGTGGGACGCGCACCACCCCTACCGTATCGCCGGGGAATCGCCGGAAAAAACCCTGCAAAACCTCGGCGCATATATCAAGTACGTACACATCAAAGATTCCGTGGCAGAAAACGGGGTCATCAAATACCGGATGATGGGGGAGGGCGACCTGCCCATCGACGAGATGATGAACGCCCTGCGCTCGATCAACTATGAGGGATATGTGTCGCTGGAATGGGTCAAGCGCTGGGCGGAGGACTTGGAGGACGCGGGTGTCGTCTTCCCGCAGTACGCGTGGTACATGAGCCGCTACACCGAGAAGACAACGGCGCGGAGCGGATTATATGAAAACAACGCGGGTACGGGTCAATACATCTGGGAGAAAGAGACGCTGATTGACCTCACCTTCCCGCAGCTGCTCGACCGCGTCGCGGAGGAGTTCCCCGACCAATGCGCGTTCCGCTACACGACGCTGGACTACACGCGTACATACAGCGAATTCCGCGACGATGTAGACACCTTCGCGCGGGCGCTGATCTCAATGGGTGTGAAGAAGGGCGACAAGGTGGCCATTTGGGCGACCAATGTCCCGGCGTGGTTCATCACATTCTGGGCTTCGATCAAGGTGGGCGCCGTGCTGGTGACGGTCAATTCGGCATATAAGATCCACGAAGCGGAGTACCTGCTCCGCCAGTCGGACACCCATACGCTGGTGTTGATCGACGGGCACAAAGACTCCAACTATGTGGGCATCATCAACGAAATCTGCCCGGAACTCGCAACCCATACCGCCGGGGAGGCGCTGCACGCGCAAAAACTGCCCTTCCTGCGCAACGTCGTCACGGTTGAATCCAGGCTGCCCGGCTGTATCCACTGGGACGACGCGGCCGCGCTCGCGGAAAAAACGCCGGTGGAACTGGTGTACCAGCGCGCCGCGATGCTGAACCGCCACGACGTGTGCAATATGCAGTATACCTCCGGTACGACCGGATTCCCCAAAGGCGTGATGCTGAGCCATTACAATGTGGTGAACAACGGAAAAAACATCGGCGACCGGATGGACTTGTCCACCGCCGACCGCTTTTTAATCCATGTGCCGATGTTCCATTGTTTCGGGATGGTGCTGTCGATGACGGCGAGCGTCACCCACGGCACGACGATGGTGCCGGTGCCCGCCTACTCGCCCCGTTTGGCGCTGGAAGCGATCAACAACGAGAAGATCACCGCCGTCAACGGCGTGCCGACGATGTTCATCGCGATGCTGGAGCACGAACTGTTCCCCTCAACCGATTTCTCGTATATGCGCACCGGCATCATGGCGGGCAGCCCCTGCCCGGTCAAGGTGATGCAGGACGTTCTGGAGAAGATGCACATGAGCGAGATCACAATTGTGTTCGGGCAGACCGAATCCTCGCCGGGCTGTACGATGAGCCGCTCCGACGACCCGATGGAGGTGCGCGTCGGCACGGTAGGCCGCCCGCTGCCCGGCATCGAGTGCAAGATCGTCGATCCGGCGACCGGCGAAGACTTGCCCGACGATACCGACGGCGAATTTGTGGCGCGCGGCTACAACATTATGAAGGGGTATTACAAAATGCCGGCCGCCACCTCCGCCGCGATTGACGAGCGCGGCTGGCTGCATACCGGCGACCTCGCGCGGCGTCGGAGCGACGGAAACTTCCGCATCACCGGGCGGATTAAAGACATGATCATCCGCGGCGGCGAAAACATCTACCCGAAAGAGATCGAGGACTTTATCTATACGCACGAAAAGGTGCGCGACGTGCAGGTGATCGGCGTGCCGGACACCCAGTACGGCGAGGAGATCATGGCGTGTGTCGTGCTGAAAGAGGGCGCGTCCCTGACCGAGGAAGAGGTGAAGGACTTCGTGCGTTCCCATATGGCGAAGCATAAGACCCCCCGGTATGTTCGCTTCGTGGACGGCTTCCCGATGAACGCGGCGGGGAAGATCCTCAAGTACAAGATGGTGGAGGAAGCCACCGAGCTGCTCGGCCTGCGCGGAAAAGAAGAAACGGCGTAAAGCTCATTCGTTCAAATCAGACGCTCAAAAAACCTCATGTTCGCCCGGCGGCGAACATGAGGTTTTTTAGAGATTCTCAATTACTTCACCGAAACTTCGGCTCCGGCTTCTTTCAGTTTCGCGGCGACGGCTTCCGCCTCGTCCTTCGAGACATTCTCTTTGATCGGCTTCGGCGCGCCGTCAACCAGCTCCTTGGCTTCTTTGAGACCGAGGGAGGTGATTTCGCGGACAACCTTGATGACGCCGATCTTGTTGGCTCCGGGACCGTCGAGGACGACGGTGAACTCGGTTTGCTCCTCGGCGGGAGCGGCCGCGGCGGCGGCGGGGGCGGCGGCCATCATCATCGCGGGGGCGGCAGCCGACACGCCGAATTCTTCCTCAAGAGCTTTGACAAGCTCGGAAAGCTCGAGAACGGTAAGGGCTTTTACATCTTCGATCAATTTGGTTACTTTTTCGCTGGCCATGATAGGGGTTCCTCCTTAAAAATTTTTATGTGTTGTTGAGATGCTCTGCTGCCGGCAGTCAGAGCGTTACGCGGACTTCTTCTCCGCGATGGCGTTGAGCGCGACGACCAAGCCGCGCAGGTTGCCGTTGAGGACGTTGACGAAGCCGGAGATCGGGGCATTGAAGCCCGCAAGCGCACGTGCGACTAGCATTTCGCGCGGCGGCAGCTCGGCCAGAGCCTGAACCTCAGCCGGTTTGATGACGCGGCCGTCTACAAAGCCCGCTTTGATCTTGAACTTGTCGCCTGATTTTTTCGCGTACTCGCAGAGAATTTTCGCGGGAGCCACCGCGTCCGCCGAAACGGCGAGCGCCGTCGTGCCGCTGAGCGACGCTTCCAGATCCTCAAGTCCGATGCCTTGTATCGCGCGTTGCATCAGGGTGTTTTTGACGACCTTGTACGAGACGCCCGCTTTGCGCAGCTCGGTGCGCAGTTTGGTATCGGCCTCAACCGTGATGCCTTTGTAATCCACGAGGACACCGGACGCGGCGTTTTTCATCTCCTCGGACAACCCGGCGACGACCGCCTTTTTTTGCTCTAAAACCTTGGCGTTTGGCAAATGGATTCACCACCTTTGCAAATAAAAAATTCCGTATCCAAAAGACACGGAAACAAAACCACAATATGGCTCTGCTCCTCGGCGGGGTTTACGCGTTGAGCCGCTGTCGCGGCTCAACGTTACCCGCTGTCTATGGAAC
>JAISVY010000187.1 GCA_031271325.1 Oscillospiraceae bacterium
AAAATGCACAAAAATCGGCATCCACATGTAGGGGCGACCGTCCTCGGTCGCCCGCGGCTGCGGGATTTTCCGGGGTTACGGGCGGTCGGGGACGACCGCCCCTACATTTCGTCTGTGCAATATGGACATTCATGCGTTTGTCGTTCTACAGCGCAAGCAGTCGCTTCGCGTTGCCGCCGAGGATCGCGTCTTTGTCGGCCTGCGCAAGGGGAAGGGTTTTCAAACGCTCCGCTTCCGCCCTCGCGTCGCTCCACGGGGAATCCGAAGCGAACAGGATTTTGTCCGCGCCGTGCTTCTGTACAATCCGGCAGAATTGCCCGCTTGGGAAATACGCAAACCCCATCGAGGTATCCAGGTAAATCCCCGTGCCGGTTAAAAACTCCTCCACATCGTCCCATTGGTCATGACCGCCGAGGTGCGCCGCGACGATGACGCCGCCGCGCATCGCGTCAGCGATACGCCGGAATTGGCGCGGGGAGCTTCGGTACGGAGGCGGGTACGCCGGGTCGTACCCCGCGTGGTGGAGCAGGATCAGCCCTTTGCCCAGCGCGTAATCGTATATCCGAAGCATATACGGGTCGTCGAGCACGAAATCCTGATACTCCGCGTGGAATTTCAGCCCCTTAAGCCCCAGTTCCGCAACGAAGTCTATATCTTCTCTCCATGTGTCCGCGCGCGGGTATATCCCGCCGAAGCCGACGATCCGGTCTGAGCAGACGCTCTTGACCCATTCGTTGGTTTTCCTCACCTGCGACGCTTTTGTAATCACGGGCATAACGACGGACACGTCGATGCCCCATTCGTCCATATTGCGCAGCAGTCCGCCAACCGTGCCGTCGTGCACGGGCGTATACAACCCTTCAACCGAAGGCAGCAGCGCCCCCATCGCCCTCGGCGCCAGCTCGTCCGGGAACACGTGCGCGTGAAAATCAATCAGCATAAACCTTCCTCCCGCCCCCCTGCGGGGACTATACCGCAAGCCAATAATATTCTTCGCCGGAGATGGTAAAGCGCCAGCAAGGCTTCAGGCGCACGGCGTCGGTCGAGAGCGGCTCCGCGGAAAACCCCAGCTCGCATCGTTCCAGCGTTTTGCCGGACAGCCCCCAGCTTACCGTCATCTTCAGCAGGCAATATCCCGCCGAAAAAGAAGGGTTTCCGTCAACCGGCAATTCCTCACCCCAAACCGATTCCGCCGCTTCCGAAACCAAAAAACGCCCGTTCCCTACAGAACTGACCGTCGTTTCCCAAACGGGCAGGTCAAACACCAGTGACTTAGCATCGCCGCCGGGAACCAGCTCCGCGTCGTATGTCAGCGAAGCCGTATCAACCAGATCCTCCGGGCGGGCGGACAGACCGTTCTGTTCCAAAAGGAGGCACAATTCCTCCACCGCCTGCGTTTCCCCCGCCCGCGTCTGCATCTCCCGGTAGAGCCACAGCCCGCCCAAGATCAGATTGACGATGAGCAGCAGCAGCAGCAGCACCGTTTTGGCAGTCTTCCAATTCATCCGATCGCCATCCATCCTACCGACGCGAGCCCGTCCCCGCCGCCGCTGTAACACAGCCCGAGGCGTTCGCCGCCGGGTAATAGCGCCGCGTATTCCGGCGGCAGAGGCTTCCCGGATTCCGAGCCGCGCTGAACTCCGCACAGCTTCAACGAGACGCTGCGCACCACCGAACCTTCGACGACGACGACAGCCGGGTCGTGCAAAATCGGGACGCCGCTTAGGGTCAGCATCAGCGTAACCGTTACGCCCTCCTCCGTCTGTTCGGCGGCGTAAACCTCGTACGACGCTTCGCCCGTGGCGGGTTTCAAAGAGGAGACAACGTCCAGCGCCCGCAGCGCCGCCGCCGGTAATATCAGGGCGCGAGGCTGTGCGTTTGCTTGCGACCCTTCCGGTACGGGCGTTTTATCGGCGTAGAAAATACCTCCGCCGGACGCGATCTCACAGCTTCTCGCGCCCTCATCGCTGATATAGATGCGCGCGTCGCCGCTGGCGTAAAAATTCGTGCTGAGCGGCGGCATACCGAGCGATTCCAAAAACGGCGTATAGCTCTCCAAGTTCTCCCGGATGTCAGGCGGCGCTTCCAGACGGGCGCTCGGGTAAAGCGCCTGATCGTCGATCACCAGCAGCCAGGGCGTGACGCCGCGCAGTTTCTCCGACTCATAGGCAAAGGCGCACAGCGACATGCCCTCCGGCAGCCCCGGCCACTGCGCAGCCTCCGTTCCGGCCGGCGCAGCCCATACGGAACCGTCCGCCTCCCGCCAATACAGCTCCGTTTTCCCTTCAAAGAAGGAAAGCCCCATCGCCGTTACGTTCCCGCCCGCGGGACCTTCCGCCGACAGCCACGCCGAAATCAGCGGCATGGGGTAGCTTCCCGTATACTCAAAGTAAACGCCGTCTCTGTCCATCAATGTCCGCCGTTCGAGCGGCGTGCTCAGCAGACGCGGTTCGCCCGCCTCGTTCAGCGCTTCTGTCAATATGGGGCGGAAAGAGGCGTATACCGTCCGCGCCGCCTGACTGTACTGCGCCCCTCTCCGTATTCCCCCGGACATAACGGCGCATCGGGCGGGTATGACGGCGGCCGCGGTATAATCCTGCCGCGCCGGGGCAAAAACCGCCGGCTGTTCGGCGTTTCCCGGCTCCATGTCATACACCCATGTGCGGCTCAGCAAAAACAGCGCCGATAGGCTCAGCATGAGGATCAAAACGGTTTTCAGGCGTTCTTTCATAGCGTCAGCCCCGGTTGACCGGCAGCAGCAAGGTGACCGTCGTGCCTCTGCCCACTTCGCTTTCGATTGTCAGCCTGCCCTCGTGGGTTTCCACAATTTCTTTGGCGATCGCAAGCCCAAGACCGGTGCCGCCCATCGAGCGCGAACGGGCTTTATCGACGCGGTAGAACCGTTCAAAGATAAACGGCAGGTCTTCCCGGGGGATACCGATGCCGTTGTCTTGCACCGAAATTTTGACCCAGCCCGCCCCGCCTTCGGCGTATATGTCAATCCGCCCCTCGTCCGGGGTATACCGTATCGCGTTGGTGACGATATTGATCAGCACCTGCTCAATCTGGTCGCGGTCGCCGTGCACGGTATCGGGCAAACGCTCCACCGAAAGCGACAATTTGTGCCGCCGCGTCTTCGCTTCAATGCGCAGCATGTCGTAAATACGGCGCAGCAGCTCGGAAACATCGAAATCCACAGGCCGCCAGTCGGACTTGCCGTAGTCGAAGCGCGAGAGGGTCAGCAGGTCGTGCACCAGACGGGTCATGCGGTCGGCCTCGTCCACGATCACCGAAGAAAACCTGGTGATTTCTTCCGGCGTAAGTTCGCCCGGCTCCATCAGCGTTTCGGCGTAGCTCTTGATGCCGGTCAGCGGCGTACGCAGTTCGTGGGATACGTTGGAGACGAATTCGCGCCGCAGCTCCTCCAGCCGGTTTTGCTCGGTCACGTCATGGATAACGACCATCAGCCCGCCTTCGGAAGCCGTACCGTAAGGAACGAAATAGAGCTTCAGGTCGTGCGACCCGGCGCGCATGTCGCGCACCAGATAGTTCGGCGGCGTCAACTCCGCCGCCTCGGCAAACGGAACGGTTTCGGCAAAGCGGGCATACGTCAGCAGATCGCCCTCCCGCATTCCGAGCAGGCGCAAGGCGGCGAGGTTGACCCGCTGCAGCTCCCCCTCGTGCGAAAAGGCGGCTACGCCGTCGGTCATGTGCAGAAAGAGAGCGCTCAGCTTATTCCGTTCGCCCTCGGTGGCCTGCGTGGAGGCAAGCAGCGTATCGGCCATATGGTTGAACGCGCCGGTAAGAACGCCGATCTCGTCGCGGGAATGAACCTCCAGCTTATGCGCGAATTCACCGGCGGCCAGCTGCTCCGCCCCTTGGGTCAGGTCTTTGATCGGAGCGGTGATCGTGCGGGAGAGCAGAAGAGACAGCAGCATCGAAATGGTCAGCCCGATCAGCACGGCTTGCAGAATCACGAAAAACAGGTCTTCGCTCTGCGACGCCAGCCCCTGCTTGTTGTCGCGCACGTAAACGATGTATTCAAAGCCGCCCCCGGCGGTTATCACCGGCACGGCGCAGTCAAAGTAGTCATACCCCAGACGCTGTACCGAACCGGGGTTTCCGCCGAGCGCCGTGATGATATTCGGCGTGAGGTCGATCACGTCGCCGGAAAGCTCCGGCATCAGCCGTTCGCCCGTCATTCCGTCCAGCACGTAGGCTTTGCGGTTGCTGCCGATACCCAGTATGTCGTTATATGACTGCAAGCGGGAAAAAATCTGCCCCGCCGCGTCCGGCTCGGCCGCCGCTTCGTTTAACGCCTGCCAAAAATCGGTATTCATCTCGAACGCTTCTTCCATCTGCGTGACAAATTCGTCGATGAAATACCCGGCGACGGCGCTGTTCAGCACGGCTCCCGTCACCGCCATCAGCGAGACGATCAACAGCAGCAGAATCAGAACCAGCTTCATGTACAGGCTTTTAAGCATCGACCTCACCCGAAAAGAGATACCCTATCCCGCGCTTGGTGAGGATATACGCCGGTTCGGCGGGGGTCGGCTCCACCTTCTCCCGGAGGCGGCGCACGGCAACGTCCACCACCCGCAGATCGCCCACATAGTCAAAGTTCCACACCTTGTGCATCAGCTCCTCGCGGGAGACGACCGCGCCCGCGCGGTTCATCAGATAGAGCAGAAGATCGTATTCCCGCTGGCTCAGATCGACCGGCGAATCGTCTACGGAGACCTCCATCCGCCCCGTATGCACCTTCAAACGCCCGGATACCAGGATGTCGGCGGGCACCGTTTCCTCCCGCGCCACCGACGTGCGGCGTATGTTCGCGCCGACGCGCGCCAGCAGTTCTTTGACCGAGAAGGGTTTTGTGATGTAATCGTCGGCTCCCAAATCCAGCCCCATGACTTTGTCGCTCTCGTCCTCCCGCGCCGTCAGCATGATGATCGGCACTGCGGCGTTTTCGCGGCGTACGGCTTTGCAGACAGTAAAGCCGTCCATTTTCGGCAGCATGACGTCCAGCAGAATCAAATCGGGGGTTTTGCCGAGCGCCAGCGCGAGCCCGCTCTCTCCGTCCGTCGCCGTCAGCGGCTCGTATCCCGACCGTTTCAAATGGAAACATAAGATGTCTATGATCGGCTTCTCGTCCTCGACGATCAGCACCGTTTTAGCCATTTCCCCGCCCCCTCAGCAGCGCGTATTTCATCAGCGCGACGATGGTTTTGCCGTCTTCTATCTCCCCGTCCAGCGCCATTTTAAGCGCCTTCTCCAGCGGGATCAGCTCAGGGCAAACAATCTCTCCGTCGTCGGGGTGCGTGTCGCCGGGCGTTAAGCCTTCGGCCAGACAGAGGTGAATCACCTCGCTGTCATAACCCCCGGTCGGGATGAACTTGCCGAACGGCACGACGCGCGACGCGGAATAGCCCGTTTCCTCCGAAAGTTCCCGTTCGCCCGCGGCGAGGGGATCTTCCCCGCGCTCCAGCCGCCCCGCCGGAATTTCCAAAAGCACCCGCCCCGCCGCGTAACGGAATTGCCGCACCATCACGACGCGCCCGCTTCCGTCCAGCGCCAGCACCGCCACGCCGCCCGGGTGCCGCACAACCTCGCGCTCGGCAAGCCGCCCGTTCTGCTCAATGACATCGCGCTCCACCGTGAAGATTCTGCCCTCAAAAACAGTTTCGCCGGAGATTCTCCGCTCTGTCAAATCCATAACCCGCGCCCCCTTTATGATAAACCCGAAACTTCGATGCCCGTTCCGGCGAACGAATCAATCGGATCGCCGATGTCGTTGCCGAACGCGTGGATTTCTTTGATGCTCGGGCAGCCTTTCAGCGGTAGCAGGGAGGATAAATTGTTGTTCTCCACCCACAGCGTACCGAGCGCCGGAAGCCCGCGCAGGGGTTCCGCGGAGGAAATTTCGTTACCCGACGCGTCCAGCCATTGCAGCGAGAGGCAACCCGAAAGCGGCGCGAGCGACGATACGAAGTTATCGGCGCAGGACATAAACTTGAGCGAGGTCAGCCCTTCCAGCCCTTCCAAGCCGCCCAGCATTTCCGGCACGTCGTCCGCCTGTTCGGACCCCGGTTTGATCAGCGTGCCCAGCGCGTTGGAAGAGACATCGAGCTGCGACAGGGCGGCGCAGGCGGATAAATCGGGCAGCCGCTGCAGTCCGCAGTGCCCGGCCGTGACGCGCGTCAGGGCGGTCAGCCTCGCGATTTCGTCCAGCGATTCCAAGCCGGGGCAATACGAAACGTCAAGGTTTTGCAGCGAAGACAACCCCTCCGCCCCGCCGAGCGAGACGAGCGGGTTCTCCGCCGCCGAAAGCGCCAGCAAGCCGGACAGCGGGGAAAGCCCCGCCAGCGTTTGCACCGCGTTCCGTGAAATATTGAGCGTTTGCAAAGCGCCGAGCGTCCCCAGCGGGGCGGCGTCGAGGATGTAGTTGCCCGATATGTCCAAGTCGGTCAGCCCGGTCAGGCGCTCCAGCGGGGCAACCGAACCGATTGAGTTACCGGGGAGAAAGAGTTTGGTGAGCGCGGGCAGCAGCCCGATCAGTTCCAGCTCCGCCGAATCAATGCCGAAGGAGGTTAAGCTCAGCTCGCTGAGCTTTTGCAGCTGCGGCAGCGCCGAAACGTCGCAATTGTTCCCCGAACCGGTCAGCGACAGGGAACGCAGTTCGCGGCAGTGCGCGAGGTCGTTCAGCGTGGCGAACGAGGCGGCTTCTTCCGACGCCAGCGTTTCAACAGCCCAAAGGTCGCTGCTGTACAGCAAGCCGTCCGGTTTGTTCAGCGCGGCGCGGATCAGGCGCTCGACCGAAGGGTCTTCAAACAGAATGGGGTCGATGATGTTGATCAGTTCGTATTCGCACACCGCCCAATCCGAAACGAAGCCGCCCTCGCCGACCGCCAGCGCCCGCGCGGACGTAACGCCCGGATCCAACGCCGCCGGTTCGGTATACAGCCCCGTTTCCACAGACGGGATCCCGCCCGTCCATGAGACATACACCGTGCCTTCGGCGGCAAGCGACACCTCAATCCGCTGCTCATACACGCCGCCGGGCAGCGAAAACACGGGGGGCGGCGGCCGCCGCGCGGCAACCTCTTCCCGCAGGGAAGCGTCTTCAATGCCCTCCAGCAGCTCCGCCGCGTCGGAGAGCTTATCCTGCGCCACATACAGGGCGCACAGCCGCCCGTATAGAGCGGCGCTCGGTACCGAGCCGCGCAGCCCTTCCCAGATCACGAATTCAGCGCGGGAAAAGTTTCCGGCGTCTTCATACAGCCCGGAGACTTTCAGGCGCAGTTCCTCATCGCGCGGAGAGCGCGTCAGCACGCGCTCATACAGCGCGGCGGCGCGCGCCAAATCGCCCGCTTCCCGCGCCTGCTCCGCCGCGTTGCTGTTATACGCGGCGGTCAGCCGCGCTCCGAACAGCACATAAGCCACGCCGAGCATGGCCAAAACGGCCAGTATGATTACGATGCCTATCTTCTTCATAACGCGTTCAGTTTACCATAATTCGAGGGATTTTGCAACTATCCCAGCTGCGATTCATGCTTTGCGAAGAAGTCAACCCTCGGTTCCAAGAACTTAAAGACATGCCCCGGTTTCACCAGCTCGTGCAGCGGTGTGAAGAGGCGCTCCCACGAGAAGAAGTCGCCTTCCAGCGCGAAGTAACCGGCAAGCGCCGCCGCGCCGAACGGCACAGCCGGGCGGCTCAGCACCGCCGCGACGCGCAGGATGTGGAACGCGTCGGCCAGCGCGGGGGCGATGGCATCCGGGTCGTCCCCCGCTTCCCGCATCCGCGCGGAAAAGGTTTTGTTCAAGTCCCGGATAAACGCGTCGAGCAAATTCATCATCTGGTGGAACTCACAGCGAAACATCAGGCGCTCGTAATCCAGCGCCGCTTCCTCCGCCTCTTCCAGCGCTTCGGCGGAGACGGGCATGGGCGGCAGCTTGCCTTCGAAATATTTCTGCGCCGTGTAGAAGCACGACCGCGCCGCGCGGTTCAGGACGTTTGTGAACAGGCTGCCCTCTTTCAGCACCGGGTCCTGATCGCTCTCCTTCGCGTCGGGGTTGAACGGCTTCGGTTGAAACCCCACCGAGCGGATCGACAGCCCAAGCCCGAGGAAATGCGCCCGAAGCTGTTCGGGCGTATAGTACCGCAGCATTTCCGCCGCCATCGGCGGTTTTAATTTGCCGGACGAGCTGGCTTTCTTGTTAAAAAAGAGGATGTGGTTGTTGGCCACCATGTCCGCCATCGGCAGCGCGCCGTCCGGCGG
Source organism: Oscillospiraceae bacterium (assembly GCA_031271325.1). Lineage (GTDB taxonomy): Bacteria > Bacillota > Clostridia > Oscillospirales > UBA929 > UBA929. Next base: position 8,283 of record JAISVY010000187.1, read on the forward strand.
CGGCAGGACGGGATCTTTGCCCTGCAGCCCCAAAAAGAGCGACGTCTGCGCGGGACCGTAAAAATAGACGTTGTCCTGCCCGATAAACTGAATCACTTTCGCGTCGCGCGAACACCACCAATCACGCCAGTCGCCGCCGCCGCGCGCTTCCAGCGCCGCTTTGGTGAACGAGATCGGCGCCCACAGCGATTCCGGCCATACCCAGAACGTCAAGCCGCCGAGACCGTCAATCTCCGGCGCGGGTACGCCCCATTCGGCGTTGCCGGTCAGGCGGAACGGCACCAGAGTCTTGCCGGTGCGGAAACGGATCCCCGCCGCGCTCAGGGCGGCGCAGGCGGCTTCCCGTTCGTCCAGCGTTCCGAACACAAGGGCGACGCTGGTTTTCCCGTCGTCCCGTACCGTATACGCGGGCAGCGGCAGCGCGGCAATCTCGTCCAGCAGCTCGCGCTTGCAATAGACGACCGGCGGCTCCAAAAATTCCGCGACCGAACTGACGACAAACGGGCGCGCCCGTTCCCGCGCCGCGAACTCGTCCAGCCACTCTTTGAGCAGCGCCCGCATTTCGTCGGTACGGATATAGAGGTTCGGTACCTCCCGCAGCTCCGGTGTGACGCCGGTCAGCGCGCTTTTCGGTTCGATCAGGTCGCTCGGCAGATACTGGTGCCCCAAGTCGCACTCGTCGGCATAACCCTTCTCGCTCTGGCACCCGGCTACCGGGCACCGCCCGAGAACCTGCCGCCCGTTGAGGAATACACCCCGTTCCGGGTCGTAGAACTGGGCGCTGGACAGTTTTTTCAGGTGTCCGTTTTCGTGCAGTGTCCGCAGCACCCACTCGCTGAGTTCGCGGTGGATCTCGGCGGCGCGTCCCAGCGCCGAAGCGCCGAACAGGTCGGGGGAAACGCCGTAAGCGTCCAGCGTCGCCTTCTGGCTCTCGTGGTTTTGACGTACAAAGTCCTCGATCGAGCCGGAGAACTCGCCGTTCGCCGCCTTTTGGCGGTAAGTCTCGGTGATTGGCGAACCGTAACAGTCGGTGCCGGAGACAAACAGCACGTTTTCCGCGCCGAGGCGGTCGCGCAGGAAACGCGTCATCGCGTCGGCGTGTACCAAACAGCCGCCGATGTGCCCGAAATGCAGATTTTTGTTCCCGTACGGCATCCCGCCGGTCACGACGACGCGTTTGGGGAACGACGGACGTTTCGCCCTCTTCTCTGCCAGTGTCATAACCGCACCAACCTCTCTTTCACCCGTTTTTCGCCCAAGAGCTTCATCACCGCGTACATGTCCGGCGACGCTTCCCGCCCGGTCAGCGCGAGGCGGAGCGACGCGCTCGCGTCGACCACGCTGCCCTTCCAGCCGGAGGGGTCGGCTTTGTATTGCTTCACGTCGGGGCAGTAGCCGTGCGCCTCGCCGAGGGTTTTGATTTTCGCGAACCACGCGTCCTGTTCGTCCGCCGGGTCATATACTTCGGCGTACGCCCCGCAAAAATCCGGGTCGGGAACTGCCGCCGGTACAAACAGCCCGTCGAAAAAGAAGCTCAGATACTCTTTCGCGCCGTCCCAGCGGGTGATGTCCTTGCGCGGTTTCGCGCCGCCCCGCCCGATCGAGAGCAGGGCTTTGGTATACGCCGCTTCGCGCGTCAGCAGGGCGCAAAAGTCCGGGTCGTATTCCCCCGCCCACGCGGTCAGCTCCGCGTACACTTCGTCCGCGCTCATGCGGGAGATCACGTTTTTGGATACGTCGTCCAGCTTTTGCAGGTCGAACAGCGCTCCGGCGGCGTTCATCTTTCTGGGCGAGAAGGGGAACGCGCCGAATTCGGCGGTGGGGTTTGCCCGCCGCCAATCCTCAAAGTTGGAGTTTAAGAGCGTCATGATATACTCCCGCACCGCCGCGACCGGATAACCCTGCCCGGCATACCAGCTCAACGCGCATTCGGGGTCCTTGCGTTTGGAGAGCTTGCGCTTAGAGCCGCCGTCCATCTTCATCAGCGGCGCGAGGTGGATATAACGCGGGCGCTTGAAGCCAAGCATATCAAACAGCATGTGGTGGAGCGGATAGGTCGCGATCCATTCGTCGCCGCGCACCACATGGGTCGTACGCATCAGGTGGTCATCCACCGCGTGGGCGAAGTGGTAGGTCGGGATGCCGTCGCTCTTCAGCAGCACATGGTCGATGCCGTTCGCGGGCATCTCGATTCTGCCCTTTGCCGGGTCGTCTAAGACCACCGGTTTGCCGTCCGGCTCGGGGCAGCGCACGCGCAGCACGAAGGGCACTCCTTTTTTTAGGTTGTCCTCAATATCGCCTATCGTAAGACCGCGGCATTTCGTCCAGCTTCCGTAGTAGCCGAAATTGGCTTTTTCGGCCTCCTGCGCGGTACGCATCGCCGTAAGATCTTCTTCGGAGCAGAAGCAGGGGTAAGCCAGCCCGCGCCGTACCAAATCCTTGGCGCAGGTTTGGTAAATCTCCGCCCGCGCCCGCTGGCTGTACGGAGCGTACGCGCCGCCGCGCTCTATTCCCTCGTCGAAGTCCACGCCGTAATAGCGCAGCATCGCGACGATTTGCTCTGTGCCGTTCTCCACGGCGCGCTTGTCGTCGGTATCCTCAATCCGCAGAATAAAAACGCCGCCGCTCTCACGCGCCAGCAGCCCGCTGACGAACGACGGGAACAAAATTCCCATATGCACAAACCCGGTCGGGCTGGGCGCGACCCGCGTCACTTTCGCCCCCTCCGGCAGCGTCCGCGGCGGATACCGCCGTTCCAGATCGTCCGGCGTCGCCGTTATATGCGGGTACAGCAGCCCGGCCAGCGCTTCATAATCCATTCATACCACTCCCGCGAGTATTCTATCACAAGTTGATAAGCTCGTCAAATGCAAGAGGTGGCAGACAGCGCCACAAACGCATGAATGTCCGTGCTGCACAGACGAAATGTAGGGGCGGTCGTCCCCGACCGCCCGTAACCCCGGAAAATCCCGCAGCCGCGGGCGACCGAGGACGGTCGCCCCTACATGTGGATGCCGATTTTTGTGCATTTT
>JAISVY010000029.1 GCA_031271325.1 Oscillospiraceae bacterium
TTATGAACGCAGGGTTACGCCTGCCTTTTCGAGCTTGCCGAGAATCTTTTCAATCGAGGCGTCGGCTTCGTCGTCGCGCATTGTGCGCTCGTTCGCGCGGAATGTCAGACGATACGCCAGACTGCGGAAACCTTCCGGTATATTCTTTCCCTCGTACACGTCAAACAACACGCAGTCTTCCAGCAGCGCGCCGCCGCCCTTGCGGAGCAGCGCGAGAATCTCGGCGGCGGGAGTCTCCTTCGGGCAGACGAGGGCGAGGTCGCGCGAGATGGCGGGGTAGCGCGGCAGCGGCGCGAAACGGACATCGCCGCCGAGCGCGAGCAGCGCTTCGGCATCCAGCTCACAGACAGCCGCGCCCGGCGGCAGTCCGCGCAAAAGCGCCGGAAGCAGTTCGCCGATCACGCCGAGCTTTACCCCGTTCACCGATACGCCGGCACAGCGCCCGGGGTGAAAGGCGGGTTCGGCGCTTCGGGTAAAGTCCGCTTTTTTGTGGCAGAAACGTTCGATCAGCGCCTCGACCGCGCCTTTGAGCGTAAAAAACCCCATTCCGCCGCCGAAACCGCCGAGGATAAAACGGAAGGGTTCCTCCGGCAGCCGTTCTCCGGTGTCTATATAGATATTACTGAGTTCGTACAGCCATGCCTGCGGATTGCGGAGGTTGTTGGACAGCGCCTGTAAAAAAGACGGCAGCAGGGAAGTGCGCATCATGCTGTGTTCCTCGCCCAGCGCGTTCCGCAGCGTTTTGGCTCCGTCCTTGGGCAGTTTGGCCGTTTCGAAATCGGCGGGTCCGACAAACGAATAGGTGAGCGCCTCATAAAACCCCAGCGAGACGCACAGCGCGTTCAGGCGCGCCCGGCCGCTCTGCGCCGCCGTAAGCCAGCCTTGGTTCTTCGAAGGCGGCAGTGTCACCGGGATCTTGTCATATCCGTACAGCCGCGCCGCTTCTTCAGACAAGTCCTGCCACAAGGCGACATCCCGCCGCCATGAGGGCACCAGCGCCGCGCCGTTTTCGATCCTGAACCCGACCGACTCCAAGAGCGCGTTCAGATTCGGAATTTCAACGCCCAAATGGGCTTCAATCTGTTCTCCGGTAAACGGAACGCTGACCGGCGCGTCCGTAGCCGCGCACACGTCGATCAGCCCCGGCACGGGTTCCCCGGCGGAGAGTTCCTCTACCAGCGAACAAGCCCGTTCCAGCGCGGCAATCGCCATCGAGGGATCCAGCCCCTTTTCAAAACGGGAGGAAGCGTCGGTGCGCATCGCGAGCGCCAGCGCCGTTTTCCGCACCGAAGGACCGTTGAAGTTGGCCGACTCGAAGACAATTGAAGCGGTATTTTCGGTAATCTCGCTGGCCGCGCCGCCCATCACCCCGGCGACTGCCGTCGCGTCGCGCTCGTCGGCGATCACCAGCATCGAGGGGTTCAAAACGCGCCCGCGCCCGTCCAGCGTCTCCAGAACCTCGCCCTCCCGCGCCCGGCGGACGACGAGCCTGTTGCCCTTGACGCAGGCTTGGTCGAACGCGTGCATCGGCTGCCCGGTTTCCAGCATGACATAATTCGTGATGTCCACGATGTTGTTGATCGGCCTTACGCCGCAGGCGCGGAGCCGCCGGCGCATCCACATCGGGGACGGGGCGATCCGTATATTCCTGACCACCCGCGCGGCGTAGCGCGGGCAGAGGGTTTCGTCCTCCACCGTTACCGTCAGCGGCGGCGCACCGGCGCTCCCGGTTTTTCCGTTTACCGGGTTATTTAACGCGGCGGCGGCTTCGGGACCGATTTTCCCGAGCGCGGCAAGGGTCGCCGCCGCTTCGCGCGCCAGCCCGATCACCGAGAGGCAGTCGGGGCGGTTGTTGGTGATCTCAAACTCAATCACGGTATCCCGCAGCGCCAGCGCCGTGACGATGTCCTCGCCGGGGGTGAAGCTGCCGTCGAGGATCAGGATGCCGTCAACGTCCGCGCCGGGCTGATCTAAGCCGTCAAGCCCCAGTTCCTCGCCGGAGCAGAGCATCCCCTGCGATTCCAAACCGCGCATCCTGCCGGTCTTGATCTTCTTCCCGCCGGGGAGCGTCGCCCCGTCCAGCGCGGCGGGCACAACGGCTCCGGCAAAGACGTTTGCCGCGCCGGTGATGATCTGGCGCGGCGTGCCGTCGCCGACGTCCACCGAACAGACAAACAGCCTGTCGGCTTCGGGGTGCTTTTCAATGGTCAGCACCCGGCCGACCGCCACGCCGGAAATCTCCGCGCCCAGTTCGGTCACCGTCTCCACCTTCGAGCCGGAAAGCGTCAGCGCGTCGGCCAGTTCCTTCGGCGTGACCCCGTCCAGCGGGACATATTGCTTCAGCCATTCATATGAACACTTCATCTTTACCGTTTCCCCTTAGAATTGACGTAGAAAGCGCACGTCGTTTTCGTAGAGCAGGCGCATATCGTTGATCTTATAACGCATCAGCGTCAGGCGCTCGATGCCAACGCCGAACGCGAAACCGCTGTATATGCTTGAATCGATGCCGCACCGTTCCAGCACCGCCGGGTGAACCATCCCGCTGCCGAGCATCTCAATCCAGCCTTCGTATTTGCACATCGGACACCCTTTTCCGTGACAGGCGAAGCACTGCAGATCGACCTCCGCCGACGGCTCGGTGTAGGGGAAATGGTGGGGGCGGAACCGCAGCTTTACGTCGGAACCGTACAGCCCCTGCATCATCGTGTTCAGCGTGCCTTTCAGATCGCCCATCGTGATGCCCCTGTCCACCGCGAGACCCTCTATCTGGTGAAAATGGGCGGAGTGGGTGGCGTCGATTTCGTCTTTGCGGTAGGTGCGTCCGGGCGAGATGACGCGGATTGGCGGCTTTTGCTTCTCCATCACGCGGATCTGCACGGAGGAGGTTTGGGTGCGCAGGATGGTTTCGTCGTCGAAATAAAAGGTGTCCTGCGGGTCGCGCGCCGGATGGTCGGGACCGGTGTTCAGCGCGTCGAAGACATAGTATGTCGTCTCGACCTCCGGTCCTTCGGCTACCGAAAAGCCCATGCCGAGAAAGATTTTGATCACGTCGTCCAGTACGATCTGCATCGGGTGCCGCCGCCCCGTCTGGAGCGCCGTGCCCGGCAGCGTCACGTCTATCCGCTCGGCTTCCAGGCGGGCGGTCATCTCGGCGTCGGCCACACGCGCCGACGCGCTTTCCAGCGCCGCCTCGATCTCGCCGCGCACTTCGTTGGCCAGCGCGCCGATCACGGGGCGTTCCTCCGCCGACAGCCCGCCCATTTGCTTTAGGACGGCGGTCAGCTCTCCTTTTTTGCCAAAATACTGTACGCGGACGCTCTCCAGCTCCGCCGCGCTGCCGGCTTGCGCAACAGCGGCGAGCGCTCTGCCCCGCAGTTCTTCTATCTCTTGCCGTATCATCCGGTCTTCCTCCCATCGAAGTGTTGAAAATCGCGTGTTCGCCTGAAAGGCGAACGAGCGCGGCGCTTGCGAACGGGCGCATATGACGCGGTATCGCAAAAGCGCCTGCGGCGAAGAGCGCATGCACCCCGTTAAATCGCCTCTTGACCGCGTTTTCAGAATAGTATATACTACGTCTAATAAAATTTCAACAACTTTTCCAGAGAGGTGCGCAAACATGCCCAGAACGGTTAAAATCTTCGATACCACCCTCCGCGACGGCGAACAGTCTCCCGGCTGCTCGATGAACACCGGCGAGAAGCTGGAGATCGCGCGTGCGCTGGAGCGTCTGCGGGTGGATGTGATCGAAGCGGGGTTTGCCGCGTCGTCCCCCGGCGACAAAGAAGCGATCGGCGAGATCGCGAAAATCATCAAAGACTGCTCGGTCGCCTCCCTCTGCCGCTGCCGTGAAGGCGACATCGACGCGGCGCGGGACGCGCTTGCGAACGCGGCGCAGCCGTGCATCCACGTGTTTCTCGCGACAAGTGACCTACATATGGAGAAAAAGCTCCGCATGACCCGTGAACAGGTCATAGAGAACACAGGCAGCGCGGTCAGGTACGCGAAAAAATTCTGCTCCGACGTACAGTTCTCCGCCGAGGACGCGTCCCGCTCCGACCCCGACTTCCTCTGCCGCGTCTTTGAAGCGGCGATCCGGGCGGGCGCGGCGACGATCAACATCCCCGATACGGTAGGTTACGCGCTGCCGGAGGAAACCGCCGCGCTGGTGCGGTATGTCTTGGAGCACTGCGAAGGCGCGCGCGGCGTCGCGATCGCCGTGCATCCGCACAACGATCTCGGCATGGCGACCGCCAACGTGCTGGCCGGAATCGCCGCCGGAGCCTCGCAGGCCGAAGTGACGCTGTGCGGCATTGGCGAGCGGGCGGGCAACGCCGCGCTTGAGGAGGTCGTGATGGGGCTGAGTACCCGCCGGAACCTCCTGGATATTGACTGCCGGGTGGAAACAAAACAGATTTACCGCAGCGCGAGGCTGCTGCTGAGTACGATCGGCGCTTCCGCGTCCCCCAACAAGCCTGTTATCGGGCAGAACGCGTTCGCCCACGAGGCGGGTATCCACCAGCACGGCGTGATGGCCGACCGCGCGACATACGAAATCATGAGTCCCGAGAGCATCGGCATTCCGCAGAAGGAAATGGTGCTGGGCAAGCACTCCGGCCGCCACGCGTTCGACGAAACGGTGCAGAGCCTCGGTTTTTCTCTTTCCGAAGAAGAGCTGAAAGCCGCGTTTAAGGCGTTTAAGGCGCTGGCCGACAAGAAAAAGAACGTCACCAACAACGATATCGAAGCGCTGATTAAAGACGGCGGCCGCGAAACCGAAGGGTATTACCGTTTGGAGAGCTTTGTGATCAACTCCGGCAACACAATCGACGGCACGGCGATCCTGAAGCTGACCGTCGGCGACGGACAGAAACAGACGGTCGCTTTCGGCGACGGTCCGGTGGACGCGTCGTTCAAAGCGATTAATATGCTGGCCGGGGATTTCGCGCTGACAAGCTATTCGCTCAACGCGATCACCGACGGCGGCGACGCGCTGGGCGAGGCGCTGGTGCGGATCGAAAACGAGAAAGGGCAGTATACCGGGCGCGGGCTTTCGACCGACATCATCGAAGCCAGCATCAAAGCCTACCTGAACGCCGTGAACAAATCGCTGTGAGGAAGGTCACCGTTCTCGATACCACCCTGCGTGACGGCGCGCAGGGCGCGGGGATTCAGTTCTCCGCGCAGGACCGGCGCGCGATCGCGCTGCTGCTGGACGGTCTTGGGGTGGACTATATCGAGGCGGGGCAGTCCGCCGCCCATCCGGGAGACGCGGCGTTCTTCGCCGCGAAACCCGCGCTGAAACACGCGAAGCTGGCGGTGTTCGGCGCGACGGCGCGAAAGGGCGTGCCGCCCGGAGAAGACGCGGGGCTTGCCGCCCTGCTGGCGGCGGATACCGGAACGGTCGCCCTGTTCGGCAAATCGTCGGCGGCTCAGGCACGCATCGTTTTGCGCTGCGAGCCGGGTGAAAATTTGGGCATGATCGAAAGCTCCGTTGCGTTCCTGACCGGGCGCGGGCGGGAAATCATCTATGACGCGGAACACTTTTTTGACGGCTTCCGCGAGGATGCCGCCTACGCGCTGGAAACCCTCCGCGCGGCGCGGCGCGGCGGCGCGGCGCTGTTGACACTCTGCGACACCAACGGCGGGACGCTGCCCGACGAGATAGACGCCGCCGTGCGCCGCGTGATGACGGAAATCGGCGGCGCGGTCGGCATCCACACCCACAACGACGCGGGAATGGCCGACGCCAACAGCCTCGCCGCCGTTCTGGCCGGCGCGGAGCATGTGCAGGGAACCCTGCTCGGGTTCGGGGAGCGCTGCGGCAACGCGAACCTCGCGACCGTGATCGCCGCTTTGCAGATAAAACGTTCTTTCCGCTGTATCCCGGACGGCTCGCTGCCGGAACTGACGCGGGTCTGCCGCGCGGTCGCCGACATCGCGAACGTCACCATCCCGCAGAATCTGCCGTATGTGGGCGAAAACGCCTTCACCCACAAAGCCGGGATGCACATCGACGCCGTGCTGAAAAGCCCGGCGACCTTTGAGCACATCCCGCCCGAGTCCGTAGGCAACCGCAGCGGGCTGACGGCAAGCGGTCTCGCGGGGCGTTCGTATTTGCTGGAGCAGATACGGCTCGTCTTCCCGGGTCGGGTTTTTCAAAAAGACGACCCGGAGATCGTCTCGTTTATGAACGCGCTCAAAGAAGACGAGGGGTTATCCTACGAAGCCGCCGAGGCCAGTTTGCTGCTGCGTATCCGGCGGCATTTCGGCTCGTACACCCCGGCCTTTTCGCTGAACCAGATGCGTGTGATCAGCGAGGGGACAGACAGGATAGACGAATCCTCCACCGCCATCCTCAATCTCCGCGTTGGCGGGCGCGACACCCTTTCGGCGGGGCAGGGCGACGGTCCCGTACACGCGCTTGACCGGGCGCTGACCCGCGCCTTGGAAATCTTCTATCCCGACGTACACCAAATGCGCCTGACCGACTACAAAGTGCGCGTGCTCAACCCCGGCGAAGCGACGGCGGCGCGCGTGCGCGTGCTGATCAGCTCGGCCGACGGCGCTTCGGCGTGGTCTACGGTCGGCGTTTCGGAGAATATTGTCCATGCTTCCTGGCAGGCGCTCAGCGACAGTGTTGAATATTTTTTACTGAACAGAGGGGCGATTCAATGACACTCACGCAAACCATTCTGGCGCGAAAGGCGGGGCTTCCGTCGGTGACGCCGGGGCAGCTGATCAAGGCGAAGGTCGATCTGGTGCTGGGTAACGACATCACGGCTCCCGTCGCGATCCGGGAGATGGAAACGCACGGGCTTCGCGTCTCCGACCCGGATAAAATCGCGCTCGTGCTCGACCACTTCACGCCGAACAAAGACATCGCTTCGGCGGCGCAGTGCGCGGCGGTGCGCCGCTTTGCAAAGAAGAACCGTATAAAGCACTTCTACGACGTCGGGCAGATGGGAATCGAACACGTTCTGCTGCCGGAGCTGGGGCTTGCCGCCCCCGGCGAGCTGATCATCGGCGCGGACAGCCACACCTGCACATACGGGGGTTTGGGCGCGTTCGCCGCCGGCGTCGGCAGTACCGACATGGCGGCGGGCATGGCTTCGGGCGAATGCTGGCTGCGCGTGCCGGAAGCGATCAAGGTGACGCTCGCCGGGTCGCTCCGCCCGTACGTAACCGGTAAGGACATCATCCTCTCGCTGATCGGGAATCTGGGTGTGGACGGCGCGCGGTATATGTCGCTCGAGTTTTTCGGCGCGGAGAGCCTCTCGATCGACGACCGGCTGACGGTCGCCAATATGGCCATCGAGTGCGGCGCGAAAAACGGGATATTCCCCGCCGACGGCGTGACGCTCGGTTACCTCAAGGGGCGGACGGACAGAGAATTTGTAACAGACCGCCCCGATCCCGGCGCGGTGTACGCGCGGGAGGTCACCGTCCGGCTGGACGCGCTGGAACCGACGGTGGCAAGACCGCACCTGCCGTCCAATGTCGCCCCTGCGTCCGCCCTCTCCGGCGTGAAAATCGATCAGGCAGTGATCGGTTCCTGCACCAACGGGCGCATCTCCGACCTTCGCGCCGCCGCTGAAATACTGCGCGGGCGGAAAGTGGCGAACGGCGTGCGTTGTATCGTAATCCCCGGTTCTCAGTCGGTGATGCTGGACGCGGTGCGGGAAGGGTTGATCGAGGTCTTTTTGGAGGCGGGCGCGGCGGTGTCCACGCCGACCTGCGGACCCTGTCTCGGCGGGCATATGGGCATCCTCTCCGAAGGCGAGGTCTGCGTCTCGACGACCAACCGCAATTTTGTCGGGCGGATGGGGCACCCGCAATCCTATATATACCTGGCTTCGCCCTCGGTGGCGGCGGCTTCCGCCGTCACGGGGACGATCACGTCACCGGAGGCGGTCGTATGAAAATATATCAGTATGGCGACAATGTTGACACCGACGTTATCATCCCGGCGCGTTTCCTGAACGAATCAGACCCTGCGGCGCTGGCCAAGCACTGCATGGAGGACATAGACCCGGCGTTCGCCGGTACCGTCAAACCGGGCGACTTGATTATTGCCGGGGAAAACTTTGGCTGCGGCTCTTCGCGCGAACACGCGCCGCTTGCGATCAAAGCCAGCGGCATCGGCGCCGTGGTTGCCAAGAGCTTTGCCCGCATATTCTTCCGCAACGCGGTCAACACGGGGCTTACGATCTTGGAGTGCCCGGCGGCGGTGGACGCAATCGGGGAAAACGCGGATGTAAAGGTTGATACCGTTACAGGCACTGTTGCCGTAGACGGGGTCGCGTTCAAGGCGCAGCCGATACCGCCGTTTATCCATGAGATCATCCGGGCGGGCGGTCTGCTTGCCTCCCTTGCCGCAGATCAAAAAAAAACAGCGTCGTATGACATTGTGCTCCTTCCCGGCGACGGTATCGGACCCGAAATCACGCAAGCGGCCAGAACCGTAATGGAACGAGCCGCCGAGCTGTACGGGTTCGGTCTGCGCTTTACCGAGCAATTGATCGGCGGGCGGGCGCTCGACACCTGCGGGCTGCCGCTGCCGCACGAAACGCTGGAAAGCTGCAAACGCTCAGATGCCGTTTTTTTGGGCGCGGTCGGCGGGCCGCAGTGGGACAACGCGCCGGTGCGCCCCGAAAAAGGACTGCTCGAACTCCGTGAAGGATTAAACCTTTACAACAATCTCCGCCCTGTAAAGCTCTGGAACCGTCTTGCCGGGCGGAGGCGTATTACGGCGGGGGATTGGGAAGACTATCTCATCGTTCGGGAACTCACCGGAGGGCTGTATTTCGGCGCGAAAGGGCGGAGGCCGGGCGGTTCGGAAGCCTACGACACCTGTGTTTACAGCGCTGAAGAGATCGACCGCATCCTGCGTTTCGCGTTTGAGGCGGCGAATCAGCGCCGCAAGAAACTAACCAGCGTTGACAAGGCGAATGTACTGGAAACCTCGCGCCTTTGGCGAGAACGCGCCGAACTGATGTCGGAGGCGTTTCCCGATGTAGAACTTGCGCATATGCTGGTGGACAACGCCGCGATGCAGATCATTCTGAACCCCGCTCAGTTTGACGTGATTGTCACGGAAAATACCTTTGGCGACATCCTCTCCGACGAAGCCGGAGCCGCCGCCGGTTCGGTCGGGCTGATGCCTTCGGCAAGTCTCGGCGGCAGGGGAACGCCCGGTGTCTTTGAACCGATTCACGGCAGCGCGCCGGAACTTGCGGGCAAAGACGCGGCGAACCCGCTCGCGTCGATCCTCTCCGCCGCTATGCTGCTGCGCTACGGTCTTGACGAGCCGAAAGCCGCCGACGCGATAGAGCGGGCTGTCGGGGAAGCGCTGGACGGCGGCGCGCGAACCGCCGACATCGCGGAAGCGGGGGAGAACGTAGTCGGAACCAAAGAAATGACCAGACGCGTCTTGGACGCGTTGAGATAAGGCGAACATGAGGTTTTTTAGAGATTCTCAAACGAAAGTAATATAAGGAGAGACGTGTATGTCTGCCACTACCGCGCCGTCCGTCAAAGAAATTTTCCGCGCTCCGGAGCAATACCAAGAGGTCGCCCTGAACGGGTGGCTGCGCACCGTGCGCGACATGAAGAACATCGCCTTTCTGGAACTGAACGATGGCAGCATCGTGAAGAACGCGCAGCTTGTTGCCGACGAGTCGCTGCCGAACTTCCGCGAAGCGGCGTCGCTCGGCGTCGGCGCGGCGGTGCGGATTAAAGGACTCGTCAAGCCGACGCCGGAAGCGCGCCAGCCCTTTGAAATCAAACTGACCGAGCTGACGGTGGAAGGGGAGTGCCCGCCCGATTACCCGCTGCAAAAAAAACGGCACAGTTTTGAATACCTGCGTTCCATCGCGCATCTGCGCCCGCGCACCAACACGCTGGGCGCGGTTTTCCGCGTGCGGAGCGAAACGGCGTACGCCATCCATACCTTTTTCCACGACCGGGGTTTTGTCTATGCCCACACGCCGGTCATCACGGCGAGTGACGGAGAGGGCGCGGGCGAGATGTTCCGCGTCACAACGCTGCCGCCCGGCGAAACCGATTTTTCAAAGGACTTTTTCGGCAAGTATACCGGTCTGACCGTCACCGGGCAGCTCGAAGCCGAGACATTCGCGCAAACCTTCGGCAAGACCTATACCTTCGGACCGACCTTCCGCGCGGAGCACAGCAATACTCCCCGCCACGCCGCCGAGTTTTGGATGATTGAGCCGGAGATCGCGTTCGCAGACCTTTTTGACGATATGCGGCTGGCCGAGGACATGATCAAGTTTGTTGTCGGGACGCTTTTGAAAAACTGCGCCGAGGAACTGGCGTTCTTCAATCAGTTTATCGACGGAACCCTTCTGGAACGCCTGAACGCTCTGGTCAGCGCGCAATTTGCCCGCATGACCTACACCGACGCGATCACGCAGCTCGAAAAAGCGCGGGCGCAGTTCACCTTCCCGGTGCAATGGGGGTGCGACATCGCGACCGAGTTTGAGCGTTACCTGACCGAAACGGTGGTCGGCGGTCCGGTGTTCATATACGACTACCCCAAGGAAATCAAAGCCTTCTATATGCGGCTGAACGACGACGGGAAAACGGTCGCCGCGACAGACCTGCTTGTCCCGGCGGTCGGCGAGCTGATCGGCGGCAGTCAGCGCGAAGAGCGGTTGGATGTCCTGCTGCGCCGGATAGGGGAATGCGGGCTGAAACGGGAGGATTACGAATGGTATCTCGACCTGCGTAAATACGGTTCCACCGCCCACGCCGGTTTCGGCATCGGTTTTGAGCGCCTGATCATGTATGTCACCGGGATGCAGAATATACGCGACGTAATTCCGTTCCCCCGCACCACCGGTTCCGCGGAGTTCTAACGGGGGTGAGAAGCTCTAAAAACCTCATGTTCGCCGTTAGGCGAACGAGCGGAGCGCTTGCGAACAGGCGTCGTAGACGTGAGCGCTTTAGCGCGGTATCACATTTCCGTTGCCTTATGGGTGATTAACAGTTTACAGTATATGGATAACAGTCAAACGGGTAAGCCACATTCTAACTGTTATTTGTTATCTGTTCGTTGTTAACTGTTAAGGTGCGGGAGGTTCTAGAGCGACACGATTCTCTTTCCCGTTACCGCTGCTCCGTCTTCAGCTCCAACTGCAGCCTGTCGGCGATCATCGCGATGAATTCTGAATTGGTGGGTTTGCCTTTGGCGTTGCTGACGGTGTAGCCGAAGATGCTTTGCAGGGTTTCCAAGTCACCCCTGTCCCACGCCACTTCGATCGCGTGGCGGATGGCGCGTTCCACGCGGGAGGGCGTCGTACCGAACGCTTCGGCCACGCGCGGGTACAGAATCTTGGTCACGGCGCCGATCGCTTCGCGGTTCTGCACCGAGTACGCGATTGCCTCGCGCACATATTGATAGCCTTTAATATGCGCCGGTACGCCGATCTCGTGAATGATATGCGTGATGCGGTTTTCCAAGCTGATCGCCGCCGTGGTGACAATCGGCGGAATCGGGCGCTCAAAGCTGTCGCCGCTGAAGGTATGTATCCGGTCGATCAGCGAATTCATATCACAGGGTTTTACAATGAAGAACTGCGCGCCCTGGCGGAAGGCTTCCTGCGTGATGGCATCGGTCGCGAGACTGGACATCACCAAGACGCGCGGGCGGGACATGGGATGCTGCCTGTTGATCTGCTTCAGCACGTCGATACCGTCCATATACGGAAGCATGATCTCCAGCAGCAAAACGTCGGGTTTCAGCATCTCCACCATCTTGCAGGCTTCCTGCCCGTCCTGTGCAATTCCGATAACCTCAAGGGTTTTATCCATCTCGATGCTTTCGGCGAGAAGCGCTGTAAAGTCTGAGTTGCAGTCTGCCACGAGGACCCGTGTTCTCTTTTCCATTGTGTTCACCCTTCAATACTAGATTCTCGACAACACCCATTTTTTGTTTCCGCGAATATTGCCGATTAAGTATGCTAAGAATAACATATTGTTTCAAATCGCGCAAGCACTTTTGATCGCAAAACAGTTACTATAATTTTATTATTCGACATTATTTCGAACAATAAAGTAAATATAGTGTTGAACGATGTACTTTATTCGTATATCTTGTAGACCGATCGTTATCCGCCGGCAAAAAAGTTTTGGCGCGAAAGCCGCAGGAACGGTCAAAAATCCTGCGGGGAGAAATAAAAACGGCTCACGCACAGATTCCGTGCATGAACCAGTCTTGCCGGTGAAAAAAGAAGCTCTAAAACCTCAAATCATCAAGATTATTTATGAACCGCTTGCCAGATACTGCTTCACTTTTTTGAGCAGCTCGCTCTTTCCGATGGGCTTGAGCAGATAGTCGTTGCCCCCGTGAAGCATGGCCGCGAGCACGTGCTCCCGCGTACCCTTTCCGCTCAGGAAGAGAATCGGCGTCGTCTTGAACCGCGCTAAGGAGCGGATATACTTCGCCAGTTCGTAGCCGTTGATGTCCGGCATTTCGATATCGAGGATAAATAGGGAAGGGGTTTGCGTTTCCAGCGCTTTGATTGCGGAGCGGGCGTTCGGCAGCGCGATCACGCGGTATGTTTCCAGCAGCATTTCCGCGACACCGGTCAGCAGTTCCGGCATGTCGTCAATCACCATCACCACCGGCTTGGCGTTCGGTTTGATCGAGGATGTGTTCCGTTCGGGAACCATCGTATCCGTAATGGCCTGCCGCAGTATATCCATCTCCGCGAAAAAGACCCGGAGCAGATCGGTCAGGGTGGATTCGTCTTTCCGGGCGACGGCTTCTTGGATGTTGCCGAGGATCGCCGGGATGTTTATGACCTTCAGGTCGCTGAGAAGGGATTGCACCTCACGCAATTCCTCAAGAAAGACCCGCCTTGTTTCGTCTTCGTATATGACCACCGAGGGCGTATAGCTGCGGAGATATTGCCGGGCGTTTCCGCACAGCTTCGTAAGCGCCACCCAAAACTCCTCGCGTCCGGGAAACGATTGCACCGCGCCGACGACGTCGAGCAGATCGCAGTGCATCAGCGCGGTCATATCATACTTCGCCATCCTCAAGCAACCCCCCATTCGTCAATCAGCGCGCAAGCCCCGTCCGCGTCAAATTGCCCCAGCAGACCCTGCAGTTTCTCCAGCCGCTCGTCCCAAACAGCGCCGTAGGAAAAGGCGTAAACGCGCTCACATAGCTTTTGCGCAAGCGGCAGCTCGTAATTCCGCGCCGCCAGAGCGATGGCGCTGAGCTGCGCCGCCAGCGCGTCAGCCTTACCTTCCGGTTTCGCGCGCTGTTGTTCGGAAAGCGCCGCCGTCAACTCTTCGTATAATACGCTCAGTTCGCCGCAAAACGCGCCGCGCCGGTCAACCGTTCCCTGTCTTGCTTCCGTCTCCAGCGCCGCGGCTTGTTCGCTCAGTTCCGACGCGCCGATGTTGCTGAGTACGCCTTTGAGCGCATGCGCTTCCGCGGCAAGCGCAGCGGGGTCGGGCGCGTCTTGCAGGCGGCTGATATGCTCCGGCAGCAAAGCGGCGGTCAGGCGCAGAATGCGCTCATACGCGGCTTCGGAAATCCCCAGATTGCTCATCGCCCGTTTCACGGAGAGGTTGGAAACCGCGCTCAAACGGGTTAACAAGTCTTCACTCATGTGGTGCCTTTTCTCCTTCCGGAACGGGTATTTAGGAGCTGCAACTCTTTCAACATTGAATTTGACGGTCGAAAAAAGTTGTGAAGCGTGGCAACGGCGTTGTTCAGTAAACTTTATTTTATCACTTCGTTCAAAAAAGAGCAGGGCGTATACCTTGCTCTTTCTCAACGAGGCAGCGGCAATCCGCCCGTTGCGCGGTTCATGAATCTCCAAACAAACCGATTGCCGGCGATCCTTATGAAATCAACGGTTTGTACGGCTATTTCGGTATCTCCACCGCGTAGACCATATGAACCATCTCGCCGTTGAGCCATGGAATCAGGCTTTCGTAAATCTTGTATCTCGTCTGAATCATGGGGTGCAGTTCTTCCCAGACGCATTCGCGGCTTTCCGGGTGACTGGTCAGCCAGTTGACCTTGCAGAAATCGCATCTCTTGTCGGAGTCCCGCATGGCTTTCCAGCAGATTTTCCCCACGATATCCTGCCCGAACCGAGATTTTGTGTATTCGTTCGCGAACAGGATCTCGCCGGTATGGATGTCGGAGACATATACGATCATGTTCGCGCGGTCAAGCACGTTGGCCAATATATCTTTTCGGCGGTTGTTCTCGCTTTGCGTACGGAAGCGTACCAAGACGCTCGCGATGATGGTACACAGGTTATGCAGAATGAGGATCTCTTCCGCCCGCCAGTCGCGGTAATGCTGACAGTCGTTGAAACCGATAAAGCCGGACAGGACGTTGCCGTCCCACAGCGGAATCACGGCGATCGACTTCGCGGCTTTCACGGGAGTCTCGTTTTTGATACCGGGCGGCAGCTCTTTCACGTCGGAAGAGGAGATGATGCCGTCTTCCGACAAAGCCTCGATCCATTTGGCGGAGACATGAATTTGCTTGCTCAGGTGTTTGGAGGGTTTACAGCTTTCCGCGATCCATTCGTGCGTATTTTTATACGCGTTCTTCCCGTCGTGCTGATAGAGGTAAACGCGGCTCACGTCCATGTGGCGGCCGATCAGTTCCAGCGCCTGCTGAATGGCGCGGCTGATGTCGTCGTCGTGCAACAGGATGTGGATACACTGGTTCATCAGCCTGTGCAGGGAAGGGGAGAAGACATACTCGGTCTCGGATTGAAACAGCTTCGCGAGATCTACCTTCTCTTTGCGGATCATATTGAATGATTTGTCCAACTCGTGAAACCGGGGCAGCATATCCGCCATGTCCTCCGGTTTGATCGGCTTGGAGAATAAGTATCCCTGCAGGAAATCGGCGCCGTTTTTGAGCAGGATCGCCATCTGCTCCGGCGTTTCCACGCCTTCCGCGACCACCATCATATCCGAAGCGTGGGACAGTTCCGCCATCGCCCGGAAGAGATAGCGGAGGTAGCTGTCGGTTTCGATGCCGTTGACGAAGGCGCGTTCCACCTTCACAATATCAACCGGCATGTCCTTTAATTTGTTAAACGCGGAATAGCCGGTGCCGAAATCGTCCAGCGCGACCCGGACGTTTTCGCACTTAATCCGCTCGATGGTCAGCAGCGAAAGCCCGTCAAACGTAAACTGCGTACTTTCGGTAATCTCCAGGCAGAGCCTCTCGCCCGGGAAATCGTAATCTTTCAAAAGCTTGATGACCTTCGGCGCGAGCATCGCGTCGGCGAACTGGGCTGCGGACACGTTTACGTCAAGGAAGAACTTTTTGTGCTTGTCGAGACCCCATTCTTTGCACTTACGGATCGAGGTTTCCAGCACCCAAAGACCGATGGTCTCGATGAGGTCCAGACGTTCGGTTTCGGGGATAAAGACGCTGGGCGGCACGGGACCAAGCTCCGGGCTGTTCCAGCGGCACAGTGCTTCCAAACCGCACCAGATGCCGGTAACCGGATCGGCGATCGGCTGGTAGTATACGTCAAAGCCTTCCATATCGTTGGCGATGCTGCGCTTGATACTGATTTCAAAGCTGCGGCGCTGCCGGAAGTCTTTATCCATTGTGTCGTCGTAGACGATGATGCGGCTGGCATCGGTACGGGTAATTTTCAGCGTGCGCTCAATCATGCTGAGGAGATCGTCGCCGTTCCGCACGAACGGGGCGTGGATGACGCACATGATAAAATCGCAGAAGGTGTTCAGGGCGACGCCTTCCAGATTCAGGTTCCATAAAAGGGTGAACCGGTTCGCGATTTCCGCCGCGTAACCGTGTACGCTTTCGGATTCTTCCCCGGTAATGGAAATACAAAATTTTCCTCCGCCGATTCGGTAAAGAGCCGAATTGGGAATATCCAGGGAAGAGATATAGTCGCGGATAGACTCAAGCAGTTTATCCCCCATACCCCTGCCGCATATCTCGTTGATTTCGCGCAGAGAGAGCACGTCTACAACAATCAGGGAGGGAGCAACGGCGGCGTCTTTCGCGTCCCGCTCCAATTTCAAGCCGTTTGGAAGGTCAAACTGCCAGTCGATATACGCCAGCGACTCTGGACGGCTGAGGTTTTCCGAACGTTTCAGCGGCTTGTAACCGATCTGTTCAGGCACATTTCCCACTCCTAACGTAAAGCGGGGGCATCCCGCTTGATGCGGGTATGTGCAATTTTTATATAGCACAAGTCCGCTCGTCAGTATACCTAGTATACATTACCCAAACCTAATTTGTCAATCGGTTTATGAAAGAAAGTTAAGCGGCGGCGCGTTCGGCGGGAGCCGGAAAATGCTTGACATAAAACCGCAACCCATGCTATGATGGGCATGTTAAAAATTGCCCAACAGATAACAGCGCAATTCTCAACACTGCGAATATGGGTTTTTCGCGCGTATGACTTGGGCGCCTCTAATAACCCCTCGCGATATAAATACCGCGCAGGCGGATTCATTCCGCCGCAGCGGTTTCCTCATTCTCAATCCGAGAAAAACCTCAGTTTTTCGAGGGACTCAATTGAAGGTGTTGCTGTACGATGATGCGGACAGGCGAACGTTGGAGCAAGGGGCTGGAGCGCCTTTTTTTACTGTACTTATTTGCCAATCCGGTTCTTGATATTCTGAACGGCATATACCTTTACGCGGTTCGGACGCTGGCGGTCGCCCAACCCGGCTGGATGGCGGCGCTTACGCCGTCTCTGCTGCTGCGGATGACGCTGCTGGGGCTGATGGGCTTATACATCCTGCTGAACCGGGAGCTTTTGCATATCCTGCAAATGCTGGTGCTGGTGCTGGTCGGGCTGCTAAGCGTTACCTGCGAGATCTTCTTGGGCGCCCGTTACGAATTTTTCGCCGACGCGCAGTATATCGCGCGCTTCGCCTACAACATCGCGGCGCTGGCCGTGTTCACACGCCTGTTAAACGACCCCTCCCGGCGTGACGGCGCCGCGGTTCTGCTGCGCCGCGTCTTCACATGGACGGCGCTGCTGATGGCGGGGTCGATCATCGCTTGCTTCGTGCTGTCGTCCGTGCTGCCGATACGGCTCGGGTTCTTCGCCTCGGCAGACCGTTTCGGGATCCGGGGTTCCAGCGGGTTCTACTTCGCGGCCAACGAAGCCGTCGCAATTTTAATGCTGCTGCTTCCGGTGACGCTCTCCGATTTCTTCTCCGCCGGCGGATTTAGAGACAGAAAAAACTGGCCGAGGCTGATTGCTCCGGCAGCGGTGATGAACGCCATGCTGCTGGTCGGCACCAAAACGGCGTTTGTCGCGCTGGCCGCCGGCACGGTGTTCGTGCTCGCGTATCAGTTCATCCGGGCAAAACGGTTAAAAGACCGCGCCGTCAAGCGCCGGTGCTGGCGGCTGATCGCGGTTTCGCTTGCGTTGTTCTTAATGCTGTCGGTGTTCGGGATGGCGCAGATGGTGTTTTCTTCGATTGCCCGGATTGGCAATATCGTGGAAGAAGAAAGAACCGAAGACTCGTTCTCCTACTTGGAGGATGACGAACAGCGCTGGGCATGGCAAAATTCCCACCCGATTTTGCGCGTGCTGCTGAGCGGGCGGGAATACTACCTGCGCAAAGCGGGCGAAAACTGGGCGGGGGATGTGCGCACCGTCCTGTTCGGCATCGGCCGCGGCACGCAGGCGCACATCATCGAAATGGATTTATTCGAGATGCTGTTCTACTACGGATTGTTCGGCATCGTAATCATGTTTTTTCCGTTCGCGCGGCGCACGTTCCGGCTGATACGGCTGCCGGGCAAGGGGCTGCACCGGCTGAGTGTTCTGCTGGCGCTGGTGCTGACGTTCGGCTACGCGTTTATCGCGGGGCACGTATACTTCAGCGTGACCGGCGGGTTTTACTATGTCCTGATGATTCTATACGGCGAGCTTACCTTTTCCGCCGCAGAAAATCCCGCGCCATGCGAAACATCAGAGCAATCAGCTCCCTGTTGATCAGGATAAACACCGGAACCGCGGCGGCGAACAGCAAGATGTCCGTCAGCGGGTTCGCGAGGAAATAGCAGTATACATAACCGCCCGACAGCAGCGCCATTGCCGCGAGCACAGACCACTCCAGCCCGATATGCGCGTACTTGCGCGTGTGGAACACCCGCAGCAGCCACGCGAGCGTAAATGCCGACATATGTGCGACAGCCGCCGCCTGCGTCCCGATGTGGGGGATCAGCAGTACGCATACGGCCATACCGCCCCCGACGCCCGCCACCATCGTCACGAAAGCGCCGACCGTGCGCTTCGCGCCCATATACACGGTGTTGAAAAAGTTCGCGAACGCCTGCGCCATGCTGCCGAGATACAAAAACGGGATCAGCTCCCACGCGCCTCGGTAGTCCTCCGCGAGCAGAACGCCGACGATGAAGCGCGTTACCGGCAGCACCAGCAGAATCGCGCCGGTCAGCAGGCGGGTATACATACGGAAGGTTTTTGTGTAGTATTCGTTGCGGTCTTCCGACCCGTATTCAAAGATCGCGTTCTCCTGCCAAGCCAGCGTGAACACGCCGTACAGCGTCATCAGCAGGGCGGGGAACTTCGAAGCCGCCGCGAACAGCCCGTTGGCGTCCCAGCCGACAAAATGCTGGATGGCGAAGCGGTTGAACACCATCAGCAGCCACCATGTCACGACGTTCGGCAGCATCGGAATGCTGTAGCGCAGCATCTCGCGCACCGCTTCGCCGGAGAGCAGCGAGGGGCGCAGACGGCGGAACACGCCGACCGAAAGCTCGATCATCACGATTCCCACCGCATCGGCGATCATCGTGGAGATCAGCAGCGCCTCCACACCCATATCAAACACGACGATCAGCACAATATTCGCGGCGAGCATCACCCCGGTATACACCATCCCGGAGACGGCGTACACGGTGTTTTTTTGAAGCCCCCGCGCGGTCTGCTGGCAAAACAGAAAGACGGTTGAGGTCGCGATATAGCCCGGCAGATACCAGCCGAGGCGGATGTCCGAAAGCGCGTTCAGCAATCCCAGCACGGCGAGGGACAGGACAAGCCCACCGCCCAGCACGGCAAAACAGTTCGACAGCACGCGGGAACCGGCGTCAGGGTCTTTGGACGTGAGCAGGTTGCGGTATAGCGCGTCGGTGATCTGGAGCGAGACAATCGGCGTCACCATCGAAATGACGTTGATCAGCGCGTCGTAGTACCCGTAATCCTCGGGGAGGATGTAAGCGGTGTACAGCCCGACGAGCAGGATACTCAACAGCTTGGAGAGCGATGTCCCCACGCCGAAGATCAGTATATTTTTAACAAGCGAGGTTTTTCTGTCCATAACGGGCAGTATACCATAAAGCAAACATCTTTGCAAGGAGGCGGTTCGGTTGAGAGCGGTTCTGATGGGTCACGGCGGGGCGCAAAACCGGGGCTGTGAGGCGCTGGTGCGCACCACGGCGGCGATGATTCCCGGCGCGAAGATCACATTGGGTTCCTCCGCGCCGGAAGCGGATAAATCCGTGTTCGGCGGAAGCATAGACAGAATCATCCGCAACGGTCCGGCGGCGAAGCCGAACCCAATGTGGTTTCTCGGCGCGGTTTCGCGCAGAGCGCTGAAGACCGATCTCTCACTGCCGTTTGTACTGGGGGCGCAGAAGCAAGCGGTGCGGGAATGCGATTTGTTTGTGTCGGTCGGCGGTGACAACTATTGTTACGGCAAGCCGTATTGGCTGATGGCGCTGAATAAAGAGGCGCGGAAGGCGGGGAAGCCGGCGGTGCTGTGGGGCGCTTCGGTCGAACCCGGTTCGCTGGACGCCGCGATGCGCGCCGACCTGAATACGCTGACGCACATCACGGCGCGGGAGAGCATCACCTATTACGCGCTGAAGGAGGCCGGAGCGCCGGTCACGCTTGCGCCGGATCCCGCGTTCATCCTCCCTGCGGAGAAGGTTCCGCTGCCGGAAGGATTTGCAGACGGTCAGATGATCGGCGTCAATGTCTCGCCGCTGGTTATGCGCTACGAAAACGCCCCCGGCGTGACGCTGGCGGCGTTCCGGGAGCTGATCGGCTATATCTTGGGCAGCACTTCGTACGGCGTCGCGCTGATCCCGCATGTCGTCGGAGAGGCGGACAGCGACATGAAGGTGCTCTCACACATCGCGGAGGCGTTCCCCGGACGCGTTGTGGTCGCAGACCCCTCGAACGGCGCGAGGGAGATAAAGTACATCATATCACGCTGCCGCCTGCTGGTCGCTGCCCGGACGCACGCGTCAATCGCGGCGTACTCGTCCGGCGTACCGGCGCTTGTGCTCGGGTACTCGGTCAAAGCGCGGGGTATCGCCCGCGACCTGTTCGGCAGTGAGGAAGGGCTGGTCGTGTCCGCGAAAGAGCTGAAATCCGCGAAAACCCTCGTCGATGCGTTCAAGGGTTTTGTGAAGCGTGAGGACGAACTGCGGAAACACTTGGAAACCGTCCTGCCCGACTTCATCGGACGCGCGGGTCAGGCGGGGGAACTTCTGCGGAAGTATATTTAGGGCATAATGCTATGCTATAATGCCTCAACCTGTTCCCTTGCCCCATTTCCGTCAGACGGGGGATTTTTTCGCTTGCTTTTTGGTTTCTCCGCTGTTTTCTGGTTGGGCAAGTAGGTAACCGTAACGGAATACCCTTCTTTGAGATTTTTTGAGTATGGGTTTTTGATACCCGCGGAAAAATCATAGTTGTCTTTCATAAGGCACCTCCGTATTGCTTTTCTTCTTGCTTAGTCGCCTTTCTTGCTGAAATAATGCGTATGACCGTATCGGTTTCTCTGTAACAATGGCACACAACCAACAATCGCGGATTCTTGCTCAAACCAAGGATGACAAAGCGGTCTTCTTGAACAGAGTGCTCCTCGTCTGCGATTACGACCGCATGTGTGTCTGAAAAAACAGTAACCGCTTCATTAAAAGAGATGCCGTGTTTTTGAACATTTGCTCTGTTTTTATGTTCATCCCACTCAAATCGAAACATCGTCTTTCCTCCGCGCATTGTTCCTTAAATTCAGTATACCATACTATTCCGTTAAGCGCAACGCGGAAGTTTCTGAGGAGGGTTGCTTTATGCCGAACGTATTTGTCTGTCAGAGCGGCGACGACGCGCTACTGCGGGAAAGCTCATCGGGCGGCGTATTTACGCATCTTGCGCGATCGGTTCTGTCGCGCGGCGGCGCGGTATTCGGCGCGGCGTTTATCGGGGGGCAATGCCGCCATATCTGCGCGCGGACGGAGGAGGAACTTGCGCCGCTGCGCGGGTCTAAATACCTGCAAAGCGAGCTTGGCGATACCTTCGGGCAGGCAAAAACCCTTTTAGAACAGGGAACCCCCGTGCTGTTCAGCGGTACGCCCTGCCAGATCGCGGCACTCGCGGCGACCTTCGGCCATCCTAACCTGACGACGCTAGACCTTGTCTGCCACGGCGTACCGGAGCGGAAAGCGTGGGAGGCGTATGCCGCGCGGTTCCCCGCGCCGCCGGTGAGCGCGTCGTTCCGCGACAAAACCGAAGGATGGCGGCGTTTTTCGGTGCGATTCACCTTTCCCGGCGGCACGGAGTACCGCAAAAACCTGACCGAAGACCCCTTTATGCGGGCGTACCTCGCGAACCTGTGTCTGCGGAAAGCTTGCCACCAGTGCAAATTCAATACTTCGGCGAAAAAAGCCGACATCACGCTCGGCGACGACTGGGGAGGCTTACTCCCAAATACCGGCGACAAGGGCGCTTCGGTCGTGCTGCTGCACACCCCGAAAGGGGAGGCGCTGTTTGAGACGGTACGAAACGCCGTACGTGCGGAAAAAACGCAATTCGCCGCCTTGACGGCGGCGAATCAAGTCTTG
>JAISVY010000150.1 GCA_031271325.1 Oscillospiraceae bacterium
GGTTATTTCGACAAAGAAAAAAAGGAATATGTGATCACGCGCCCCGACGTGCCGGTTTCGTGGACAAACTACTTGGGCGTGGAGGACTTCTGCACCGTGCTCTCCCACAACGCCGGGGGTTACAGCTTCTACCGCTCGCCGCAGTACCACCGGGTCACCCGCTTCCGGCAGAACGGGGTGCCGCTTGACCGCCCGGGGCACTATATGTATATCCGGGACGACGAAACGGGTGAGTACTGGTCTGTCTCATGGCAGCCAACCGGCGGGAGCACAGAGGGCTGCCAAACCCGCCACGGGCTGTCTTACAGCGTATTCTCCCGCGCGCGCAACGGCATCGAGGCGGAGCAGACGTGTTTTGTGCCGCTCGGAGACGCCTGCGAGCTGTGGGACGTAACCCTGAAAAACACCTCCGCGTCCGCCCGGAAGCTCTCGGTTTTCGGCTATTGCGAATTTTCGTTCCATCACATTGATATGGATAACCAAAACTTTCAGATGAGCCTGTACGCCGCGGGAGCGGATTATAAAGACGGAATCGTTCAGCATGACCTGTATTATGAGGAAACGGGGTACCAGTGTTTCTCAGCCTCGTTTGAGCCGGACGGCTACGACTGCCTGCGCGACGCGTTCTTAGGTTCCTACCGCACCGAAACCAACCCCTTGGCGGTGGAAACGGGGCGGTGCTCCGGCTCGTCCGGCACCACCGGCAACCACTGCGGCGCGCTGAAGAAAACGGTTACGCTGACGCCGGGCGGAAGCGTAAACCTGTTTTTCCTCCTCAGCGAAGGACCGCGCGCCGAGGCGGCGCGCCTCCGGGAAAAATACAGAGAGCCCGGAGCCATCCAAAAAGCGGAGAAAGCGCTGGCCGCGTGGTGGGACAAGCGGCTCGGCTCACTGCAAGTCTCGCTGCCTCACCCCGAAATGGAAAACATGCTGAATGTCTGGACGCTGTATCAGGCGGAGGTGAACGTGCTGTTCAGCCGCTTTGCTTCCTTTATTGAGGTTGGCGGGCGCACCGGTCTTGGCTACCGCGACACGGCGCAGGACGCCATGTGTATCGTGAACGCCGAACCGGACGGCTGCCGGAAGCGTTTGATTCAGCTGCTGCACGGGCAGGTGTCGGCCGGTTACGGGTTGCATCTGTTCCAGCCGGAATGGTTTATGAAGGGGGAAGATCCGCAGAGCTTTCAGTCTCCGACCGTTGTCGCGGCGCCGGACAGGTCCAATATCATCCACGGGATCAAAGACGTCTGTTCCGACGATCATCTGTGGCTGGTTGCCGCCGTTTGCGAATACGTAAAAGAGACGGGAGATGTGGATTTCTTCGATATGGTCATCCCCTACGCCGACGGAGGAGAAGGCAGTGTCTACGAGCATCTGGCGCGCGCGCTGGATTTTACCGCCGGGCATATGGGGGCGCACGGCATCCCGCTGGGTCTCCGCGCCGACTGGAACGACTGCCTGAACCTCGGCGGCGGCGAGAGCGGGATGGTGGCATTCCTCTATTTGTGGGCGCTGAACCACTTTATCGGTGCCGCGCGTTTCCTCGGGAAAACCGGGGACGCGGAAAGATACCAAACCGCGCTGGACAAGGCGGCGGCGGCGAGCGAAACCGCGCTGTGGGACGGCGAATGGTATTTGCGCGGCTATACCGCCTCGGGACGCCCGATCGGCGGCGCCGAAGCGGCGGAGGGAAAGGTGCATCTGGAATCCAATACGTGGGCGGTTGTCTCCGGCGCGGTCCCGCGCGACAAAGGGCTGCGATGCATGGACGCGGTAGACCGATATTTGTTTACGGCGTACGGGCTGATGCTGAACGCCCCGAGCTTCACCGAACCGGACGACGAGGTGGGGTTTGTCACCCGCGTCTATCCGGGCGTGAAGGAAAACGGCGCGGTCTTCTCGCACCCCAACCCGTGGGCATGGGTCGCCGAATGCATGCTCGGGCGCGGCGGTCGGGCGGTGCGCCTGTATGACGCGCTCTGCCCCGCGCTGCAAAACGACAGTATCGAAACCCGTAAGGCCGAACCGTACAGCTATTGTCAGTTTGTCATGGGGAAAGACCATCCCCTGCACGGGCAGGCCAACCATCCGTGGATGACCGGGACCGCCGGATGGGCGTATTACGCCGCCACGCACTATATCCTCGGCATCCGTCCGGAGTTCGACCGCCTGACGGTCGATCCGTGCGTCCCGCCGGGCTGGAAGTCCTTTTCCGCCGTGCGGATCTGGCGCGGCACGGAGTACAGAATCACGGTCGAGAACCCCAACGGCGCGGAACACGGCGTCCGTGAGCTGTATGTAAACGGGGAAAGAGCGGACTTTATCCCCCTCTCCAAAGAGCCGGTAGACGTGCGGATTGTGATGTAGCCCCGCCGGCGCGTCGCGTTTGCCTACGCGATGTCCAACTCAAACCAAAATGTGCTGCCTTTGCTCTGCTCGGAAATGACGCCGTAGGTACCGCCGTGCAGCTCAATGATCTTTTTTACGATGGAAAGACCCAGCCCGGTTCCCGCGATGGCGCGCTTGTGCGTTTCGCTTCCCCTGTAATACCGCTCCCAAATGTGGGGAATGTTTTTCTGCGTGATTCCCTTGCCGCAGTCAATCACGGATATTCGCACTTTATTGCCCGCTGTGTCCTGCCGGACGGTTATGATTTTGCCGTCCCCGCTGTAATGTATGGCGTTCAGCAGAAGGTTGTAAAAAACCTGCGTAATTTTAATCTCGTCGGCGTTCACATACCTCTCGCCGTCATGCTCAAAATGAATTGCGTACCCGTCGCTGCCGGCAAGCTCCGTCACGCGTGAGATCGTTTCGCTTAAACTCTCGGTCAGGTTGTAGACAGAGGCGTGCAGTTCCATCACCCCCGCCTCTAACTGGGATACGTCCAGTATATCGTTTACCAGAGACGCCAAGCGCTTTGACTCGTCCATGATAAGCTGCGTCTGCTCGGGCGTAACCTCGGCCGGAAAATCGTGCATCATCTCCGCATAGCTGTAGATTAAGGCCAGCGGCGTACGCAGGTCATGGGATACGTTCGCCATCAGTTCGCGCCGCAGGTTATCCGTTTGAGACAATTCTCCGACCGCGATGTTCAGCGTATCTGACAATTCCCGTATCTCCAAAAAACCGTGCCCTGTAAAATGCGTGTCGTAACGGCCGACAGCGAGCGACTTTGCCCCTTCGCTGATCTTCTCAATAGGCTTTGATATGCGCCGGGCGATAATAACGGCTAACACGACCGCGCAAAAAAGCATGACGCCGCTGATGATATATAACTGAAACCGCAGCGTTGATATGGTGGCGTCCATCGGCGTGATGATGGCGTGAAAGGTGAGCGAAAGGTTCCGCCCGTCCGAAAGGGTGAAATCCTTTGTCTCGGTCACGCTTTCCATCGGGCGTCTGTTCGGATTGCCGGGATTGGGCCGGTCGGGGACGAGAAACTCCTGCGCGGGCATAACAAGGATTTCTTTTTCCGTGCCGAGATCCGCGATGATCGCCTGTAAATCGGATTGGTTGATGTTTTTCTCAACAAGCGCGACCGCTTCCCTGATCTCCATACGGCGGATCAGTTTATATGTCTCCGTCAAAAGAACGGTTTGCATGAGCCACAGCATCACAATAAGCAGAGCGCAAAACCCCAGCAGAAACATGAAGATACGCCACTTCAGCCTTACGTTATCCATCAAACCGATACCCCAATCCGCGCAGCGTGGTAATCTGACCCGCGTACGGTCCGAGGGATTTGCGCAGCAGCTTCATATGGGTGTCCAGAGTGCGGTCGTCGCCGAAATAATCGAATCCCCATACCTCGGTCAATATCTTCTCCCTCGGAACGGCGATATTCTTGTTGCGGATGAGGAAGAACAGCAAATCGTATTCTTTGGGAGCCATATCCGCCTGCGCGCCGTCAATAAACACCTTATACGCGGTCATATCCGCCTTGAACCCGTCTTTTTCAAAGACGACATGACCGTCGCCGTCGGGCTTCGCGGGGGCGCTTTTAGCCGTCCGGCGCAGGACCGCGTTCACACGCATCATCACTTCTTTGGATGAAAACGGTTTTACAACATAATCGTCCACACCGATTTCAAAGCCGAACATCTTATCGTATTCCTCACCCCGCGCGGAGAGCATAATAATCGGCACGTCTGACTCTTTGCGGATTTCACGCACTGCCGAATAGCCGTCAAGCTCCGGCATCATAATATCCATCAGGATAATATCAAACGTTTCCCGGCGGCAGGCTTCCACCGCTTCCATACCGTCCCCGGCCTCGGTCACCTCATGCCCCTCAAACTTGGCGTATCGGTTCAAAACGGCGCGAAGTCCCGCCTCATCGTCGCATATCAAAACTTTCGCCACAACCATCAGCCCCCTCAAAACGATAGCCAAGCAGCCGGCTGCGGTGCTTGGCTATATCCGTATCATATCACGTTTTTTCGCTTTTTCGCAATAAAAATTGTGGCGGCGGCAAGCGCGGCTGTCAGAATACCCACGATGGCGGCATACTCGGGATCGAACCCGCTTTGTTCCGCCGCGCCCGCCGTTTCCTGCATACCCCAAGGCGCCGCGCCGTCTCCTTCCTCTGTGCCGGGATTCCCGGTCAGACCGCGTCCGGGAAATCCCGTCATGCCGGAGAACATCTCTATCTGCTCTTCCGATATGCCGAGTTCAACGATCGCCGCCTTTACCTCGTCGGTCAATTCTCCTCCGGCGCCCTGCAGAATTTGCATGGCTTGCCGTATCGTCTCCCTGTCCGGCACCCCGCCGCCCAGCCCGCCAAATCCGTTGCCGAATCCGCCGCCTTCTTCATCGGGCTGCCCGCCCCGGCCGGGGAAATCTCCGCCGTCCCGGTTGCCGCCGCCCATCATGGAACCGAGCGCGGAAAGATTAATGCCGGAAGAATCGACAAGCGCCGACGGATTTTCGTTCTGCCCGCTTGCCGTGGAGGGTACCGTTCCCTCCAGCTGCCCCTTAACGCTCTCCGCGCGCAGTGTGCCGATTTCTATCAGTTCCGGCACCGCCGCCTGATATTCTTCGTGGGTGACGTACGCGGACACGTCGTTTTCAACATACGCGCTGATTTTGCTGTTCAGAGCGGCTACCGTGCTTTCAAACAGCCCGCTCTCAACGTAGCCTTCCGCAATCTGATTCAGATACGTATGGTATTGCTCGCGGTACTCATCCACTTCCAGCAGTTTGTTCAGCAGGGGTCTGTCTTCCATCGACACGCCGCTGACCGGCGTGTCGACGGGGAAGTTGACCACGCCGGAGGCGTCGCCCGACTGGAAACCGCCGAAGGCAAGCCCGTAATCCCACGGCAAGACGGTGAGCCGCCCGCCGCGTTCGTAGATGTAATAATTCTGCTGCATATTCGAGGAATAGCTGTCGAGGTTGACCACAAAATTATGAGCCGCGAAGTACCGCAGAATCCCGTCCACATCAAAATACTCTTCAAGGTTTGTTCCCTCGTTCAGATTTTTGATGGCGGTTATGACGCGTTCTTTGTCCTTGTCAGAATTTCCGCTGAATACAGGATTGTCAAAAATCGCGCTGTAGCTGCTGATTTCGTCATCCGTATAAACGAGAGAGCCGCCGCCGGACTGTCCTCCAAAACCGCCGCCCATGCCCCCGCCGCGCGCTCCGTCATTTTCGGGAATCCCCTGCCGGCCGTTTGGACCGCCCCATTCCCCCGCGTCTCCGTCCGGCATGGCACCCATATCCGGCATAACCGCGTTCGCCGCGGCGGTATCGATCCGCGCATCCTCGAAGTCGCCCCGCCCGCCCATCTGGATTTTCACGCTGTAAAGCTGACCGCCCGACGTATGAAACGCTCTGTCAAGATACGATTCGTCATACCTCTCCAGCGCAATACCGAAGCAATACGCCTCACCGTTGACGGTGACGCTTGCGTAGCCGGTCAGAGGCGCTTCCACCCCGATGTAGCGCATCATGTCGTAAGCGATATAATCCTTCATGTATGTCGCGTCGCCCATCATATTGTTGACGCAAAAGGCATCCAGCCCGTAACAGTTCTGCCCTTTGACATACTCGTCGAATTTGAATTGCAGGCTGTACCGCGCGTCTTCGGAATTCGCTGTCTGCGTGAGGCTGGAATTGCCCTTCGTGCGGACGCCGACCGTGCTGAACCGCTCGCCGTTGATCAGCAGGTCGCCCGAAATCCACTCCTTGGCCGTGGGATTGTCAAGCAGGCTTTGCCAGTCTTCCTCGGCCACCTGAACATCTATCGTCATCACGTCCCCGCTGAACAGCCGCGTCTGATACTCAGGGATTTGGGTTGTGTCTAACATCTCCGCCGCGTAGACAATCCCGCCGCAGAACAGCAGGCTGACCGCCATGACAAGCGCGGTTAATGCCGCGATGCGTTTATTCGCGATCACATCGTTTCCTCCCTTCGGGTTGGCGTTGGTCTTTCGTCACATATAGTAATCTCCGTTATAGGAAACAAGCGTTGCGTTCAAAACCCCGTCGATGCCGAGCAGCGCGTTGACAAACTGTGAGGACGATTCCGACAGCCGCACCTCGACGGTCAGTTCCACGCCTTCGCGCGAAACGCTTTTTGCTTTTACGACGTGTTTTTTCGTTTGCGCGCTCAGCAGTTGGAGCGATTTTTCTTCCGCCTGATCTCCCGCGCAGCTTATGATGACAACATACGGCGTGTCATGGGTCTTTCGGTTGACGAAGACAAACAGAATCAGCCCGATGACAATGGAGCCGATAACCGCCAGCGGGATCAGCCCCACGCCCACAACAATACCCGCCGTAATCGACCAAAACAGGTAGACGAGATCAAGCGGCTCTTTTACCACCGTTCTGAAACGGACGATGGACAGCGCGCCGACCATGCCGAGGGATGTGATCAGGTTTGAGGAAACGGCCATGATGATGAGCGTCGTAATCAAATCCATCGCAATCAGTGAGATGCCGAAAGACGACGAGTGCATGACGCCCTTGAACGTTTTGGTGTAGACAAAAAAGATGAACAGGCCGATGGCAAACGACATAAGCAGCGCCGCCAATATATCGGGCAGGGAAAAGGACGCCGCCTTATCCAAAAAGCTGAAGTTAAACAGTTGTTCCAACATGAGTAAATCCTCCATAAGATATTGATGGGTGTCTTTGCGCCGAGGCTAGACAAGCCTTGCGACAACGTACTTTGAAAACTCGGTCTGGTTGCGGCAGCCGATTTGCAGAAGGTCGCGGATGATGTCCGGCAGAAAACCGTCATACTTGATTTCCAGTATCATTCCGCTTGCGGCGGGTACGGTGGTAAGCGAAGGATTCAGGAAGCCGGACACGGCGTTTGACGTTCTGATTCGGCTGTCAAAGGTGACGCGCACGTTCCCCGCGCGGAACACATAGGCTTCCCGGTGATAGTCCACGATGTTTTTCGGGCGGAGATTCTGACAGCGCATTTTGGAGTACAAGTCCATCGTCAGCGGGTTGTCCGGGCGGTTCAAACACTCGAATCCGCCGGCAAGGATCGCCTCGCACTGCTCCGCGGTGACCGCCGTACTCTCTTTGTAGCAGAGCCGGTTGGCTTTGCTCTTTTTTTCAAGACGGATGAACGACGCGTCGCCGTTGTAGTACCGCAGCCTGAACTTCTCCCTTCTGCTCTGACCGGACAGTTTATCCACAATCGCCTTATCCGCGTAGTTGTCGAAATACAGGCTGCGGATGAGATATCCGCCGTCCGTGCCGGAGTGTTCGTCCGGCCGCGCCACCGCGCGAAGTCTTGCGCGCAGCTGCGCGTAGTCCGAGGCGTTGATCACATGCTTTAATTCATGCCTGCCGTTCAGTGTTATCACTCCCCTCTGTAATATTTCATGCGTATATTACGGTTTGCTGAATGGTGTCGCTATCACGCTTCACAATTTTTTTCGACCGGCAAATTCCAAATTTTTCCCTTTGTTTTCTGCGAAAAAAGCTCCAAAATTCTGAATTTGACAATGGAGAAGCTCTAAAAAACCTTATGTTCGCCGATAGGCGAACGAGCGGAGCGCTTGCGAACAGGCGGCTATGCCGCGGCATCGCAAGCCGGAGCGGGAGGTTTTTTTAGAGTGACACAACTCGCGCCTGCGGCGCTTCGGGTCGAAAAAGAGTTGCTCAGCAGCTCCTATGTTAACA
>JAISVY010000008.1 GCA_031271325.1 Oscillospiraceae bacterium
TTGACGAGCACAAATGCTATTGCGTGTGCTGGTGCAGTGATGATTTCGAAGGCAAAGACTTTTCTGCGCGCGAAAAGCGCCGCGCCGCCGCGCTGCGATACGTTCGCGGGGGTTTTATACAAGGGTATCTCGCGTATAGCGGCGGCAAAGTGGTGGGGTGGTGCAACGCCAACACCAAAGCGGACTGCCAAAAATGCGCCTCGTGGCGAATGTTTCTGACCGATATACCGGCGCTTGACCCCGGAGAGCGGGTCAAGTCGGTGTTCTGTTTTACGGTTGCGCCCGAAATGAAACGTAAGGGCATCGCCACAATGCTGCTGGAACGTGTCTGCCAAGACGCCGCGCAGGACGGTTTTACCTGTGTGGAGGGATACCCGGACAAAGAACCGCGGGACGAAAACATTCATTTTTCCGGCGCTGCCGCTCTATATATAAAATGCGGGTTTACCGTACACAGCGAGACAGCGGGCAAGTTGGTCATGAGAAAAAGCTTACGGGCAGGTTCATCCTTCCGCGCGTAACCTTGTAATCCGGCAGCCCGTGTGGTATACTGAATTCGGAAAGGATGTGAAGGCATGGACTGGCAGCTTATTGTCTGGCTATCCGTGATTGTGATTTGCGTCATCGCCGAAGCGAGCACCGTGACCCTGATCAGCATCTGGTTCGCCTTAGGGGGGCTGGCGGCAGTGGTCGCATACCTGATTTCCCCCGATACCGTATGGATACAGACGCTCGTTTTTGCCGTGTGTTCTGTCGGCACAATGCTGCTGACGCGGCCTATCTGCAAGCGATACCTGCGGCAGAAGCAGGAAATCCGCACGAACGCCGACCGCAACATCGGGGAGATCGCGCTTTGCACAGGGCGGATCGACAACGACGCGGGCACCGGTTCGGCGCGTCTGCTGGGAAAAGAATGGACTGCCCGCAGCGCGGACGGTTCTGTCATCGAGGAAGGCGAGAAGGTGCGCGTACAGACCATCAGCGGCGTGAAACTGATGGTAATTCCCGCCGCTTCCGCGGTTTCAGTGAACGTATTTGAGACACCCTAAAAACCCATATTTTCATTCGGCGAAGCCGAACGGGCGCAGCGGGGCGCGCCGACCCCGGCGCGCCGTCAGAATTACCGCTTTTTCAGCGCGGTAAACCGGAATTGGATGCATACAACATTAACAATATAGGGGGAGAAAACATGTTTTCTGTTATCGCTGCCGGGTTCACGTTTACGCCTGTCATTGTCATCGCGCTGATCGCCGTTCTGATCATGCTGGTCGTGATCGCGAACATCAAGGTCGTGCAGCAGGCGAGGAGCTATGTAATCGAGCGCCTCGGCTCGTTCCACGCTCTGTGGGGCAACGGTCTGCACTTCAAGGTGCCCTTTATCGACCGTATCGTAAAGATCGTCTCCCTAAAGGAGCAGGTGGTGGACTTCCCGCCGCAGCCGGTCATCACAAAAGATAACGTCACGATGCAGATCGATACGGTGGTCTATTTCGAGATCACCGACCCGAAGCTCTATACATACGGCGTGGAAAACCCGATGGCGGCGATCGAAAACCTCACCGCGACGACGCTGCGCAACATTGTCGGCGACTTGGAACTCGACCAGACGCTGACTTCGCGCGACGTAATCAACACCCAAATGCGGGCGATCTTGGACGACGCCACCGACCCGTGGGGCATCAAGGTCAACCGCGTCGAGCTGAAGAGCATCATCCCGCCGCGCGAGATACAGGACGCGATGGAGAAGCAGATGAAAGCGGAGCGTATGCGCCGTCAGGCGATCCTTCAGGCCGAAGGCGAAAAGCAGAGCCAGATTCTGGTCGCCGAGGGCGAGCAGCAGGCCGCCATCTTACGCTCGGACGCGGTGAAGCAGTCAAAAATACTGGAAGCCGAAGGTGAAGCGAAGGCGATTCTCGCCGTGCAAACCGCGCTCGCCGATTCCATCCGCCTGCTTAACGAAGCCGACGCGAAGGATTCGGTGCTGAAGATGAAAGCCTTCGACGCGTTCGCGAAAGCAGCCGACGGCAAGGCGACG
Organism: Oscillospiraceae bacterium; assembly: GCA_031271325.1. GTDB lineage: Bacteria > Bacillota > Clostridia > Oscillospirales > UBA929 > UBA929. The sequence continues at coordinate 2,036 of JAISVY010000008.1, forward strand.
AAGATCATCATCCCGAGCGAGATTCAAGGTCTCGCGGGTCTTGTCGCGGGGATTAAAGAAGCGCTGTAATTCGAGGAGAAAATAAAATGAAACGTGGGGTACGGTTGTGCCCCACGTTTACTCATACCCTCACCGGGTTAAAATCCAGATGGTCGGCGGAAACCAAACGGTATTCGATCCCGCCGTAGTCCCCCTCGATCGCGCGGGAGCGGGCGTATCCGTGCAGGTGCCCGAAGCAGCAGCGCCTCACGCCGTATTCGCGCAGAACGTCTACCAGCGGGTCACAGCGGTATCCCTCGTACAGCGGCGGATAATGCAGGAAGACGAGCAGCTCGCCGTCCGTGAGTTTCCGCCCCGCATCCAGTGACGCGCGGAGCCGCCCCACCTCGCGCAGGATCATCTTCACGTCGTGTTCGCCGCCGCGCTCTTCTTCGTAAAACCAGCCGCGCGTGCCGCAGACCACCTCTCCGCCGCAGAGAAACGCGTTGTTGTGCAGAATGTCAAGGGTAACGATCCCGTTTTCGGTGAAAAAGCGCTTCATTTTAGATGCCGTATCCCAAAAATAATCGTGGTTGCCTTTCAGCAGCAGCTTTTTACAGGGGAACCGCTCCAAAAACAAAAAGTCCGCCAGCGCCTCCGTGAGCGACATCCCCCATGAGGTGTCGCCGCAAAGCACAAGCGTGTCGTCTTCGGTTAGTTTTGACAAACCCTGTTCGATTTTCGCGGTGTAGCCGTCCCAAGCGCCGCCAAAAATGTCCATCGGTTTGTTGGCGGCGAACGATAAATGCAGGTCACCGATTGTGTATAACACGGCTTTATCCCCATTGCATAATGACTTAAAGATTCAGGTATACTAAGAAAACCATATAATGAAAAGGAGAATCGCTATGTTAGGACATCACAGCAAAAGTAAAGGCAACGCGGTCAGCTGCACGGTGGGCACGTGCGCCTATCACGGTCCCGGCAACCAATGCAACGCAAGCGCGATCAACGTAGGCACCGAATACGCGCTGGACAAGACCGAGACGTTTTGCTCTACCTATGCGCAGAAAACGAATTAGGGGGCAGGCGTTACGGGACGATTGCCATCGTCCCCTACATAGGGAACCTTCGGCGCTTCGGGTCGAAAAGAGTTGTTCAGCAGCTCTTACATACCAAAAAAGGTCTTCACATAGCCCTCGATTTCGCCGGGAGCCACGGAGTCTGAGAATCTCCGAGGCTTCTTTTTCGTTTCGAGCAAAACGCCGGGAATGGGGAACTCCGCCCCGTCCAGCGCCGATTGAACGGCTTCGGGGAATTTGCCCGGGTGCGCCGTCGCGACGACAATGCCGTCCCGCGCCGCGCCCGCCGCCGTCGCCGTATGCGGGTCGATGACGGCTCCCGTTCTCTGGTACAACGCCCGGATCGCGTCCTCCGCCTGCGCGTCGTCGCGCCAAACGGCGTCGAATTCCTCGCGCATCGCGTTCACGGTCGTTTCGTTCAGCGCATACCGCCCTTCGGAATTCAGCGTTTGCATGCAATCCCGCGTAAACGCGCTGTCACAGCCGGACAGCAGATACACGGCGCGTTCAAAGTTGCTCGAAACCAGAATGTCCATCGAAGGTGAGGTTGTGCGTACAAGGGGACGGTTGCGGTCGTATACGCCTGTTTGGATTACGCCGGTCAGCACGTTGTTGCGATTGGAGACGCAGACCAGCCGACCAAGCGGCACGCCCAGGCGTTTGGCGTAAAGCGCCGCAAGGATGTTGCCGAAGTTGCCGGTGGGGACATAAACATCCGGGTTTCCGCGCGCCGCGCGTTCGGGGTACTTTTGCACAAAATCCGCGTACGCCGACACATAGTACGCGATCTGCGGCAAGAGCCTTCCCAGGTTGATCGAGTTTGCCGAGGTCAGCAGGAAGCGCCCGCTGCGCTCTGTGTTCGCGAATACCCGCTTCACGCCGGTCTGTGCGTCGTCGAAATCGCCCCGCACCGCGCACACGCCGACGTTTCCGCCCTCCTGCGTCACCATTTGCAGTTTTTGGACTTCGGAAACGCCTTCTTCGGGGTAGAAGACCAGTACGCGGGTGCCCGGAATATCGCGGAACCCCTCCAGCGCGGCTTTGCCGGTGTCGCCGGACGTCGCCGTCAGGATGTATACGTCCCGCGTCTCTCCGGTCAGCTCTTTCGCCGCCCCGACCAGACGGGGCAGCACCTGAAGCGCCATGTCTTTGAACGCGCAGGTGGGACCGTGCCACAGTTCCAAAAAGAGCGGAACGTCTTTTCCGTACTCCGCGAGCGGCGCGGGTTCGCCGTCAAATCGGGCGTACGCCTCCCGCGTCAGCGCGTTCAGGTCGCCGAACTCCGGCAGGAAGAACGACAGCACGGCGGTCGCCCTCTGCGGATAATCCATCGTCTTGATGCGTTCGAAAAAACCTTCCGGCAGTGCGGGGATATGCTCCGGTACGAACAGACCGCCGTCCGGCGCAAGCCCCTGCAGGATCGCTTCCGCGCCCGAAACCGGCTCGGTTTGCCCCCTTGTGCTGATGTATCGCATTTTTGTGACCTCCGGTGATTGTTCGGGCGGCAAAACGCCCCCCGGCGGGTTAAAACGCGTTTTCGATATGCTCGATGCTTACCGATTCAAATCCTCCGCCGGGCGCTATGATCGCAACCACGTCGATACGCGGCTGTAAGGTCGTGCGGGGATTGTCGGCCATCCACAGTTCCGCCGTCCGGCGAATCTTTCTCTGTTTCCCCGGCATGACCGTCTCCAGCGGGTGCCCGTAATCCGGCTTCGACCGCATCCTGACTTCCACGAACACCACAAACCGGTCGTCATACACAATCAAATCGATCTCGCCGCCGGGGGCGGTAAAGTTGCTGGTCAGGAGCTTATAGCCCTTGTTAATCAAATATTGCAGGGCGATCTGTTCGCCGCGGCTGCCTTCCTTACGCATGACACATCACCTTACGGATAAACAACGCGCGGTGCGCCGGGCAAGGACCCAGTTTCCGCAATGCGCGGATATGCTCCGCCGTGCCGTAACCCTTGTGCTTCGCAAACCCGTAACCCGGGTATTGGCTGTCCAGCAGGCACATGGCGCGGTCGCGCGTGACCTTCGCCAGAACGGATGCCGCCGAGATGCACGGTTCCGAAGCGTCCCCGCCGATGACCGCCGCCGCGGGCAGGGAAAACCCCCGCGCGACATTCCCGTCTACCAACAGCCGGGCGGGGCATACGGACAGCGCCTCTACGGCGCGGCGCATCGCGAGCAGCGACGCTTCGAGGATGTTGAGCCGCCCGATCTCCCCGACCGTCGCGAACGCCACGGCGCAGCTTACGGACTGCCGCATGATTTCGTCAAACAGGGCGTCCCGCCGTTTGGGGGAGAGCTTTTTGGAGTCGGTCAGTCCGGGCAGATCGTATCGTTCCGGCAAAATCACCGCCGCCGCGTACACATCCCCGGCTAAGGGACCGCGCCCCGCTTCGTCAATGCCGCAGATGAATTCAGTCTCCTTCTTTTCCGAAAAAGAAAGAGAGCCGGAAAGAAAAGCCCGCACAGCGGCGCTCTCCTGAGTGCAATTGGAACACAATGGTGTAAAAACATGATGATTCATGGCTTTTCCAGCGTCAACCGCCCCAGTTTTCCGGCGCGGAACTCGTCCAGCAGGGTCAGCGCCATCCGTTCGGTGTCGGTGACGCCGCCGGGAAGCAGAAAGCCGCGCTTCCGCGCCATCGCTTCCAAGCCGTCCGAAACGCCGTAGCGTCTTGTCAGCGCGCCGGGGTACAGGTTGTTCAGTCGGGCGCAAAGCAATGCCGCAAGGCTCTCGGTATCGAGGATCTCATCGCGGATTGCCCCGGTAAACGCCAAGTGCTGCCCGATGACGGGGTCTTCGAATTTTGGCCAGAGCAGCCCCGGCGTATCCATCAGCAGAAAACCGCGCTCCATCGGGAACCACTGGTGGCTGCGGGTCACGCCCGGTCTGTCCTCCGCTTTGGCCGCTCTGCGCCGCAAAAGGGTGTTGATCAGCGTGGATTTGCCCACGTTCGGAATCCCCAGCACCAACACGCGCATCGCCCGCCCGGCTTGCCCTTTGTCCGCGAAGAACGTAATCCGTTCCGCCAGAAGCGTTTTGAGGGCGGGGAGTATCACCTTCACGGCGGCTTGCGACACGGCGTTGACGGCAACGGCGTTTGGGATTGCCCTCTTCCACGCCTCGGTGACGACCGGGTCGGCGGCGTCCGCGCGTCCCAGCACTGTGAGGCAGGGTTTTTCGCCTTTCAGAGCTTCGATGTCCGGGTTGCGGCTGGAGGCGGGAATCCGCGCGTCCAGCAGTTCGATGAGCGCGTCCGCGGGCGCGATGTCGCCCTCCAATTGGCGGCGCGTCTTCGCCATATGCCCGGGATACCAGTTGATGTTCACACCGTTCCCGCTCTGCTAAGCGGTAAGAGCCGCAGCAGCACACGCCCGATGATGCAGCGTCTGTCGACAAAACCGATACTCCGGTCCCGGCTGTCGCGGGAACCGTTGCGGTTATCGCCCATCAGGAAATACTGCCCGGGCGGCACGGTGAGGGCGGTGTCCATCGAACCGTTCCAGCGCCACACCTCGTCCCGGATATAATCGCTTTCGTTCTGCGGTATATTGTTGATATACAGTATGCCGTCTTCAAAGCGGATCTCGTCTCCGGGGACGCCGATGACACGCTTGACAAAGGGCTTGTAGTTGCCGGTTTCCGGGTCGTAGGAGCTTTCTACGTTGAACTTGGAAAACATGACGATGTCGCCTTTTTGGGGGGTATAGAAGAGGTTGGAAATCAACAGCATGTCGTTTTCCTGCAGCGTTTCCAGCATCGACGTCTGCCGCACGGAAAAAACGCTCGCGACAAACACAAAAATCAGCACGATACCGACAATCGCGCTGACCAGCGACTGCGCCCATTCGTACAATTCCTTGGCCATATCCAGTTTTTCTTTGGGTTCTCTCTGCTCTTCCGGTTGAACGATGTTCTCATCCATCGGTGTTCCGGCTCCTTTCCGTGTTGGAACTACACTGTACCGATCCGGTTCAGCGGCAGAATGCGAAACAGCACACGCCCCAAAAGACTGCGCCGGTCAACGAAGCCGATCTCTACAGAGCGGCTGTCGTGAGAGGCGTTGCGGTTATCGCCCATCAGAAAATACTGCCCGGGCGGCACGGTAAAGGTTTCCGGCATACCGCCGCGCCATATCCATTTGCGCTCTTTGAGGTAACCGCTCTCATCCTGCAGCACTTCGTTGATGTACAGCTTCCCGTTGACAAACTGCAGCTCGTCGTTCGGAAGACCGATCACACGCTTGACAAAGGGCGTGTATTTACCCGTATCCGGGTCGTAGGAATCCTCTAAGCCGTATTCGGCGAACAAAACGATGTCGCCTCTCTGCGGCGTGTAAAACAGATTGGATACGATCAGCCTGTCATACGCCAAAAGAGAGTTCTCCATCGAAGATTCCCGGACGCTGAACTCGCCGGCGATGAAGACGAACACCAGCGTAATCCCTACAATCGCGCCGACCAGCGACTGCGCCCAATCATGAATCGCCCGCGCGACATTTGCTTTACCGCCGGTCATATGAAGATCACCCTCTCCGGTTTGCGACGGCGCGGCATAGGCGCCTATGGGAACAGGTTCTTATAGTTAAGCCGGAACGAAGAACGTTCCGGCTTAGACTGAAGACATAGTCGTGCAGCCATGCACCGTTTTGCCCGGCAAGTTCGAAAAACTTCACAAAATTGTGATTTTGCTCCAGTTTTCCTTATTCGTGTCACTCTAAAAACCTCCCGCTCCAGCTTGCGATACCGCGCCATAGGCACCTGCTCGCAAGCGCTACGCTCGTTCGCCTAGCGGCGAACATGAGGTTTTTAGAGCTTCTTTATTGACAACTCGCTTCGCTCGGAGCAAAACGGTTTTGCCTGCAACCTTGTTCCGGCTTAGCGTCAGATGCGGATTTTAACTTTGGCGCTCTTGCCGACGCGGCTACGCAGGTAATAGAGCTTTGCGCGGCGGACGCGTCCGTGGCGCATAACCTCCACCCGGGCGATGTTCGGCGCGTGAACCGGGAAGACTTTTTCCACGCCGATGCCGTAAGAAACACGGCGCACGGTGAATGTCTCGCTGATGCCGCCGTGCTTTTTCGCGATCACCAAACCTTCAAAAACCTGCACGCGTTCACGCGCACCCTCCTTGATGCGCACATGCACACGCACCATGTCGCCGATCTCGACGGTAGGCGGGTCTTGTTTGAGCTGGCTTTCGGTAAGCGCTTTGATGTAATCCATAGATACCCCTTCTTTCTCGTGCTTTCATGGGGTATCCCCAGAGGAAAGCCGGTCTGCGGACGCGCTTTGCGACC
>JAISVY010000110.1 GCA_031271325.1 Oscillospiraceae bacterium
CCGGCGTCGTGTTCCCGAGGCGTCATAGCATCATCGGCTGGATCATCGTCACCCACAGCAGAAACAGCACCGGAACCCACAGCAGCAGCGTGACGATACCGCCGGCCGCGCTCACGAGGATATGCGCAGCCTTCCGGCGCTTGAGAAACGCCGTCACCGCCATCATGAGCAGCGGGATATAGAACAGGTAGCTCCCCGACGGGAACAGCGCCATTGTCCCGGCCGAGAGCAGCAGAAGCAGTCCCATCAGGACATGGGTGAACGTTATTTTCAGGCGCTTGCCTCTGATTTCAAACACGATGTACGCCAGCGCGGCGCCGCAGGCAAGTAAACCCAGCATATACGACCAAAAGGCGCTGATCAGGATCAGCACGCCCGGCAAAAACGGGAAGTAAACGCCCTCACGCGGGTTGTCGTTCAACCCGGATACCGTGCTGCGCGCCGCGTAATCAGAAAGCGCGAGGGTGGTTTGCAGGTACTGCCACGCGGTGTCCCGGTTCAGGTTTTCATAGGTATCGGACGGCATATGGTAGGTTTCCACGCCCTCCACCGCCGCAAAATTGATCCCGGCGTAGCCGTGGTAGAGAAACGCCGTCAGATCGGTATAGTTGGGCATCATGGCGTAGACCGCCGCCGCCCATGACGTGCCCACCGGTTTCGCGCCCGACTTCACGGCGGCGCTCACCAAACCGTACGCTTTCGGCGACGTTTCAAACAGCAGCACCGCGCCGCTGTTGCCCCGCGACTCCAGATTGACCGCCAGCTCGATCATGTCTTTCATCTCCGGGTGCGCCGTGACAAATTCCCATGCGCCGAGCATCCCCTCCTCCTCGCCGTCGGTGAAGAGAAAATACAAATCGTTCCGCAACGCGCCGTTTTGCGACTGCTCCCGCAGCGCCTCCAGCATGGCGCAGACGGCGGCCATGTCGTCCGCCGCGCCGGGTGCGCCGGGCGCGCTGTCATAATGCGAGACGAACATCACGCCTTTGTCCGTACCCGGCGCGTCCAGTTTGGCGAGGATGTTATATACAACCACAGGTTCGGGACTCTCGGATATTGTAAAATTGTCCTCCGGCCTAGTGATTCCGTCCTCCGCCAGCGCGTCTTTGTTTTGCGCCCACCATTCCTCCAGCGTCATCCCCGCATCGCGCCGCAGGAAATAGTCGATCGCGTCAAGTTCGGTGACTTCCTCAGCCTCCACGAGCGGGGTAACGCCCATGCTTTCTATCTCCGCCAGTATATCCGCCCGCACACGCCCGATTTCGGCGGAACCGTTCGGGTGCGGCGCTTCCGTCAAGCGCTGGATGCTGCTCATCATGCGCCGGTACGCGGGCGAATCCCCGTCCGCGCGGGGCGGTTTGACCTGCCATAACCCGAGAGCCGTGCCAGCCAATAAGACCGCCAAAACAAAAAATGGTTTCAGAAACGGTCTGAACATGCCGGAGAAGCTCTTGCTTCCAATGAAATTTATACATTCTTTGAAGCGGTTTTTCATCTTGTATCTCCCGTCTTGTATTTGGGTCACTGTAAACTGTCATGAGGTGAGAAGAACGCGACAATTGCCATCGTGTAGGGGCGGGGTTGTCGGTCACCGGGGATGTTCACGGCGCGCCGGGGTCGTCGCGCCCTACACAGGGGCGGTGCGTATCTATCGGCGGACATGAGGTTTTTAGAGTTTAAGTATACCACGGCGGCGGGAGGATGACAACGGGCATTCCCGTTTGCGCCAACGGCGCGTCAATGACACGGTTTTTGCGAAAGAAAGCGGCAAGACATTGGGGTTTTTCAATTCGGAAGTACTTACCGCTTCCGCCGAATCGTAAGAATATGCGCGGTGACCGCCGCACCGACGATGCCCAGCACGATGAGTACGCCGGGACGGCGGATCAGAGCGCCGGAAATGCCCAGCGATACCCAGAGGAAGACAATCCCCCGTACGCGCGCGGCGGCGCTGATGCCGGTGCGCTCACGGTAATTGCGGATATACTCGCCGAAGGTCTTCCCCTTCGCGAGCCGGCGGTACATCGCCGGGTTCGCGGCGGAGAAGCACCCTGCGGCGCACAGCACAAACGGCGTGGTCGGCAGAACCGGAAGCGCGACGCCCACCGCGCCGCACGCGAGCGCCGCAAACCCCAGGATATTCAAAAGAACACGTTTCAACAAGCACTCACCCATTCGGTTGTACCCGCAGGGGACGACGGTTAAACAATATCGAAGTGTTGAAAATTGCGTGTTCGCCTGAAAGGCGAACGAGCGCAGCGCTTGCGAACAGGCGGCTATGCCGCGGCATCGCAAGCCGGAGCGGGCAATTTTCAACATGCCCAGGAGAACTGCCGGCGCTCCCCGCAGGGGCGGGGTTCCGCTACCGTATTCCCCGTTGTCCCCTTCCGCCGGAAGGGGGTGGCGGCGAATGCCGCCGGGGGATGTAAACAATGGACAATTGACAGTTAAAAATTAACAATTAAAGACGAAGGCTACGTTGTACACTTCCCCGTTACCCCCTTCCGCCGGAAGGGGGTGGCGGCGAATGCCGCCGGGGGATGTTCGCGGCGCGCCGGGTCGTCGCGCCCTACAACACCAAGGCAGTTTATTTTTTCAGCGCTCCACATATTCCGGCGAAGTGTAAAAATTGCGTGTCCGCCGCGTTTAGCATACAAAAAAATCACCGCCCTTAGGTTTCCCAAAGGCGGTGATTCTAAAAAACAGTTTATTCTTCCGGCTCTTCTTCCGGTGTTTCGAGGTCTCCGGCGATCAGGGTTTCCGTGCCGCTCGCGA
>JAISVY010000036.1 GCA_031271325.1 Oscillospiraceae bacterium
TAGATTTTTAGAGCAAGTTTTTTCGTCTCTTCAGGGTATTCCCGCTTCTTCGGGCTAAGTGTATATACAACCCCGCACTCCTTACACATGCAGCGTTGCGTGCCCGACGGATTGAACCCTTTTTTGATTTGATTTTCCGCCTTGCCGCACTGCGGGCATCGGCGGTTTTCATCTATCGTTACTTTTCTCATGCCCTTATTATATCATAAAGCGTCACGTTTGTCCACTCCCTATTCTTGCGAAGTTTTAGCGTGGCGGGGTCATCCTGTGTAGGGGAGGCGTTTTGCCTCCCGCGATACCTGCGGGCGGGATAACCCCGCCCTGCACGGTGGCAATTGTCACATTCCCCCCGCCTCGCGGGCAATTAAGACGTGTAGGGCGCGGCATCCTTGACGCGCCGTGAACATCCCCCTGTTGCCCCCCTTCGAATCGAAGAGGGCTGCGTGGGGTTACGGCGGCGTGCCGGGGTCGTCACGCCCTACACGTCTTAATTGTCCATTGTTAACTGTCAATTGTCCATTGTCAACATGCCCAAATAATGAGTTAACTCGATGAACATACCGCTTGTACAACCGGATGATCACACCGCTATCAATATTCCTTGATTTCCGTTTAACAGTGTGGTAAGATAAAGCAGTGCCGGTTGCGGGACGAAGCGGGAATTTAGGGTTGACATCTTTTTTTACAAAGTCCGCATATTTGCTGACCATTTCGTGCCCGACCTGTGATATGCTGTGAACAAAGGATAGACAAACGAGACGCTCTAAACCCGGATTCGCGAGAAGATGAACAAGCGGAGGGTTTTTTCGAGACCTATATGAACGCTCAGCCGGGGGGGACGGTTTATGCCAAAGGTTCTGTGCCTGTCTTGCATGACAAACAATCTGCATAACGGAAGATGTTCCGCCTGCGGAACGGTTGAGGCGGAACTGTGGGGTGCGCCGCATCACTTGAAGCCCCGCACCGTTCTCGCGAGGAAGTATCTCGTGGGCAGGGTGCTCGGCGAAGGCGGTTTCGGGATTACATACATCGGCTGGGACATCACGCTGTCGATGAAGGTCGCGATCAAAGAGTATTATCCCAACGGGTTCGTCGTATCCCGCGACGCCGCGCAAAGCTCCGCTGTGCGCGCGTTTACCGGGCAGAAGGCGGTGTTTTACGAAAAAGGGCGCGGGCAATTTATGGAGGAGGCACAGCGCCTCGCCCGTTTTTTCGGGCTGCCCGGCATTGTCAACGTCAAAGACTTCTTCACCGAAAACGGCACCGCCTACATTGTCATGGAGTTTGTGGAAGGCGCGACGCTGCGGAAAGTGCTGGAAAACATGAACGGCACGATGCCCGAAGAGTATGTGCTCGAAATCATGAAGCCGCTGGTCAAATCGCTTGCGTACATACATAAGTCCGGCATCATCCACCGCGACATCGCGCCGGACAACATTATGATTCAGCCGGACGGCAGCGTCAAACTGCTGGACTTCGGCGCGGCGCGCGAAGCGTCTCACGACGGCAAGAGCACCGCCGCGATTGTCAAGCACGGATACGCTCCCGAGGAACAGTCCGACCCAAACCGCAGCCGTCAGGGTCCGTGGACAGACGTTTACGCCCTATGCGCCACCATCTTCCGCGCCATCGAAGGTCATACGCCGCCGGACTCGATGTCGCGCCTCCGTAACGACGATTTTACCGGGTTTACCGTGCCGGTCAGCGAAAATACCCGCCGCGTCGTCATGAAAGGGCTGGCGCTTGCGCCGGAAAACCGCTGGCCAAACTTTGACGCAGTGGCCGCCGAGCTGTACCCGAAGTCTAAGGTCAGTTTTGTCCCCGCGCCGGGCGTTGCACAGCCCGCCGCTCCCCATGCGGAGGGCGATGCCCCCATCATCCCGCCCCCCGTTTTCACGCCGCCCAAGCCGGAAGCGCAGCAACCCGCGCCCGCGCCGGAGGTGCTCCAACCCGTAATGCCCGCACCGAAACCGGACGAACCGCGCATCGAACCGCCCGTCTACATTGCCCCGTTCGTTCCCGAAGCGGCAGCTCCCGGTTCCGGCGAGCCTGCCACACCGAAAAAGCCGAATAAACTCATCGCGCTGCTCGCCGCCGCCGGTTTCCTCGTGGTCGGGCTTGCGGTGACGCTGATTTTGGTGTTCGGCACAGACACGGCGGGTATAGAACCGGATAACAGAGAGGACGGCATCTCCGTGTTTGACCCCGACCCTTCGCCGAACCTTATCAGCCCGTCCGTAACCGCTCCGTCCGCGAAACCGTCATCGGAGGCATCCGGTGAGATTCCCCCGAACCCTTCCCCGCCGCCGGAACCGCCGCCGTCCGAGGAACCGTCACCGTCGCCCGAGGTGTCACCGACGCCGGAACCGTCCCCCGAGGTGTCGCCGTCGCCGGAACCGTCCCCCGAGGTGTCGCCGTCGCCGGAACCGTCTCCTTCCCCGCCCGCCCCGTCACCTGCCCCGTCGCCGACGCCGAGACCCTCTCCCACGCCGAGACCGTCACCGACACCGAAGCCCTCACCCACGCCGGCGCCTCCCCCCTCCCCTGCCCCAACGCCGTCTCCCCAAAACACCGCCGAACGAATCGAATATACCAACGGGGATGTCTACGAGGGCGGCGTTAAAGACGGCGTACCGCACGGAACCGGCACATTCACGTGGGCGGACGGCACAGTCTATAAAGGCGGCTTTGTCAACGGCGCGAGAAGCGGCAGCGGCGTAGAAACCTATACCAACGGAGATGTGTATGACGGCGAGTGGAGCGCCGGCCGCAAGAACGGTCAGGGCACGTACAAATGGGCTAACGGAGCCAGCTATGCCGGCGGATGGAAAGACGGCGAATACGACGGATGGGGTAAGTATATATACTCAAGCGGCGCCGTCTATGAGGGCGAATGGAAAAACTCCAAGAAGCACGGGCAGGGAACCTACACGTGGGCGGACGGAGACAGGTATGTCGGAGACTTCCAGAACGATGTCAGGCACGGAGAGGGGACAATGACCGACAAGGACGGCAACATCATCGCCTCCGGCACTTGGTCTGACGACGCGTTTGTGGGTTGAGCGCCAATAGCGCTGCGCTCGTTCGTTTTACAGGCGAACACGCAATTTTCAACACTTCGCTTGGAGGTACCAAGTCCGGGAAAACCTCAATTTTTCAAAAGACTGAATCAAAAACAAAAGGAGAAATGAATTATGGAAATGCGTCTCTGCCCCAACAACCATTATTACGATCAGTCGGTACACGCGCAATGCCCCTATTGCAACGCGTCCGCCGCCGCCCCGTCGGCCGCCCCTTCGGATGCGGGAAAGACAGCGCCGCTGTCGCCCGGGAGCGCGGACATCGGAAAGACCGTGCCGCTGATGCCGACCGAGTTTGCGGGCAAAACCGAAGCCGCGTGGGGAACGCCCCCTCCCGGCACCGCCGCGGACGATGACCGCACCCGCGCCATCATCCGTGAAGAGATCGGTCTTGACCCGGTCGTCGGCTGGCTGGTTTGTTCCGAAGGTCCCGAAAAGGGCAGGGATTACCGGATGCACGCCGACAACAATTTCATAGGACGCGCGGAAAACATGGACATCACCATCCGCAATGACGACACCGTTTCCCGCGTCAACCACGCCGTGATCTCCTACGATGCCCGCGACAAGACCTATTTCTTCGCGCAAGGCAGCGGGCGCGGCATTGTGCGGGTAAACGGAAAAGCCGTGTTGTCCACCGTCGAGCTGAAAGCCTACGACAAAGTAGAAATCGGAAGCACCAAGTTTGTGTTTGTACCGCTGTGCGGGGAGGGGTTTGATTGGGTGGTGTGAAACGGTTCCTGACCGTTCTGCTGTCCCTGCTGCTGCTTACCGGCACGGCATCCGCCGTGACCCTTCCTCCCGCGAGCGACCCCCCGGCGGCGGCTTCCCCCGCCCCGGACGGTCAGGACGCAACCACGACGCCGGAAGAGCCTGTTTCTCCCGCAGAGGAAGAACCGTCCCCGGCTGAAGCGCCCGGAACCGTGACCGCTTCCCCGGACGGCGCTCCTTCCCCGGAGACGACGCCTTCCACGGAGCTAACGCTTTCCCCGGAGCAGAAGTTCAAAACGCTGTTGATATGGAGCGGCGCGGTGCTGCTGTTCCTGATTGCAGTGCTCACATTCATCGCGCTGCTGCGCAAACGCCGCAACAGACGCCGCAAGAACGGCACGATGAAGCTCCGTAACGCGGAGCCGGGCGGGATACGCGCCGTCAACCTCCAGGGACTGGGAGGCAGGGAGAACCAACAGGATTCGTTTGGCGTTACCGACGTGAAGGATTCCCAGTACGGCGTCTTCGCCGTGGTCGCCGACGGTATGGGCGGCGGTGCGGACGGCGCGGAGGTCAGCGGTCTTGTCGTATCGCATATGCTGGAGGCGTTCCGTTCCGGCGCGGAGACGACCGAACCTCCCGCGCTGCTGCTGCGGATGGTTTCGGAAGCGCAGAGCAAAGCCCGCTCGTTTATATCGCAGCGCGGCGACGCGGTCAGCGGCTCCACATTGGTCGCCGCCGTCGTAAAAAGCGGGGAACTGTACTTCGTGTCGGTGGGCGATTCCCGAATCTGCCTGCTGCGGGGAGGGGCGGCGGTTCAGCTGAACCGCGAGCATATCTTCGCTTCGGAACTGGACGAGAAAGCGGCGCGCGGGGTGATCACCCTCGAAGCCGCGCGGAACGATCCGCAGCGCGCCTCACTGACCAGTTTCATCGGCACGAGGGACCGTTTGCAGACAGACGGCAACGCGAACCCGATTCAACTGGTGCCCGGCGACCGCCTGCTGCTGATGACCGACGGCGTTTTCGGCACCGTGACCGAGCGGGAGCTGACCGAAGCGGCAACCCTGCCGAACGTATATGAAGCAGCCGCGGAGATCGAACGCGTCATCATCGCCAAGCGCAAGCCAAACCAAGACAACTTTACGGCTGTTATTCTGGAAGTTTAAGAAACGGGAAGCTCTGTAAAATTCCCTGTTGGCCGCAGGCGAACAAGCGGCGCATCCATAGGCGCCTGTTCGCAAACCCTGCGCTCGTTTTCGCCCGGCTTCGCCGAAGGAAAACACGGGTTTTAGAGCGTCTCAATTGTTCAGCAGCCCCTAAATTATACTATGAGGTGGATAAACATGAAACGAACCATATCAATGATCTTATGCGTACTCCTGCTGTCGCCGCTCTGGATTCCGGCCGCGTCCGCCGCCGAGACCCCGCAGGCGGTGCTTGATGCCGCCAAAAGCGTCGTGCGCATTTACACGGTTGACGCGGACGACGGGGAAGCGTGGATCGGGAGCGGCTTTATTCTCGGTCACGATGACACATACGCGTATGTGGCTACCAATCTCCATTGTGTCAGCAACTTGGGGGAAATCTCGTTTATTGACGATCTGGTCATCAACCGCAGCAGCAGTTATGTGCTGACGGTCAACATGCTCACGAATGTTCTGCACGTGAAAGATATTATGGTTCCTTCTACGACACTCGACTTGGCCGTCTTAAAAATTGAAGGACTGACAGACCGCCCCGCGCTGAGACTGGGTGATCCCGAGAGCGTGAATCAGGGCGATGCCTGCTATGTGCTCGGTTTTCCGGGAGCCGCTGATCAAATGCGCGACGATACATACGACGCTCCGTCCACCGTGTCCGACGTGAACATTACCGACGGAAGCATCAGTCAAAAGGGCGCGGAGATCGCCGGGCAAATCTCGTTCCAGCATACCGCCTACCAAAACCATGGGAATTCAGGCGGACCGCTTTTGAACGAGGCGGGTGAGGTTATCGGCGTCAATACCTATGGGATGGACGGTGTTTCCCGTTCGATATACATTGACTACATCACGAAATTCTGCGCAGACGCGGGAATCCCCCTCACCGCGGAAGAAGACTTAGCGGCAGAGCCGGAAGATCCGACCGACCCCGCTGACCCGGCGGATCCTGCCGGCCCGGACGCTGCGGAAACCACGGAAGAGACGCAGGAAGAAGATACCGGATTTGTGGGCTGGCTGAAAAAATGGTGGGTATACGTCGCGATCGGAGCCGGCGTCGTGGTGATCGGCGTTGTGCTGACCATCGTGCTGGTTCTGCGGAACAGCAAAAAAGCGGCGGCACCGGTTCCCTCACCCAGCTACGCGCAGCAGGTTCCCGTGGGTGCGGCCGTTACAAAACCCAGTTACGCGCAAGCGCCGCAGCCGCGTCTTACCGGCATTCGCGGCACGGGGGGGCAATTTAACACAACGAGTTTTCCGGTTTCCGACAGGATCGCCGTCGGACGCGATCCGGCGCGGTGCGCGGTGATCTTCCAGCCGCAGACGGCGGGCGTGAGCAGCCTGCACTGTGAAATCATCCGCCAAGGCGACGTGTTGCAGCTCGTTGACCGAGGCTCCTCTTACGGCACCTTCCTGGAAAGCGGGCAAAAACTGTCGGCCAACGTGCCTGTCAGCCTGAACGCCGGGCAGGGCTTCTATCTGGGTGATAAGCGAAACAGCTTTACCGTGTATTAAGCGATGGAGTTTGACATCGGTTCTTTTTCGTCGGCGGGCGGAAAAGAAAAGAACGAAGACACAGTCTTGGTTCTGCGAAAGGCGCATGGGTTGGCGGCGGTGGTCGCCGACGGTCTGGGCGCGCACGGCGGAGGCGAAATAGCCTCCGCCTCCGCGGCGGCGGCTATCCGCGGCGCTCTGCCGGAAACGGGTTACACGGACACCTCCGCGCTTTCAGCGTGTTTCCAAGCCGCCAACAAAGCGGTTCTCGCAAATCAAAAACCGGGCGTCGCGATGAAGAGCACCGCCGTGCTGCTTGCCATAGAGCGGGAGAAAGCCGTCTTCGCCCATGTGGGAGACTCGCGGGGTTATTGCTTCCGAGCCGGTAAGCTGTCAGGTCAAACGATGGATCACAGCGCTTCGCAGCTCGCGGTGCTGCGCGGTACGATCACGGCGGATCAAATCCGGTTCCACGAAAGCCGCAGCCGGCTTCTGCGAGCGCTGGGCGCAGACGAAGCGGCGCACGAAGAGATACTGCCGCTGCCCGCGCCGCTGCCGGGCGACGCGTATTTGCTGTGCAGCGACGGCTTTTGGGAGTACGTGACCGAGCCGGAAATGGAAGCCGATCTGGCAAAATCGCGGAGCGCCTCGGCTTGGCTGTCGTATATGCTCTCCCGTGCCGGCGCGCGTTTGCAGGCAGAGCACGACAATTTGTCGGCGATCGCGGTGCTGTGTAACACGGCAAACGCATGAATGTCCATGTTGCACAGACGAAATGCAGGGGCGGTCATCAACGCTCGCCCGAACCCCGGAAAATCCCGCAGGCACGGGCGGCTGAGGACGGTCGCCCCTACATGGCGCTGCCGCTTATTGCGCATTTTGTCCGTTCATGTGTTTGCGTTCATGCGTTTGATGCCGATTGTAAATTTAACTGCACCCCTCGTCGGGTTCTGTTTGTTGGTGTCCTGTCGCGCTTCTTTCATTACGCGGGAGCAAGCGGACGCGGCGTGGGCAAAGTGTTGGGTATGAGCAAGGCGAATGTGTATAACTGGATTAAAAAAAACGGCTCCGGCAGCCGATGAAAAACAATTGTTCGTAGAATTGGACGAGTTGTATTGGTTTGTGAAACGCAAACCGCGAACCGAGACACGCGAAAACGTTTATTTGATGACGATGGTGAGCCGCAGTCCCCGTCAGATAACAGGCTTCGATGTTGCTTTTGATAAG
>JAISVY010000068.1 GCA_031271325.1 Oscillospiraceae bacterium
GAAGGGCTGTATCTGGTGGGTTTTTTCCGGGGGAATTACGGCGAAACCGGCGATTTGCCCGAACGGATGGACCGGTATATAAAAGAACATAAGCTGAAAGTATCCGGTCCTGTATACTCTGTTTACCTGCATGATGAGATTTGCGTAAGAGACAAGAACGAGTATCTGGCGCAAGTCAGTGTGCTGGTTTCAAAATGAAGAAGCTCTAAAAACCTCATGTTCGCCGAAGGCGAACGAGCGGAGGGCTTGCGAACAGGCGGCTGTGCCGCGGCATCGCAAGCCGGAGCGGGAGGTTTTTAGAGTGACACAATTCCTGTTTCGCAAAAGAAATGGTATCACATGACCGGGACGTTCAGCCCTTCCGCGCCGATGTCGCAGAGCTTGCCATAGATCAGCGCTTCCATCGGTTCGCCCTGTTTCAGGGTAAAGCGGGTTTGTTCACGGTTCATATCCACTTCCAAAACCCGCCCCTGCCACGTCAGCGAAAAACGCAGGCGTTTCCAGCGGGAAGGCAGACGCGGCGCGAAACGCAGACAGCCGCCGTCACTGCGCAGACCGGCGAACCCGTAGACAATGTTGACCCACGCCATCGCGATGCTGGTGGTGTGAAGTCCCTCGCGGGTATTGCGGTTATAGTTGTCCAGATCCAAACGGGTGGCGAAGCCGAAGAAGTCGCAAGCTTCGTCCATCCGCCCCAACTCGGCGGCCAAAATCGAGTGGATAGCCGGAGAAAGGGACGACTCATGGATGGTGCGCGGCTCGTAAAACTCATAGTTGATCCGTTTTTCCTTAAGGGAAAAGGAGGAGTTGTATAAGTAGAGGAACATCAGCACATCGGGCTGCTTGATCATATCGGTCCGGTAGATGCGGTCATACGACCAGTGGTTATAGAGCGGGAATTCGGCGACCGGTATGGCGTGTATGTCGATGTGCGGGAGCCGGAAGTAGCCGTCGTGCTGTTCGATCAGACCTTCTTCCGTCGCCGGAAGCGCCATGCGGTCAGCGACCTCCCGCCAGAAGGAAACCTCCTCCTCCCGAAGCTCCGTCTTGATTTGCAAAATACGGAACAGCTCGGGGGTTTCTGTTTTCATCGATTCAATCACGTCCGCCGCGTAAGCGAGGGAACGCTTGCCCATATAGTTGGTGTAGGCGTTGTTGTTGACCATCATATGGAATTCGTCGGGTCCCATTACGCCGAAGAATCCGTACTCCCCGGTCAGCGGGTCTTTTGCCGCCCGGCTGACCAAAAACCGCGCGATTTGCAGCAGCATTTCCGCGCCGTAATCCCGCACAAACGCTTCGTCGCCGGTGACCAGCGCGTAGTGCCAAATGCCGTAGGCTACGGCGGTGCTGGGCTGGAACTGAAGGCTCGCGTGCTGCCAAAGGGAACAGGCTTCGTCGCCGTTCAGGGTGGCGACCGGGTAACACGCGCCTTCGCAATCAAGCATCTTGGCGCGGTTCAGCGCCTGCGGAAGGGTGTTGTAGCGGAACATCAGCAGGGACCTCGCCGCCCGCGGGTTGGTGAAGAGGTAAAAGGGCAAGCAGCAGGCTTCGGTATCCCAAAAGGCGTGACCGTTATACGCCTCGCCGGTCAGCCCCTTCGCGCCGATATTGTGGCGGACGCTGCCGCCGTTGTAAGTCTGCGCCATCTGGAAGCTGCAGAAGCGGATGCCCTGCTGTTCTTCGCTCCCGCTTTCGCCGGGCGCGTTGATCTCCACGTCGGAAATCCGCCAGTGCTCCGCCCAATAGGCTTCCTGGGCGGCAAGCGCCTCGTCAAGAGACGCACATTCCAATTGGCTCAGGGCGGCTTGCCCTATTTGCCAGAGCTTGTCCCCCTCCATGCCGTTAAACACGACGGTGACCCGCTTGTCAACAGACAGCGGCGTCCCCTCCGTGAGCGGCAGCACCGCGTGGAGGAAAACGGTTCTCTCGTCTTCCATATACGCGCCGGGCACGCTGATCAGAGCGGCGGCATATACCTCCTGCCCGGAAGAAAGCGTCCGTGCCTGGATGGCGCAGGCGTCCGGCGAGCGGCGGGTTACGTTCCAGAAGCAGGCGCTCCGCCCCTCATGTTCCGTGTCGAAGCCGATGCCGGACGTCAGCTCGACCGGCCCGGAAAAGTTCAGCGGCTCAAAGACGATTCGCTGATAGGCGCGTTCGCCGTAGCGCATGTCGGTAAAACGGAGGAAGGTCAGGCGCAATTGTTTATCGGTTTTTGTATGCCATACAAATGACCGTGTCAGCGTACCCGTACGCATATCCAGCTCCCGGACAAACTCCTCAAACCGGACGGCGCCCAGGTCCAGCGTCTCTCCGTCCAGAGAAATGCCCGTTTTCAGCCAGTCGGCCACGGGAATCATAAAATGCGATTGATCGACGATGCCCCGGTAGGATTTCGGCAGTTCCTCCCGTTCGTAAACACCGTTTACGTAGGAACCGCGCAGGCTGTCCACCGCCCCGCCTTCGTCAAAATAGCCGCGAACCCCGAGAGTCTCATTGGACAGGGAAAACACCGACTCGCTTACCCGTGCGTACGCGGGGTCGAATCCGCGCTCAATGACCTTCCACGGATCGGCCAGAAAATATCGGTCGGCAACCTTTGCCACAAACCCGCCTCCTAAATATATATAATCGAAGTGTTGAAAATTGCGTGTTCGCCTGAAAGGCGAACGAGCGCAGCGCTTGCGAACAGCCGTCGCAGACGTGATCGCCTCATGGCGCGGTGTCACGTTTCCCTCGCCTCGCGGGCGGTCGTCTTTCACCCTCCAGTTACGCTCGCAGGCTCGCTATGCCTTCGGGTTCCAAGTCTCCCTGCGAGGCGGGTTCACGCTTCGTTTTCAAGTCGGAGCGGGCAATTTTCAACATGCCATAGTACAATTGGGTCACTCTAATAAACCCCCGCCCCGAGGCGGGCAGCAGCCTATCCCTTGATGCCGGAAACGACGACGTTTTCAGTGAGTTTCTTTTGGAAGACAAAGAAGAGGATGATCGGCGGTATCATGGCAAAAACAACGGCGCGCATCAAGTCGTCGGAATTGACGGTCTGTTGTGTACTGAATGTATACAGGCGCACCATGACCGTCTCCCAGTCGCTCTGCCCGAGGATGAGGTAGGGCAGCAGGAAGTCCGACCACGCGCCGTTGATGGCGTAGATCGCCACAACAACGCAAATCGGCTTGGAGAGCGGCAGGACAATCCGGCTGAACGTTTTCAGGGAAGAACAGCCGTCAATCCGGCTTGCCTCGATGATCGACGAGGGGAACGACTCAAAGAACTGGCGGAACAGAACCACATAGAACGCGTTCGCGCCGGCGGCCAGCCACAGGGGGGTGAAGAAACCGCCCAGATGCAGGTGCTGGATGTTGATAAACAGCGGTACGAGGCTGATTGTGGCCGGCATCAGCAGCGAGAGCATGACCAGACTGCTGGCGATTTTGTAGCCCTTCGGCTTTAAGATCGCGAGACCGTACGCAAGAAGACCGTTGAAGATCAAGGCGCAGACGACGCTGCCCGCCACATGGTAGAAAGAGTTCAGGTAGTTGTTGTAGATTTTCAGCTGCGACCATGTATGGGCATAGACCCCGAAGTCGATTGTCTGCGGCGTGAAGGAAGTGCTCGACATGAATTCCTCCAGGTCCTTAAAGCCCGCCAAAAACGCCCAGACAACGGGGAACAGCGAGACCAGCGCAATCAGCGCGCAGAGGAAGTAAATGACCACCAGTCCGACCTTTACGCTGACCGATTTGCTGTCAAAATCACGGATGACGCCGGTACGCGGGGGCGGTTTCTTAAACGCGTAGTCTTTCATCGTCATGCCTCCCAATCTGTTTTCCGCCGGTTCACGATGTTGTATACGGCAGTAAACACAAGCAGGATAAGCGTTATAATCACGCCGGTGGCGGCGGCCTTCCCGAATTCCATCCTGCCTCCGAACGCGTAACGCCACATTTGCAGCATCAGCGAAAGGGACGCGTTGTTGGGTCCGCCTTTGGTCAGTACCATTGGCTCGTACAGGATTTGGAAGATAGAGATGATTTGCAGAATCAGCAGTGTGCTGCCCAAATTGAAGATGGCGGGCAGCGTGATGTGCCGGATGCGTTTCCATATGCCCGCGCCGTCAATGGTGGCGGCCTCGTACAGTTCCGGGTTGACGCCGGATAGCCCGGCCATGTAGATCAGCGCCGTCGCGCCCGCGCCCTTCCAGGTGGATATGGCTACCACCAGCGGGA
Source organism: Oscillospiraceae bacterium (assembly GCA_031271325.1). Lineage (GTDB taxonomy): Bacteria > Bacillota > Clostridia > Oscillospirales > UBA929 > UBA929. The sequence continues at coordinate 4,230 of JAISVY010000068.1, forward strand.
TGACCAGTCCCATTTCGCTGAGATATTGCTGCGGCTCAACCCCGAACCAACTGAGGATGATGTTAATGACACCGGTTTTCTCGGCCGAGAAGAACGCCGTGTACAGGATGATGGCGGCCAGCCCCGGAAGGATGTTGGGGATATAGGAGGCAGTGCGGAAAAAACCCTTTGCCCGCGTCGTCTCCCCGATCACCAGCGCCATGCCGATCGGGATCAAAAAACCGATCAACAGCGACCACGCGGTGTAGAGGAGGGTGTTGGTGAACGCCGTCCAGAACTCCGGGCTTTTGAAGATGCTGATGTAATTGTTGAGCCAGACAAACTTCTCCAAATTGATGTTTCTTGTTGTATAAAAACTCATTTGGATACTTTGCAGCAGCGGCCCCCACAGGAAAAAGGCAAACAGCACAAGGCTGGGCAGCATAATGAGCCAAGAGGTCAGGTGCTGTGCCCATCTGCCTCCGCCGCGCCGTTTCAGACGTACAGTTTTTTCCACCAAATCATCTCCCTGTCATCGGATAGTATAGGTGCGCGGAAGGCGCACCTTCCGCGCACCGCGCTTCCAGTTTATTATTGGCCTAACTGGTCATCCAGATACGCTTGGAAGTTGTTCTGCGCTTTTTCAAGGGCGGAGCGGGCATTGGAATCCTCCCGGACGATCATGAGCTGCACGGCACCGGTCAGTTCCCGATAGAAATCCTGCGTGTAGATCGGTTCCTCGCCTCTTAGGCTAATGGAACCGTCGGTGAGGGAATTCAGGTAATCTTCATAGAGGCGGATATCCACGTTGGAGTATTCCGCGGCGATGTCTTTCTGCGCCTGAACAAACGCTTCGTTGTTCCAAGCCGGCACAGGCGGAATCACAGGCGCGCCGCGGTCGCGTTTGCCGGCCGCTCCGGCTTTCATCGCGGCGATGGCGGCGTCATCGGCATAGGGCAGCAAGCCCGCGATTTTCAGGTAGGCCAGCGCCGCTTTGCCTTGATCCACCGTGATGCCGGGCGCGAACATATAGGCGGTGCCGCCTTTCAGGGCATATGCGCCTGCCGGGCCTGCCGGATAGGGTACCAGCGCGAACTTGTCAACCGCCAGACCGGCGCCCGCGGTCGGTTCGGCGGTGCTGTCGTCGGCCGCGATGTTCATTGCCGCTTCGCCGGAGCCGAGGGCGGTGTGGCAGCTTGCCCAAGTGGACGTGGTGGTGTCGGCGTTCAGGATGTCATATTCCCAGCGCAGGGACTTGACGTATTCCAGCGCGGCGACGCACGCGTCGGAGGTGAGGTTGACAATCCATTTGCCGTTTTCGTCCTGATACTGCATGGCGTTGTCGCCCACCGCGCCGAAGTTCCAGGCGATGTTGGTGAACAGCCAGCCGCCGTAAGTGTCGCTGGCGGGGAAGACCAACCCGGCTTTACCGGTTTTCTCTTTGATGATCCTGCCGGTTTCGGCCAGTTCCTGAAGGGTCTTGGGATACTGCACCGTTCCGTCCTCGTTCATCAGTCCGGCTTGCTCAAAAAGATTGAGGTTGAGATGCAGACCCATGACATAGCCGTCACGGGGCAGACCGTAAATACGGCCGTTCTCGTCGCTCAGCATTTCCAAGTAGGCGGGGCTGAAGTCTTTGAGCAGGTCGATTTCTTCCAGCGCTTCGGTGATGTCGCCGGCAATCCCTTGCTGGATGAGCAGCGGCGGATCGGTGAACGGGGGCTGGAAGATGGTGGGCGCCGTGCCGCCCAGCGCGCGGCCGATATAGGTATCGAGGGTATAAGAGAAATAGTCCGGGGTCACGGTGACGTTGGGGTACTGCTTTTTCATGATCGCGATGTACCCGTCAACCACGGCGATTTCCTCCGCCTTCGCGGTATCCGCCGGGTAGTTGCCGAGTGAAATTTCACAGGTAAGGTTGGCGTCAATGACGTCGCTGGGAATCTCGTCAAGCTCGGTCGGCGCTGCCGGATTGGGGGAATCGGCGGCGGGCGAAGGATCCGCGCCCGCGCCGGAGCCGGTATTCCCCGGAGCGGCGGGAGAGGCGCTGTTGGAAGAGCAGGCGGCAAGCAGCATGCAAAGAACCGCCGCAAGGGCTAAAAAGCGGATTCGCGTTTTCATGGGACTCCTCCTTTACATATTGAAAACCATTGAGAGACAAACGCCCGCCTATCGTCAAGAGAGACGGTAGGTTTAGCGGTCAACCTTATTGTATTGTAAACGATTCCGCTTTCGTTGTCAACCCCCCGAAAAAAATTTTACTCCCTCAAATTTCCCCTTACGGGGGGAATCTATACACACACGGGCGTATGGGAAATTCT
>JAISVY010000073.1 GCA_031271325.1 Oscillospiraceae bacterium
AGCGCAACCCTCCGACGTTTACAACATCTAAGCCGTCGAAATCATCAACAAGATATGAGTTTATATTCGGTAAATTCCCAAAGTAAAAGCAACGGGAGATAACAGTTACATTAAACATGAGAAACCGAGAGAGAAATATCACTGAGACAAAGATGAAAGGCGGCAACAGAGTAGAATCAATCCCATAATGCCGTTGTTTTGAGCAAAGAGGGCAAGGCAAACAAGCCGAAACGGAAGACGTTTCAGAGTAAATGCAACTTCAAAGGCAGTTAGTGTGGGAAACGTTTCCGCAATCAAAAAGGGATACACCGCTCAGCGGAGCGGTGAAACGTTTGAAAAATTAAAAACCCTTGCGTGGGACGGGTTTTCAATTTCCCAAACGCTCTAACCCCTTAATAGTTTTGGTGATTGAAGGACTTGGTTCGCCGGAACAGCTCGAATGCCCAAAAGCTCGGCAAGTTCTTCCCCGTATGTGAAAGCAAAAACCTCAATAGGTGATTTCCCGTTGAGGCTTTTCCGTTTAACGCTATTGACGTGGGAGAAAATAAGGTTTACAGTTTCTTGGGTGAAATCGTCAAAACTTTCACCTTTGGGGACAATATCCCGGAACAGCGTGTGGTTCTTCTCCACCCTCGGCTTTTGGCTTGATCGCATAGGATCACAGAAGAACAGGCGCGTTTCCGCTTCTCCATCCGGCGTATTCTCAAAGGCGGAGACGTGGGCAAACTCACCGCCGTTGTCTGTTAGGAGCAGCGGGAATATCTCCCCGAACTGGATTGTGTGGGCGGCAAGCAGGCGTTTAAGGTCCATGATTTTTTTCGCGGCCTGAGCGGCGGTTTTATCATCCAGTAATATCCCCGCCATGAAATTGCAGAAGGTGAAGTTCAGCGTCAGAATCACCTTGCCGCCGATCCGCCCGATGACGGTATCCATCTCAATCCATGAGGAAATGTCGTTATCCTCAATGAACCTCTGAAAATCCTCATAGGTTCGTCCGCGCTTGGCTTCCTTGGGGATGCTTTCCGTCTTTTTTATGCGTCGTGGCTTGAACTTGACGACGCGCGGAAAATCCACGGCGGAGACGGACAGATATCCCCTGTGCAAGTGGCGGTAGACGGTGGACTTGGACACTCCCAGATCGTTTGTCTGTGAGATATGATACAGATGCTGACCGCTCTTGATCCCGTCAGAGACAATCCTGTCCATCTCGTAAAAGTTTTGTTTGTTCAATGGAATGCCTTCGCGAGCTTCCACAAGCAGCGTCTCATAGGCTTTCTGCGCGTGTTTGGCACTGTATAGCTGCTTGGAATATGAACAGTGTCGATGACGCTTTTCACAGGGATTGCATACAAAAGGTGCTTTCAAGTGTTTCGGGCAGGGGGTGCTTTCAATAGGCGTTCCGTCCGGGTTCATGCGTCTGACTGTCGCGGCATTGATTACAAGATTGCGTTTGACTTCCCTTGAAATCGTGGTTTGCGCTTTACCCACTCGGTGCGCTATGGTCTTGAACGTCTCGCCTCGCGTCAATCCTTCTTGGATTTCAAGCCGATCGTCCATCGTTAGGTGTTTGCTCTTGTTTTTGTCCGACATGGTAACCTCCTCGTCCGCGGTTCATTTCCCAGACTAAAGGCTACCATATTCCACGTCTCACAGTAAACGCTACCCCATCAGCCACTGTTGCACTTGCTTTGCGAAGTTACTTTCCTGCGTTTGCCGTGCCCCTATGTAAAATTTTATTTGCTCTTATGTTTGATTTATGATATACTTTAGTCTTAGATAAACCGGGCGACGCCCGGCTCCTGTGTGCGGCTGTCTTACCCGCGCTTCGGCGCGGTGCGATACATATTATTTAATTGGAGTGAAGATTTTCTCATGGCGCAAAAACTGAAGATTATCCCCTTGGGCGGTATCGGCGAAGTAGGAAAAAACCTCACGGTTTTTGAACACGACGGCGACATACTGCTGGTGGACTGCGGCTTGTCGTTCCCAGACGAAGAACTGTTCGGGGTGGACATCGTAATCCCTGACTTCACCTATCTGGAAAAGCACAAAAACCGTGTCCGCGCCCTCTGCGTCACGCACGGCCACGAAGACCACATCGGCGCGATCAGCTTTCTGCTGCGCGTGCTCAACTGCCCGATCTACTGCACAAAACTCACGGCGGGTTTGATCCGTATCAAGCTGGAGGAAGCGGGGCTCGCCGCGAAGAGCGACATCCGCGCCGTCGAGGCGGGGCAGATGATCACGGCAGGCAGTTTCGACGTGGAGTTTATCCATGTCAACCACTCAATCGCCGACGCGGTATCGCTTGCCATCCACACCCCGATCGGGACGGTCGTACACACCGGCGACTTCAAGATCGACAGCACCCCGGTCGAGGGCGAGATGATCGACCTTGCGCGGTTCGGCGAGTTGGGACGGGAGGGTGTGCTGGCGCTGCTCTCCGACTCCACCAACGTGGAGCGCCCGGGATACGCCATGAGCGAACGAACCGTCGGCGAAGCGCTGCTGAACCAGTTCCGCGGCTGCGACAAACGTATCGTCGTCACGACGTTCGCGAGCAACATTCACCGCATCCAGCAGATCATCAACGCGGCGGTCGCGACGGGGCGCAAAGTCGCGATCACGGGGCGCAGCATGGAGAACATCCTCACCCTTTCGATCGAGCTGGACATGATCGACATCCCGCCGGAAACGATCATTGAGCTGTCGCAGGTCAAAAGCCTGCCTAAATCCAAAGTCTGCGTCATCACGACCGGCAGTCAGGGCGAATCGATGTCGGCGCTGCACCGCATGGCGTTCGGGGCGCACCGGCAGGTCGATCTGGGCGTCGGCGACAGGGTTATCATCTCCGCATCCCCCATCCCCGGCAACGAGAAGACGGTATCCCGGATGATCAACGAGCTGTTCAAACGCGGCTGCGAGGTGATATACAGGCGTTTGGCCGACATCCATGTGTCGGGGCACGCCTGTCAGGAAGAGTTGAAGCTGATCCTCGCGCTGACAAAACCGAAATATTTTATTCCGATGCACGGCGAGTACCGGATGCTGAAGGCACACGCCGAACTCGCGGCTCTGACCGGCGTCGCGCCGAACCATATGCTGATTCCCGAGTTGGGGCGTCCGGTGGAAATTTCCGAAAAGGGCATCCGTTACGGCACGGTCGTCCCGTCCGGGCGCGTGTTCGTAGACGGAATGAGCTCGGGCGACGTCGGCAGCGTCATCCTGCGCGACCGCCGCCATCTCGCAAACGACGGTATTCTGCTGGTGGTGGTGACGATGGACGCGGACGGCTCCACCGTGATCGCCGGTCCCGACATCGTCACACGCGGCTTCGCCCTGCCGAAAGACGATTCCGAGGCGCTGCTGGAAGAGCTGCGGCGGCTCGCCGCGGCCACGCTGGAGGACTGCATCAAGCACCGCTATACCGACTGGACATCGATCAAGCAAAGCCTCCGCAGCGC
>JAISVY010000050.1 GCA_031271325.1 Oscillospiraceae bacterium
TAGAGTGACACAGTTGACAATGGACATTAGGGCGCGTAGGGCGCGACGACCCCGGCGCGCCGCCGGTTTCAACGTCCTGTGCAGGGCGCGGCATCCTTGACGCTCCGTGAACATCCCACGGTGTGCGCCGCCCCCTTCGGATCGACGGGGGATTTGTGCGGTTACGGCAGCGTGCCGGGGTCGTCACGCCCTATATGTCTTAACTGTTGTATGTTCGTTGACAACTCGCGCCTGCGGCGCTTCGGGTCGAAAAATAGTTGTTCAGCAGCTCCTAAGTTAACAAAGACACAGCAGCCCTCTCGATGTCCAGCCCTGCCGCATACCGTCGTAAAAACACCTCAAAACCCGCAACATCGTCCGCGCCGGGATCAACGCGCGCGCTTTTCGTATGCTGAAACACGCCGTCTAAAAACGCCTCCAAGCTCATCCCGCCGCCCGCCGCCCGGTATGCCGCGAGCAGCGCGGCTCCCCAAGCGCCGCCTTCTCCCGCGCCTTCCGCGACGGCGACGGGCACGTTCAGCGCCGCCGCCATCATCTTCTGCCCCACGCCCGGCGTTTTGAACAGACCGCCGTGCCCCGTCAGCAGATCGAGCTTTACGCCCTCCCGCCCGGTCAGGATGTCCATACCGAGCTTCAGCGTCGCGAGGCAGGCATACAGCTGAACGCGCATGAAGTTACGCAAGTTCATCCGGCTGTCCGGCAAGCGGGTGAACAGCGGACGACCCTCGGTCAGCCCGGTGACCGCCTCGCCGGAGTAATAGTTATAACTCAGCAGCCCTCCCCCGTCCGGCTCGCCTTTCAGCGCCTCGGCATACAGCGCGTCGTACAGCTCGGATTTGGTAAATTCCGCGCCCATCAGCGACGCGGTCTCTCCGAACAGCTTTACCCACGCGTCCAAATCCGGGGTGCAGGTGCTGCCGTGTACCATCGCCACCGGCAGACCGGCCGGGGTCGCCACCAGATTGATCTCCCTGTAATGCTTCGTAAGCGGCTTTTCCAACACCAGCATCGCGAACACCGACGTACCCGCCGACACGTTGCCGCGCCGCGGCGCGACGCTGTTGGTCGCCGTCATGCCGGTCCCCGCGTCGCCTTCGGGCGGGCACACCGGAGCGCCGGGCTGCAGGCCGCCGGACGGGTCAAGCAACGCCGCTCCGGCGGCGCTCAGCGTTCCGGCATCGCCCCCGGCGAAAACGCTTTTGGGCAGAATGTCCACAATATCCAGCCCGGTCAATTGGCGAAAAATCTCTGTCATACGGGCATTGTACCGCCCGTCCGCGCCAACCGGGAACATACCGGACGCGTCGCCCACTCCCAGCGCTTTTTGCCCGGTCAGCCGCCAATGCACATACCCCGCAAGCGTCGTGAGAAACGCGGCATCTTTGAGATGCGTCTCGCGGTTTAACATCGCTTGGTACAGATGCGCAACGCTCCACCGCTGCGGGATACTGAACCCGAACGCCTCTGTGAGACGCTCCGCCGCCTGCCCGGTGGTGGTGTTGCGCCATGTGCGGAAGGGAACGAGCAGCTCCCCGTCCCGGTCAAACGCCAGATAGCCGTGCATCATCGCGGATATGCCCAGCCCGTCCAGCGTACGCAGCGCCTCCCCGGTTTTGCTCCGGTATTCCGCCGCCAGCTTCGCGAAAGCGTCCCGGATGCCGTCCCAGACGTCGTCCAAGCCGTATGTCCAGTAACCGTTCTCCAGACGGTTCTCCCAGTCGTGCGCTCCCGCCGCGAACGGCGCGTACGTCTCGTCGGTCAGCACCGCTTTAATCCGCGTGGATCCCAGCTCAATGCCCAAATATTTTTTCACTTCGAATACCTCAACACGTTCCAAGAGGCGGCGGGAAGACGCACAGAGGATACCCCCCCGTCCGGCGTAAACAACGCGCGGCGCGGCGTCACCTCGTCCGGCGCGTCCACCGTATTCACCGCTTTCAGGTCGGAATGGCACAGCGTGATGTGTTCGCCGCGGGTCAGCCCTTCAAACCCTTTCAGGTTGCATGTGAGGTCCAGCGGCTGATCCAAGCTGCGGTTCACCGCGAACACACAGACCTCCCCCGTCTCCTCGTTACGGGTGGCGGCGGCGGTCAGATACGGCACGTCGGTAAAGTTTTTTGTGTCGTGCAGCGGACTTGTGACGTTCGGGCGGAGAGCGACCCCCCTCCCGTAGGCGGAGGCGTGCAGGAACGGGTAAAAGATCGTTTGCCGGCACACGCCGCCGCCTGTCTTGGTCATGATCGGCGCGATGACGTTCACCAACTGCGCAAGACAGGCGATCTTCACCCGGTCGGCATGATTCAAAAAGGTGATCAGCACACTGCCCGCCACCAGAGCGTCTTCCATCGTGTAGATGTCTTCCAGCAGCGGCGGCGCTTCCGTCCACGGGCGATTCGCCATGCTGTTATCGTCGGATTTATGGGAGTGATACCATACGTTCCACTCGTCAAAACTGATGTATATGTCTTTTTTACCCCGCTTTTTGGCTTTCACCGTATCGCAGATACTGCCGACGGTGCGGATAAAACGCTCGGTTTCCAACGCGCCCGCCAGGAAATTCGGGGTATCGCCGTCCGCGTTGCTGAAGTATTGGTGCAGGGAAACATAGTTCGCCATATCATATGTATGCTCTAAAGTTTCGCGTTCCCAGTCGGGGAATGTAGGCATTCCGGTATGCGAGCTGCCGCAGGACACCAACTCCAGCGAGGGGTCGAACATCTTCATCGCGCAGCCCGTTTCGCGGGCTAAGCGCCCGTATTCCTGCGCCGTTTTGTGACCCATCTGCCAAGGTCCGTCCATCTCGTTGCCGAGACACCAAACCCGGATGTTATGCGGCTCCCGCTCCCCGTGCGATACGCGCAAGTCGCTCAGGGCGCTGCCCGACGGATGGTTGCAGTATTCCAGCAAATCCAGCGCCTCCTGAAGCCCGCGCGTACCGAGGTTCAATGCCATCATCGGGGTCGTGTGCGCCTTCCGGCACCAGCGCACAAACTCGTTCACGCCCACTTGGTTCGGCTCTGTTGTACGCCACGCCAAATCCAGCCGCTTCGGGCGCGTTTCTTTCGCCCCGACGCCGTCTTCCCAGCGGTACCCGGAAACAAAGTTCCCGCCCGGGTAACGTACAATCGGCACGTCCAGCTGTCGTACCAGCTCCAGTACATCGCCGCGAAACCCTTCTTCGTCGGCGGTCGGATGCCCCGGTTCGTACAGCCCTCCGTATACGCACCGCCCCAAATGCTCCGCGAACGAGCCATAGATACGCTTGTCCACTTGCCCGATCCGGTTCTCCCGGTCTAAGGTAACAGATGCTTGCAAAGTAAACCCCTCCCGTATGGTCTGTCTGTTAATTGAGAAGCTCGTTAAACCTCATGTTCGCCGCCAGGCGAACGGCGCGGGCGCTTGCGTGAGCGCCGTTCGCGCGGTATCACGTTTCACCGCAGGGCAACAGTCTTCTCTCGAGGGCGCACAATGTGCGCTCCTGTAAAATACATTATACCGTGTCAAGCGCCTGCCCGCCTTCGCGGGCGGTCGTCTAAGCCGCTTCCGTTCGTCCCAAACAGAAAAGCGAAGCGTTTCTTAGTTTGATCCGCACTCTCGCGCCTTAGCCTCCCTGCTCAGGCGAGGCGCTCTTCGAAGTATTATACCATACTTTCCCCTGAATGGGAATGTTTTTAGAGGGATTCGATTGGGGATTTGGGCGCTATGTTAACGCCTCCCCTGCACGGACGACCGCGGCGCGACAAAACAACGAATATCGAACAGATAACAGCACAAGCAATCGTCCCCGATCGCCCGTAAACTTCCTTCGGTATGCGCATCACGCACACCACCCGCTTCGGTGCAAAGGGGGTTACGGGGGGTTATGTGGGATGCGCCGTCGACGTAACCGCGCCGCTGCAAGGTCAGGAATACCCGCGCGCGGGGGTTAAGAGACGTCGTTATTGAAGTTTTTCTGTGAGGGCGTCTTGCAATATGCGGGATAAGCTCAGACCGGCGGCGTTTGCCTGCGTATCCATCCAAGCGGGTATGCTGACGGTGCGCTTTACCGCGCGCCGATCTTTTGTTTCGGCGCGTACAAGGCTGACAAACTCATTTTCCGCCGCCATGACGGATTTCAGGTTTGACGCTGCCGGAAGCGTTTGTTTTTTATCCAGCAGGTAGCCTAACCACTGTGACACTGCGGATTGCGCCATGCTGACAGCGTTTGCCAACGTCTTCCCCTCGCTGACGCAGCCGGGCAAATCGGGAAATGTGACGGTGTAACTACCGTCGGAATTGGCGCAGAAAACAGCCGGATATACATGTTCCATAAGATCGACTCCTTTTTTTACCGCCGGTGTGGCGCGTTTACTTCAACCCTGCCGCCTTTAGGATGGCGTTTGCGGTGTTTTCATTGATTTCGCGGTGGTTTGGGACTTGCACGGGGCGGCCGCCTTTCTTTTCGTATATGGCGTGACCGCCGTCGTTTCTGTCTTGCCGGTAACCGGACGCTTCCAACCGCTTGATCAGATCACGCCGTTTCATTTAGCCGCCCCCTTGATATGTCTATTATACTACGTAATTTACGTAATAACAATACCTAATTTACGTAATTTAAAATGTTATTTTTTCCCTTGAGCGCCTCCCGGCATCCCCCACGAGGCGAGGTGAACGTGACAGTTGACATCGTTTACAGGCAATCGTCCCCGATCGCCCGTAAACATCCTTCGGTGTGCGCACCGCGCACACCACCTCCTTCGG
>JAISVY010000053.1 GCA_031271325.1 Oscillospiraceae bacterium
GTGATATTGAAAGTACGAATCCAGTCAAACCCGTCAAGAAAATGTGTGTCTTTAACGGACACCTCTCTGCATACCGCGCCGGGAATCACGATTTCACTGTATAAGTCTCTTAAAATTTCTAGCCGCCCAATTTCGCGCAAAGCAATCATCGGCGTAGAGTTTACCACCACTGTTTTACGCATTGCAATAATCTTCCTTGATTTCCGAAGCGGAGCCAAAGATGGAGACATTGTTTTGCCCTAAAAACTTAATAAAAGACGCCTCGTCCATTCCGGCAAATACCGCTGACTGTCCGATTGACAGCTTGCGCTGTTCGCACAGTTTCAAAGCGGTCAGGGCTTTCATTTGCGCCGCGAATTCGTCCCCTTCAACCCGAAGTGACAGCAAAACCCCTTCCGGTACGGGAACCGTAACATTCACGTATTGGTTCATATCCGCACCCCCTTCCTCGCGACCTAAGTATACCCTATTGCCGGCAAAAAAGCAATAGGGTATACCATAATTATCCATAATCCTTTGCTTAGTATCCATATCGGTAATTACCGATTCCTCCACGCCTCCGCCACCGCCGACGCGACGGCGTTCCGCACGCGCGGGTCGAACGGAGTCGGGAGAATGTAATCCGGGCGCAGTTCGCCGGGCGCGACCAGCCCCGCGAGGGCGCGCGCCGCCGCGATTTTCATCGCCTCGGTGATGTCGCGCGCGCGGACGTCGAACGCGCCTCGGAAGATGCCGGGAAACGCCAAGACATTGTTGATCTGGTTTGGGAAATCACTGCGCCCCGTTCCGACCACCGCCGCGCCCGCGGCGAGCGCCTCGTCCGGCATGATTTCCGGCATGGGGTTCGCCATCGGGAAGAGGATGGGGTCTTTGCGCATCGCGCGTACCATCTCGCCGTTGACCGTGCCCGGAGCCGACACCCCGATGAATACGTCGGCGCCGCGCAGCGCGTCGGCCAGCGAGCCTTGCAGGTTCCGGGGGTTGGTCAGGCGGGCGATTGCGGCTTTTTCTTCGTTCAGCCCGCCGCGCCCCTCATAGACCGCGCCCTGCCGGTCGCACATGACAATGTCTTCCGCGCCCATCGCGAGCAGCAGCCGGATCACGGCGACACCCGCCGCGCCGGCACCGCCTGTGACAATCCGCGCTTCCGGCAGCGTCCGCCCGGTCAGCGCGAGCGCGTTCAACAGCGCCGCCAGCGTCACGACCGCCGTACCGTGCTGGTCGTCGTGGAAGACGGGGATGTCGCACACCTGTTTGAGCCGCCGCTCAATCTCGAAACAGCGCGGCGCGGAGATGTCTTCAAGGTTGATACCGCCAAAGCTGCCGGACAACAGCTCGACCGTGCGCACGATCTCGCCCGCGTCTTTTGTGCGCAGGCAAACGGGGATAGCGTCCACACCGCCGAACGCCTTGAACAGGACGCACTTGCCTTCCATCACCGGCATGGCTGCCTCCGGACCGATGTCACCCAGCCCCAGCACCGCCGTGCCGTCGGTCACGACGGCAACCGTGTTCCAGCGCCCGGTGAGGGAATAGCTATTCTCCGGGTCTTTTTGAATTTCCAGGCAGGGTCTCGCGACCCCCGGCGTATAGGCGAGCGACAACGCCTCGCGGGAGGAAACGTCCATCTTCGGCACGGTTTCGAGCTTCCCCCGCCACTCGGCGTGAAGTCTCAGGGATTCTGCGGAATAATCCATACAATTAGACCTCCGGTATGGGATAAATAACTTCTATGTATCAGACTTCCAGTTGATTATTCTTAACCCGTCAATACGTTCGAAATGGCGTACATTATTGGTAATGAGCGAATAATCATAAACAAGGAAAAACGCGGCGATGATAATATCCGCATCGCTTCCGATCGGCTTGCCCATTTGCCGGGCTTGGACATATAAAGCCGCCGCTTGATCCCAGACCGCTTTATTGGCTTCTGCCAGCGGCATCTCCATACACATTTGGTTAAAGTCGTTTTGCAGCTGAATTGCTTTTCTTTCCAGCAGCCAGCGGGTTATTTCGTAATAGACGATTGGCAGCATTGCGAATTCATAATTTTGCTCGATGGCGTCTAACATTCGATTTCTGACTTGAACGTCTTTTTTAAGAAGATAAGAGATGATGTTTGTGTCAATGACATGAATCATGGTTCCACCTCACGGTTAAAGTCAGTCCGATTGTTTTCAAGGGCGGCAAAATCATCATCTGAAAATTGCTTGTCAGCAGAGGCGATAGACGCAATAAACCGCTTTATAGCGTCTCCCTGCTTTTGCGCAACGGTTTTGCTTTCGCCAGCCCAATCACTTAAAATCGTGATCAGCAAGCTGGCGTTTTCCGGCAGAACAACATCTTCCAGAACCGCCGGTTTTCCGTCGAGCACCTTCCCGGCATAAGCCTTATACATAAAACCTTTCCCCTTTCCAACGATTGGGTCGCTCTAAAAACCTCGCCTCATAAACAGTGAGCAACGAACAGATAACAGTTTAGAACGAGAGAAACAGCCTAACCGTCTGACTGTTATCTATATACTGTAAACCGTTAACTGCCATGGTGCGAGGGGAACGTGTCCTGTAGGGGAGGCGTTATGCCTTCCGCGATATCCGCGTTCTTGGCAATGACCCCGCCCATACACGATGGCAATGGACAATTGGGACGTAGGGCGCGGCATCCTTGACGCGCCGCGGACATCCCCCGGCGGCATTTGCCGCCACCCCCTTCCGGTGGAAGGGGGCAATGTGGAATACGCGGACGGGATCCCGCCTAAAAGTATCGCGGGAGGAAAAACGCCTCCCTGCACAGGATGACCCCGCCGCGCTAAAGCGCTTGAGCCGTTCGCCTGGCGGCGGACATGGGGTTTTTAGAGCTTCTGTATTGAAACGAATGAGTCTGCGTAAACAGTATACCATATTGCGATTGGGATTTCCAGTCAGATGAAATAGAAATAATAACCATAACATCCCTCCGAAAAATATTTTCGTAAATCCCTTGACAAGGGACTATACTGGTGTTATAGTAGATACATCGTCAGACGAGGTAACGTACGATCGGCGGTACATCGTCGCAAAACTTACACCGGGAGGGGTGCCATATGTCGATCGCTTCCGACCTGATACGGGGCAATACCGACATGATTATTTTAGCACACTTGTCAAGGCAGGACAGCTACGGCTACGAAATCAACAAGATGATTCAGCAGGCATCCGGGCAGCGAATGGAGCTGAAGGAAGCTACCCTGTACGGCGCGTTCCGGCGGCTGGAGGAAGCGGGCAGCATCCTTTTCTACTGGGGGGACGAGCAAACCGGAGCCAGACGCCGCTACTACCGCATCACCGCCGCCGGGCGGGCGGCGCTGGAGCAGAGCATAAAAGACTGGACGGAAGCGAAGGATATTATCGACAGTTTAATAGGAGGAAAAGAGAATGACCGACAAGATTAAAGCGCATATCGACCGTCTGCTGCAAGACGCGCCGAAAACTCGGCGGATTGAGGAAATGCGGGAAGAGCTGCTGAGCGGCTGCTTGGACAAATACGAAGACTTGACCGCGTCGGGAATCAGCCCGGAGGACGCATTCGCCGCGGTCATCTCCGGTATCGGCGACGTGGACGAGTTGATCAAATCCCTCTCGAAGGAAAACGTCTTCGACCCCGCGCAGGCGGAGAAGCGGCGGCGGAAGAAGGCTCTCCTGATCGGATGCGCGATCATGCTGTTCGTGTTCGCTTTGACGTCGATTGTCATATTCGATGAGCTGTTAGGGCTGGGGGACTTTGCCATCGTGCCCTTCTTCACGCTCGGCGGTCTGGGCGCGGCGCTGATCGTATACGCGAATATGACGCAGAACGCGCCCAAATATGAAAAAAGGGAGGACACCATTGTGGAGGAAGTCAAAGTCAGTATGAACGAAGGCTCCACCCAATCCTCGAAAGAAAGCAGGCTGCGGGCTGCCGCAAGCTCATCCCTCTGGTCGCTGATTGTGCTGGTGTATCTGTCGCTGGGATTTCTCATCGATTGGTGGCATCCGGGCTGGGTCATATTCCCGTTCGGCGTGTGCCTGCAGTCCCTGCTGAACGCCGCGCTGACCGCCCCCGGAAAGCGTACCGCGCACCTGACCTCCGCCCTGATTGCCGGCGCGGTCAGTATATACCTCCTGCTCGGAGCCGTAACAGACAACGCCAGAATTTGGGGAACCATGTGGCTGATCATCCCGCTGGCAATCGCCATCCAGCAGATCTCGCGCCTTGTCAGGATCTGGAGGGATGAGTCGTGAAGAAAACCATTGTCATCGTCAGTATCGCGCTCTGGGGCGTTGTGGCGCTGGCGGCCATCGGTCTGATCATCGCGTCGGCGCTCGGGCACAACCTATCAATCGGGGGGGAAAATTGGATGCTCAACTTTGGCGGCGGGAACGTAGACATGCTCCGCGAAGAGCGAATTTCTCTGGACGGTACCCGGCAGATCAGCGTAAACGTTTCGTATCAAGACATACAGGTGCGTATCACCGACGGCGGCGAGGCTGTCATCCGGCATTTCGACTACGACACGGCACCCCCCTGTAACATCGGAAACAGCGGCGGAACGGTGTCCGTCAACACGCCCAACAGGGTGATCATCAACCTGTTTTCCTTCAACTTCAGCAACTCGCCGAGACTGGAAATCGAGCTGCCGCGGGCTTACGCGGAGAGCGTCTCGTTCATCACGACCTCCGGTTCGGTCAAAACCGAGGGCGACGCGAATTGGGGAAACACGACCCTCCAGTCCACCTCCGGTTCCGTCCGCGCGGAAGGGGCGCTAACCTGCGGCGACCTGACCGCCAAGAGCACCTCCGGTTCGGTGCACCTAAACCAAAACGTATCCGGCGCGACCGTGCGCGTCACGTCTACGTCCGGTTCGGTACGCATTCACGAGAGCCTCACCGGCACGACGGTGCATATCAGCTCCACCTCCGGCAGCGTCCATGTGGACGGCGCGGTTCAATGCGACGAACTGACCCTCAAGAGCACCTCCGGCAGTGTTCACACCGCCGGCTGCACCGTCACCGGCGGCGCGCGGCTGAATACGACCTCCGGCAGCATCCACACAGCCGCTGTGCGCGCAAAGGAAATCACCGCCGAATCGATGTCCGGCGGGTTGGATATGGGCATCCTCGACGCGGAAGGGCTGATTCACCTCAAGTCCACCAGCGGCTCGGTCAAAGCCGAAGCGGTGCGCTCGCCGGAGCACTACATCCGTTCCGCCTCCGGCGGCATCGACATCCGGGAACTGACCGGCAAAGGCGACGTGCGGAGCAACAGCGGCCGGGTGAAAACGAATTATTGAGAAGTTCTAAAACCTCATGTTCGCCGTCAGGCGAACGGGCGGGATGTTATGAAGGGGCTGCTGAACAACGCGGCTGTCACGCTTCACAACTCTTTTCGACCGGCAAATGCGGAATTTTTCGCTTTGATTTCTGCGAAAAACGCCCTGTCCCCCGTTCCAAAACCGGAACGGGGGACTCACGTTTGCGCAATCCGCTGGTCTTTCCGCCCTCCGAATCTCCCGTCCATCCCAAACAGTACTGTTACTAAACCGCATGAAAACGGTACTGCTGTTCCAAAATTGCGGTTTTTCGAGGCGTTGAAAGTTTTCAAAAAACCCCTTGACGCGGAACATGTGTTTCGTGTATAATAGGGACACAATAAAGGAGGCGGTTTCCGTGCCGGAGTTTCAGGTGGTCAGCCCGTACCAGCCGGCGGGCGACCAGCCGAAGGCCATTGACCTGCTGTCCCAAGGGGTGGAGAACGGTCTTCAGGAACAGACGCTGCTGGGCGTCACCGGTTCGGGCAAAACCTTCACGATGGCGAAGGTGATCGAGCGGGTGCGCCGCCCGACGCTGGTGCTGGCGCACAACAAGACGCTGGCCGCCCAGCTCTGCGCCGAGCTAAAAGAATATTTTCCCAACAACGCGGTTGAATATTTCGTTTCCTACTTCGATTACTACCAGCCCGAGGCGTATATCCCGCATACCGACACCTATATCGAAAAAGACAGCAGCATCAACGACGAAATCGAGCGCCTGCGCCACTCCGCCACCTCGTCGCTCGCCGAACGGCGGGACGTGGTGGTGGTGTCTTCGGTGTCGTGCATCTACGGTTTGGGCGACCCGAACAGCTATAAAAATATGCCCCTGTCGCTCCGCCCCGGCATGACGATGAAACGCAACGATATGTTAAAGAAACTCGTCTCGATCCGCTACAGCCGCAATGACGTGGCGTTCGAGCGCAATATGTTCCGGGTGCGCGGCGACACGGTGGAAATCTTCCCCGCCTATTACAGCGACCGCGCGATCCGGGTGGAATTTTTCGGCGACGAGGTTGACCGTATCTCCGAGATCGACATCGTCACCGGTTCGCCGCGCGTTACGCTGAACCATGTAGCCGTGTATCCGGCGACCCATTACATCACCGACCCGGAAACGATGGAAGAGGCGCTGCGCGAAATCGAAGACGAACTGTGGGCGCGGGTGAAGGAGTTTGAGGAAGAGGACAAGCTGGTGGAGGCGCAGCGCCTGAAACAGCGCACGCTTTACGACATCGAGAGTATGCGCGAGCTGGGCTTCTGCTCCGGCATCGAAAACTATTCCCGCCCCTTGAGCCGCCGCGCGCCGGGTTCCACGCCCTATACGCTGCTGGACTACTTCCCCGAAGACTTTCTGCTGATCGTCGACGAATCCCACGTCACCGTGCCGCAGGTGCGCGGCATGTTCAACGGCGACCGGGCGCGGAAAACCACGCTGGTGGACTACGGTTTCCGCCTGCCCTCGGCGTTTGACAACCGCCCGCTGAATTTCAGCGAATTCTGCGAGAAGCTGAACCAAACCGTCTACGTTTCGGCGACCCCCGCCCTCTACGAACGCGAGCGCAGCGGGCAGATTGTGGAGCAGGTCATCCGGCCGACCGGCTTGGTAGACCCAGAAGTGCTGCTCCGCCCGGTCAAAGGGCAGATCGACGACTTGCTGGGCGAGATCAACGAACGCGCCGAACGCAAAGAACGGGTGCTGATTACGACCCTGACCAAGAAGATGGCCGAAGATCTCACGGCGCACTACCAACGCTTGGGTGTGAGGGTGCGTTACCTCCACCACAAGATCGACACGCTGGAACGGATTGAGCTGATCCGCGACCTGCGGCTCGGCGTGTTTGACGTGCTGATCGGCATCAACCTACTGCGCGAAGGCATCGACTTGCCCGAGGTGAGCCTTGTCGCCATCCTCGACGCCGACAAAGAAGGGTTTTTACGCAGCGAGACTTCGCTGATCCAGATCATCGGGCGCGCCGCCCGCAACGCCGAAGGGCGCGTCATCCTTTACGCCGACAGCGTCACGCCGTCGATGCGCCGCGCCATAGAGGAAACCAACCGCCGCCGCGCCTTGCAGATCGACTTTAACACACAGCACGGCATCACCCCGAAAACGATCATCAAAAAGGTCGGAGACGCGCCGGAAATTACCCGTAAAGCCGAACTCGCGGGGGGGCGCGGCGACCGGCCGCTCACCGAGAAAGAACGCGCCGAAACGCTGAAAAAACTCGAAACCGAGATGAAGAAAGCCTCGCAAATGCTCGAATTCGAATACGCCGCCCTGCTGCGCGACCAGATTATAAAGTTAAAGACCGGGCAGTAAGAAGCTGTGGGAACAGGTTCTGATACTCGCGGAAATCGGCAGGGGGATTGCCAATCGCCCCTGCACAGCAGAATTTTTTAGAGATTCCAAAGAGCCTTTGCGCAAAAAGGTTCTTTGACCGCCGGAGGCAAAACATGCGAAACTCTATCTACGTCAAGGGCGCACGGGAACACAACCTGAAGAACATCGACGTCGAAATCCCGCGGGACAAGCTGGTCGTGCTGACCGGTCTGTCCGGGTCGGGCAAAAGCTCCCTCGCCTTCGACACGATTTACGCGGAGGGGCAGAGGCGGTATGTCGAAAGCCTTTCGGCTTACGCGCGCCAGTTTTTGGGGCAGATGGAGAAACCCGACGTGGACTACATCGACGGGCTCTCGCCCGCCATCTCGATAGACCAGAAGACCACCAGCCGAAACCCGCGCTCCACCGTCGGCACGGTCACCGAAATCTATGACTATCTGCGCCTGCTTTGGGCGCGGATCGGCATTCCGCACTGCCCGCGCTGCGGCAAGGTGATTCACCAGCAGACAATCGACCAGATCATTGACGGCGTGATGGCGCTGCCGGAGTCGTCGCGCATTCAGGTGCTCGCGCCGGTGGTACGGGCGCGGAAGGGCGAATACCAAAAGGTGTTCGCCGACGCCCGCAAGAGCGGTTACGCCCGCGTGCGGGTGGACGGCAGCATGTATGAGCTGACCGAGACGATCACGCTGGACAAGAATAAGAAGCACAGCATCGAGGTTGTCATCGACCGGCTCGTCATCAAGCCCGACATCCAGCAGCGCCTGACCGACTCGGTCGAAATCGCGGCGGGGCTGTCCGGCGGGCTTGTGATTGTGGACGTCGGACCCGGCGAACGGGAACTGCTCTTCTCGCAAAACTACGCCTGCGACGACTGCGGCATCTCGATTGAGGAACTGACGCCGCGTATGTTCTCGTTCAACAACCCCTACGGTTCCTGCCCCACCTGTATGGGGCTGGGCGCGCATTTGAAGGTCGATCCCGCGCGGATTATCCCCGACACCTCCCTTTCGCTGCGGGAGGGCGCGGTGGTGGCTTCCGGCTGGGGCGGCGCGGACGACAACACAATCGCCCGGATGTATTTCAACGGGCTGGCCAAACGCTACAACTTCTCGATCGACACTCCGGTGCGCGATCTGCCGGAAGAAGCCCTCGACGCGCTGCTGTACGGCACGAAGGGTGTGAAGCTGGAACTGCCGTATATCAAGGCGAACGGACAGACCGCCATCCACCACCACGCGTTCGAGGGGTTGGTCAGCAACCTCGAACGCCGTTACCGCGATACCCAGTCCGACGGTTCGCGCCAGCAGATTGAGGAACTGATGTCGCCGGTACCCTGCCCCGATTGCAAGGGCAAACGGCTGAGGAAAGAAAGCCTCTCGGTTACGGTCGGCGGGCTGGACATCTCCGAATACACCAACAAACCGGTGTCCGAGGCGCTGGCGTTCTGGGACGGCGTGGAGTTTACCGACCGGGAACGCCAGATCGGTGACCGTATCTTGAAAGAGATTCGGGAGAGACTGGGCTTTTTGGGCTCGGTCGGGCTGGAATACCTGACGCTCGCGCGTCAGTCCGGCAGTCTTTCGGGCGGCGAAAGCCAGCGGATACGCCTCGCGACCCAAATCGGCTCCTCGCTGATGGGGGTGCTGTATATCCTCGACGAACCCTCAATCGGTCTTCACCAGCGGGACAACAAGAAACTGCTCGCGACGCTCAAACGCCTGCGCGATCTGGGCAACACGCTGCTGGTCGTCGAACACGACGAGGAGACGATGCTGGAAGCCGACTACATTGTGGACGTCGGTCCCGGCGCGGGCGTCCACGGAGGCGAGATCGTCGCCGTGGGCACGCTGCGGGAGATCATGGACTGCCCCGGTTCTGTCACCGGGCAGTATCTCTCCGGGCGGAAATCGGTGCCCGTACCGGCCGAGCGGCGCAAGGGGAGCGGCAAGTTTCTGACGGTGCGCGGCGCAAGGGAGAACAACCTCAAAAACATCGACGTTTCGATTCCGCTCGGCTGCTGTACCTGCGTCACCGGCGTATCCGGCTCCGGGAAAAGCTCGCTGGTCAACCATATTCTGTATAAGGCGCTGGCCGGGAAACTCAACCGCGCCCGCACCCGCCCGGGCGAGCATGACGGGTTGGAGGGGCTGGAGCATCTGGACAAGGTCATCGACATCGACCAATCGCCGATCGGGCGTACGCCGCGCTCCAACCCTGCGACATACACCGGGCTGTTTACCGAGATCCGCGACCTTTTCGCCTCCACGCCCGACGCGAAGATCCGCGGCTACGGTCCGGGGCGCTTCTCGTTCAACACGCGTGGAGGGCGCTGCGAAGCCTGCGCCGGGGACGGCTTGATCAAGATCGAGATGCATTTCCTGCCCGACATCTATATCCCCTGCGACGTATGCAAGGGGAAACGCTACAACCGCGAAACGCTTGAAGTGCGCTATAAAACCAAGAATATCCACGAGGTGCTGGACATGACCTGCGATGAGGCGCTGGAGTTTTTCTCCAACCTACCCCGCCTCGCCCGGAAGGTGCAGACGCTCTGCGAGGTGGGGCTGGGTTACATCAAGCTGGGGCAGCCCTCCACCACCCTGTCCGGCGGCGAGGCGCAGCGGGTCAAGCTCGCGACCGAGCTGTCCCGCCGGGGCACCGGCAGCACCATCTATATCCTCGACGAACCCACGACCGGTCTGCACACCGCCGACACGCACCGCCTGATCGAGGTGCTGGGGCGTCTGGTGGACGGCGGCAACACGGTCGTCGTCATCGAGCACAATCTGGAGGTCATCAAAACGGCGGACTATATCATCGACCTCGGTCCGGAGGGCGGCGGCGGCGGCGGTCATATCGTCGCGCAGGGCACGCCGGAGGAGGTTGCGGCCTGTGACGGTTCGTATACCGGGATGTTTTTAAAAGATGTGTTGGGGGATTCGGGTACTTGAGGCACCTTGTCGTTGTGGAGAATCGCTAGAATAGACGGGTTTACGAGCAGATAACAGTGCAACTGAAAAAGACCTTGTCTTCCGGTTTGCGGAAAAATGTGCGCGGGAGAGCGAAACCAAGGCGGGGCTTTCCGAAAGACGATTACCAAGGATGTGATCGTCAAACTAAGCGAGGCTCTGGACGTAGAGGTAAACATGCTGTTTGGGTTCGAAGACACCACATAAGCAGATCACTTTATGCCCCACCGTTTGGCGGCTTCCATCAGTTTCTTGTAGTTTGCGGTGTTGGCGTTCTTCATCCGGCGGTATGCCGAGAACGACTTCGGTGCGTGGTTCGGAAACCGGGCAAGAAGCTTCTCGTAAAACTCGCAGTCATCTTCAAGCTCAATCTGCGCTGGTGTCATTTTGCATTTATAGCTTATGGTGCACGATGCTCCGAAATACTTGCCGGAGTCCCCGCCGTCAACCGAAATACAAGCGTCAATGATGTCGGGGTATATGGTCCGAACAGCCGAAATCTCATCTGCTGGAACGTTACCGACGCAGAACCCATTCACGATTACATAGAAAGCATGGTCGCCGATGAATCTATACGGGAAAACCCAAACGCGCAGTTCATTGTCAAAAGGTTTTTTGCGGAGTGATATTCGTTTGAGAAACTCTTGTCGGCTGGAACCATCGTCATTATTGTAGCTGACACCGACAATGCGGAAATCATACGTGAAAACATTTGTCCTGTCGTTAACGGATATTTCGGAAGCGATTGCGAGCGTTTCAACGCACTTTATACAGGGGGGCAATCTGCCGGTATCTTGCATTGGAACATTTATTGACCTTAAGCCTGCGCAACTCTTGTTATGATGATACGCAGTACCATGATGTGAAACCCATACGAAATTCTGCGGATTGCTGCGAGGGACATTGTAAGCCGAAGGATGAGTTAATAATCTATTGGAGGATAATGGGCGATTGAATGTTCCAGATGTCATTGCAGATTCATTCTGTTTCCGCTTTCGCCGTGCCACAAAAATACCTATCGCGACAAAGAGAGCCAGTATCAAAGCAAACACATACCAGTATGCAGCGATCAGAGAAGCCGCAAAGACCAGAAAGAAAAACCACGAAATGCCAGAACGCTTTTTCATCACGCACCGTTACCTTTCAACGCGCGACAACCGCGATGACATGATACACCATTGCAGCCAAAGCACATAACGCAGCGCCGACAACGCAAAAAAACCGGCCGGCTTTGGAATCGGAATCGCTATTCCAATCGCCAACTAAAGCGAGCACAAACGCAACGACCAAAAACAAAGCGGTAACGGCGAAAAAGTTTCGGAAGCTGATATACCCATCGGGAAGGGATTCCGTTCCAAGTGTGTAGGCTACATCAACCAGAAGGTACGCCCAAGCGGAAACCATGAGCGCAAACAAACACATCTCCGCCCAAAGACTTTTCTTTTCACGGTTCATCGAAAACACCCATATTCAGTCGTTTTGAAACCAGCATACCACAACCAGACAAAATCAGCAATATACATCTTGCAGAAGGAGGCGCGACCCATGATCGCCCTAAAGCCAAACGAGCGGCTTATTTTCGCGGGGAACGCCGCGCTCCGTGCGCCGGATGGTACGCCGCTCCCCGCCGTACCGCAATTTATGGTCGTGCAGGCTGACGAAGCAGACCCAGCCAGCGTAATACAGGTGGGAGAAAACGAGCGGCTGATATTGGCGGGGCACATGCTCACAGACAGAAAGCGGGCGGAAGAGCGTTATGCTGCGTTGAAAGCGGGGAAAGAAGCGCCTCCGCCGGAGATTGGTACGCCGCTGTATATGATAGCGGACAAGGACGGTTTTAACGCCAACGAGGAAGAGCAAAACGCCATTAACGCGGACATCGCAAAGGACATAGCCCGACTATTTGGGCTGCATATGCGTAGGATCGAAATGGAGAACCGGAAGAACGCACCGGCAGAGGCTTAAACAGTACGAGGAGGTCACCCGCACCGTGTGACCAGCCGCCGGAACCCTTCCTGCCCGCGCTGCGGCGCGTCGCTCGACCCAGACAGGATAGGATTTGGATGCCCGCATTGTCACATTCTTTACCGGCACCCCATAAAATGGTATATACCAAAAAAGGGGGTCGGTGAAGGTGTATCATTATGAAACGCCGCGAAAAATGGTGCGAACGGCTCAACCCGAAGAGGTAACGGATTTTGGACCGCGCCCGTTTGTGGAAGATTTGCACAAGGCAACGCTGAACAACAACGACTACCGCACGGCGCTGTGGACGGGGCACTATTTCCAAATGACGCTGATGAGCATCCCCCCCGGAGGGGATGTCGGGTTGGAGGTACACCCGGATACCGACCAGTTTTTACGCGTTGAGGACGGGCAGGGATTGGTGCAGATGGGCGACCGGGAGGACAACCTGTACTTTCGGCAATACGCGTATGACGACTACGCCATCTTCGTCCCCGCCGGCATATGGCACAATGTCACGAACACGGGAATGAAGCCATTGAAGATGTATACGATCTACGCGCCGCCGCACCACCCGCGGGGCACAGTGGAGGAAACGCAAGCGATAGCCGAGGCTATCGAACGATAAATAGACCGGTGTTTAAGGTTCGGGGAAGACCCGAGCCTTATGCCTGGTTTTGCCCCCCGCCGTCCTGGATATGTCAATAACTGCCATCTGAAAAAATAATTTTCAAAATGCTATTGACAAGGTCAAACGGTTTTGCTATACTTATCGAGCGTCTCTTTTGGAGGCGGGAGCACCTTGTCAACTGAATAACGTAACCGAAACAAAGCCAGAAAAGCGGGAAGAACCCCAAGGTGTTGGGGTTCCAACGAATTTGAGAGATGCTTGGAGCAAGCGATCTCTGAAGAGTGTTGTAAGCTAATCCTTCGGGGTTAGCGGAGATATTTTGACAGAGAGTTTGATCCTGGCTCAGGACGAACGCTGGCGGCGTGCCTAACACATGCAAGTCGAACGGGGCGGCGCAAAGCACTGTGTGCTTTGCAATGAACAATGAACAATGGACAATGGACAACGAAAGGGACCGCGCAAGCGCGGGGATTTTGATTGTCCGTGACCGGAATTCTGCGTTGATTGTGAACACGGAGGTGCATGCCAATTGTCAATTGTACACTGTACATTGTCAATTGCTGCGGCAAAGCACAGAGTGCTTTGCGCAGCCTAGTGGCGGACGGGTGAGTAACGCGTGAGCAATCTGCCGGGGGGTGGGGAACAACATCGGGAAACCGGTGCTAATACCGCATAATGTATCGGGAGGACATCCTTTTGATACCAAAGATTTATCGCCCCTTGATGAGCTCGCGTCCGATTAGCCAGTTGGCGGGGTAACGGCCCACCAAAGCGACGATCGGTAGCCGGACTGAGAGGTTGACCGGCCACATTGGGACTGAGACACGGCCCAGAATCCTACGGGAGGCAGCAGTGGGGAATATTGGGCACTGGGGGAAACCCTGACCCAGCACCGCCGCGTGAAGGAAGACGGCCTTCGGGTTGTAAACTTCTTTTATAAGGGAAGAAGATGACGGTACCTTATGAATAAGCCACGGCTAACTACGTGCCAGCAGCCGCGGTAATACGTAGGTGGCGAGCGTTGTCCGGATTTACTGGGTGTAAAGGGCGCGTAGGCGGGGACGCAAGTCTGATGTGAAATCTGGTGGCTCAACCACCAAACTGCATTGGAAACTGTGTCTCTTGAGTGATGGAGA
>JAISVY010000058.1 GCA_031271325.1 Oscillospiraceae bacterium
CCTACAGCCGCACCCATGCCGGGGAACCGTCCCCGATGTCGGGGTTCTTGCCGTCCGAGACGGCTTTGTTGTAGGCGATCGCTTGCAGGGAGAAGAGCAGCGGGATGCCGCGCACGCCGTAGTTTTGGTATTCGGGCAGCGCGACGTTCAGCTCCGCGCCGAAGATATTGTCTTTCTTGGAGGAGATGGTCATGATCTGTGCGCCGCGTTTGGACAGCTCGTGGAGCAGGACGCCCTGATACGCGTCGTCGAGCGGCGACACCACCACGATGGCGAGCGTCCGTTGGTCGATCTGCCCGATGATGTTGTGGCGGATGTCGAGGATGTTGGTGAACACGGTCGGGATGCCGCACATCCGCCCGATCGCGATCATGCCGGCCTGCGCCGCGCCGGCCAGCTCGCCGTCGGCGATAACCATGATCTTATCCCATGTGCCGCTCTGCCCGATACCCTCCAGCTCGGCGGCGTACTTTTGAATAAACTGTTCCTGATTGTCGGCCGCGCTGCGCAGTTCGTCGAGCAGCAGCAGGTCGCCGGACAGCAGACCGATGATGTAAAGGTTCGTTAAGTATATGTTGGTCGCCGAGCGCGTCGCGGTGGAGCTTTCGTCGTTGATCCACGGCATTTCCAGCGCGAGGTCGGAGACGTTCGCAAGCTTGGAAGCCTTCTGGGGGCAAATGGAAATCGTCTGCGCTCCCGATTCCTGACGGTAACGCTGCACCGCCGTCAGCACCTCGGAAGTCTGCCCCGAACGGCTGGGAACGATCATCAGAGTGCCGTTCAGCATATCGCGGTAATACTCCGCGTTCAGCATCAGGTCGCCCGCCGCGTAGGACATGGTGGTCAGCCCGCCGCGTATCTTCAGCGACAGCTCGGCGGACTTGCACAGCGCGTACATCATGCCGCATCCGGTGAATGTGACCGAGAAAAACCCGGAAATTCCCAAAAAGTCTTTAATGTTCATCTCTTCGCCTTGTAAATAGGCGCAGGTCTGTCTAAGAGACATATGTTGGGAAAAAATCTCGTCCTCCGACTTAAACAATGGTATCCCCCCAGCTTCAATAACACTCCGCTTTTATCATACAGCATGAGCGTGAAAAAGTCAAACAAAAATGCTTTACCCTTCCGGCGACGGCTCAACGATTTCCGGGGTAATAATCGACGCGTTGAAACCCGGTAAAATTTCCGCGGGGCTCGCTCCGTCCCAAATGCTCGCCGCAATCGCGCCGAATCCGTTCCAAAACGCTTCCGCTTCCGGGATGGTCGGCGCGGCGAACGCGTTCTCCAGTTGCTTTATAAACCCGGCGGCGTACGCCGGGCTGCCCACCGTAAGTTTCACCGACGGGATCTCCCCTGTCAGGGTAAGCCGCAGGCGCTGCATCGCGGGGGTAAGCAGAAAATCGGCGAAAGCCGAGGCTTCGTCGGCATGTTCCGACCACGCCGACACCAGCATCACACGCGCGTCTATCGGCGCGGCAGCGCCCATCCCGTTCTCATCGCCAAACGCGGGCAGCGGCGCGACGCCATAGTTCACCCCGGAAAACGCGCCGATATCCCATGTCCCCGCGATGCACATCGCGGCGTTGCCGGAGGCGAACGCCCGAACGGTCGCGTCCACCGTCAGTTCCGCCGCCGGAACATCCAGGACGGAGCGCAGAGCCGCAAACGCCTCCATCCCCGCGATCGAGGGAGGGGACTGCAAAAACGAATTGGCCGCGTTTTCCCCGTCCGAGCCGAACAGGCGGGTGTTTCCGAGCGTGGTAAACGGCACGGCGTAATAGGCCGTACCCGCCGGGAAGATAAAGCCGTACTGCCCGCCAAATTCCGCCGAGAACCCGGCTACGCCTTCCCAAGTGGCGGGCGGTGCCGCGATTAGGTCTTTATTGTAGAAAAGAGCAATTGTCGAAGCCGACACCGGGTAGCCGTATATTACACCGTCGACTGTCGCCGCCTGAACGCAGGCGGCTTGCGCCGACTCTTCGGCTTTTTCTTGGTTGCGCGCGGGCAGCACGTCAAAAGTCTCCGCCAGCGCCCGGATGTCGGTATGCGGCACGGCAATCAGGTCGGGCGGTTTTGAAACATAGGCGGGCGTTGCGGTTACCGCACCGCGGAAACGCGACGCGGCGGTATCCGGCTCGACCGCTTCTATCTCAAACGAGATATTCGGGTATTTTTTTTGGAATTCTGCGGACGCTTGCCGGATAAACTCAGCCGCCGATTCCGATTCCCATACGGTGAGTGTGATGTTGCGCGTGGTCAGCACCGGTTCGTCCGGGTTGCTCGGCGACGGGCTCGGCGACTGCGACGGCTCCGGCGTCCCGCAGGACGCAAGCAATAGCGGCATAACCAAAACCAGCGCCGATAATCTCTGCAATAATCTCATCCAGATACCTCTAGGGCATGTTGAAAGTTGCCCGCTCCGGCTTGCGATGCCGCGCCACAGGCGCTCACGTCTACGACGGCTGTTCGCGAGCGCTGCGCTCGTTCGCACACGCAATTTTCAACACTTCGGGGAGGCAATTCATGGCGGAAAAAAAAACGGTCGTGCGCGAGGCGGTAGTGCTGGAGTACGACCCCGGGCGCGGCGTACCGTCGGTCGTGGCGCAGGGGAAAGGGCATGTGGCCGAAAAGATCATCGAGGTGGCGCATGAGCACAGCATACCGGTTCATGAAGATCCGGAACTCGCAAGCCTGCTCAACATGCTGCATATCGGGGAGGAGATTCCTCCCGAGCTGTATCAGGTCGTCGCGCAGATATTAATTTATGTCGGGGAAATTGATAAAAAGGTCTTGCTTGGTTCGTAAATTTGGTGTATACT
>JAISVY010000087.1 GCA_031271325.1 Oscillospiraceae bacterium
AGTATCTACCAGATTGTTTATGACAAAATCAAGCGGAGGAACGATGATCGATACGGTTTCCGGTAAACTTGAGCTAATAGGTAAACCCTCCCGCAGTTCCGCCGTCTTCTCCGCCGATAGCCGCTCCGGGATGGGCGCCGTTTCTTTCGGCAATCCGAAAGCCGCGAACAGCGCGGCGGACAGAATAACGGCGAATAAGACTGATGAGATGACGATTCGTTTTTTCATACCACACACCTCCGCGAAATAAGATAAATTGATAAACACAGGATTATTTTACCACACTCAAACGTTTTTGACAATGGTGAACATCAACAAAAACGGGGCTGTCTCAGTAACGACAGCCCCGTTAATATATTTACAGTGATCAGTTGGTGATTGTCTGCTCGGTTTCTTTGTCGAAGAGGTGAACCTTCTTGGTGTCGAACGCCACGGTGATGACGTTGCCGGTTTTGATGGTGGAGCGCGGCTCGACGCGGGCGATGAAGTTACGGCCTTCGGCGGTCATATAGAGGTTGGTTTCCGCGCCCATCATTTCAACCACGTCTACATTCATTTTGATTTGCGCTTCGGGGTGCTGGGCGAGATAGCTTTCTTCGTCGTGGATGTTTTCCGGGCGGATGCCCATGATGACTTCTTTGCCCACATAGCTGAGGACTTCCGGTTTGCGGCCTTTGGTTTCGGGCAGCATGATTTTTGCTTCGCCGAATTGCAGGTAAGTCTTGCCGCCTTCGTCGAGGACGGTGCAATCCACGAAGTTCATCTGCGGGGTGCCGATGAAGCCCGCGACGAAGAGGTTGGTCGGGTTTTGGTACAGAACCTGTGGCGGCGCGATCTGCTGGATGAAGCCGTCTTTCATGACGACAATGCGGGTACCCATTGTCATAGCCTCGATCTGATCGTGCGTGACGTAGATGAAGGTGGTCTCGAGGCGCATATGCAGCTTGGTCAGCTCGGTGCGCATCTGGGCGCGGAGTTTGGCGTCGAGGTTGGAGAGCGGCTCGTCGAGCAGGAAGACCTTCGGATTGCGCACGATGGCGCGCCCCAGCGCGACGCGCTGACGCTGACCGCCGGACAGCGCTTTCGGCTTGCGGTCGAGCAGCTGCTCGATTTCGAGGATCTTCGCGGCTTCGGCGACGCGGCGCTTGATTTCGTCTTTCGGCGTTTTGCGGAGCTTAAGACCGAACGCCATGTTTTCAAAGACGGTCATATGCGGATAAAGGGCGTAGTTCTGGAACACCATCGCGATGTCGCGGTCTTTCGGCGGGGTGTCGTTGACCAGCTTGTCGTCGATGTACAGTTCGCCTTCGGTGATTTCTTCCAGTCCGGCGATCATACGCAAGGTGGTGGACTTTCCGCAGCCCGACGGGCCGACGAGGATGATGAATTCTTTGTCCGCGATGTCGAGGTTGAAGTCGGAGACGGCGATAACGCCGCCCGGGTAACGCTTGTAAATGCCGTTTAGGGTTACGCTTGCCATATTGTGATTCCCTCCTATACTTAGTGAGACACTAGCGTATTTACTATACCATAAGTACGTCCGCGCCGCTAGACGTAGAATCACCAAAGTTTTCGGGCATTTTTTGGTTAGATTGACGAATAGGACGGGCTGACTGTTCGCGTCCGCCGGAATGACCGCCATCCGCGCGGCACCGAGACAGCCGGGAGTATGGCAGAATCAGCGCGCGGCTTCGAACTGGAACCGCCGCGTCACCGTCCCCGGCAGGAAACCGCTTTTTCCAGCAATAGAAAACTTTACATCTATATTTGCGCCTGTTTGGCGGCAAACTCTAACCGGGAACCATTACACCGGCTTGTCACCCTTGTGACCGTATAACCTACCATGAACAAAGGAGTTTAATCCGATGAAAAAGTATTTGTTGTCTCTGATCGCCACACTGATCGCCGTGACGTCGCTTGCCGCCTCGGCGGCGGGGTATCCGTTCGCCGGCGTGCCCGCCGACGCCGAATATGTCCCCTCCCCGATGACGCGGGGCGCGTCGTTTACCGACGTGAGCGCCGATAACCCGTATTACGACGCGATTGAATACTGCGCGAGAAATAATTTTATGCGCGGCAAAGGCGGCGGGAAATTCGAGCCGAACGGCACGTTCACCCGCGCCGAGTTTATCACCCTGTGGGCGAGAACGTTCCATGCCAGAATGCATATGTTCAACGACGCCACAAAGGCGAAGAACGAAATCGATAACTCCATCCTGCTGATGTACGGCTTGGGCTTTATCGACGGCACCAGCAACAAAACCTTCACGCATACCCCGCTGATCTCCCGCGAATCGGTGGCAAAACTGGTGGAAAACACCTATTTGCAAGGTATCGCGTCCAACGGCGAATACAAAAACTACACCGACTGGGCGCAGGTTGCGTCATGGGCGCAGGACGCGGTCTCCGTGTGCTATCAAAAAGGGATTTTCACCGGCATTGCGGGAACGGCGTTTGACCCGAAGAAACCGATCACCCGCGGGGAAGCCTGCGCCGTGATTATGCGCCTGATGAAGAGAGAACCGCCCCCGCCGGCCACGTATACCGTCACCGTCGGCGCGACGGAAAACGGCACGGTTACACCGGATAAAGGCACCGCCGCCAAGGGCGAAACCGTAACGCTCACCGTTAAACCGGCCGACGGATTCGCGCTGAGCGCGGGTTCGCTGAAATACAACGGCACGGTCATCGAGGGCATGACATTTACCATGCCCGCCGAGAACGTCGTGATTACGGCGCTGTTCGGACCGGCGACCCCGCCGGAGCCGGAAAATCCCGATACCTCGCCGGAAGCGTAGCGATTCGAGCCAGATAGCAACAGGACACCCGAATCCGGGTGTCCTGATTTGTTAACCAAGTTTTTGGTGAGACGCGTTTGTCTCTGTTTTCGTTTACTCCGCGGCGGCGTATACAGAAACGCGTTTGCGGTCGCGTCCTTGGCGCTCAAAGCGCACCGTGCCGTTGCCCAGCGCGAACAGGGTGTCGTCGCTGCCGATACCCACGTTGTCGCCGGGGTGAATGTGCGTACCGCGCTGACGCACCAAGATGGTGCCCGCGTTGACATACTGCCCGTCGGCGCGCTTCGGGCCGAGGCGCTTGGATTGGGAGTCGCGCCCGTTGCGTGAGGAACCTACGCCTTTTTTATGTGCCATGATTTAACACTCCTTATTCATTCGCCGGCAGCCGGCTTATGCCTTGGCGGGCAGGTTGATGGATTCGATTTGCAGCTTGGTGTAGGGCTGCCGGTGCCCCTGTGTGCGGCGGTAGTTTTTCTTGGGTTTCATCTTGAAAACGACGACTTTCTTCTCTTTGCCGTTTTTGATGACACTTGCCTTCACCGAAACGCCTTCGACATACGGAGCGCCGGTTTTGACCTTGTCGCCGTCGTAAACGGCCAACACGGAATCGAACGACAGGGACGCGCCTTCCTCGGCGGGGAGTTTCTCTACATAAATGATGTCGCCTTCCGACACGCGGTATTGTTTACCGCCGGTTTCTAAAATTGCTGTCATAGGGTTCCCTCGTTTAATCAGTCTCGCTCACGGGGGTGAAACTGTGCGGGCGTTGCTCGCGCAGTTTTCTTGAAGACCCCTCGCCAAAGCGGCTATGACAGGATAGCATACTTTGAGTGGGATGTCAAATAAAATTTTGCAGCCACCCGGTGCCGATTGTACAAGAGTAACTTCGCAAAGCAAGTGCAACAGTGGCTGATGGGGTAGCGTTTACTGTGAGACGTGGAATATGGTAACCTTTAGTCTGGGAAATGAACCGCAGACAGGAGGTTACCATGTCGGA
>JAISVY010000131.1 GCA_031271325.1 Oscillospiraceae bacterium
AGCCGCCCGTAACGCTTTTTTGGAGGAATTATGAAGTTGAATGTCGGGACGGCGGGTTTGTATATCTCCGTTTTCATATTCTCTCTGCTTATGACCGGGGCGGCTTTTTTGCTGTCGCCGATTCCCTTCAAAACGGCGCTGAAATGCATCGGAAAGAATCCGTTGATTCTGCTGCTGAACTTTCTGCCGGTGTTTTTGCTGACGCTGCTGGCGTACGCGGTTTTCAACAGGCTCTGGCCGTCGTTCGCCCTGGTATCCGTGCTCATGACCGTTTTGACGCTGGTAAACTATTTCAAAACCCTTGTGCGGCAGGAACCGTTTATGCCGTCTGATCTTTTGGTGATCCGCGAGGCGATGACCTTCTCCGGCGCGGCGGCGTACCACGTCAGCGTCAAGATGATTCTCACCCTCGTGGGAATCGTCGCGGCGGTGGTGTTTTCGGTATTTATCCAAACGCCGAAAAGCGGCTGGATTGTCCGCTCCGGCATCGCCGCCGCCGCGCTGCTCGCGGTCTTCTTGCTCAACCGGTTTGTCTACTCCGACCGCGCGCTCTATTTCAGTTTTTACTGTCACGGATCCACGAGTAAGATGACCGATATTTATGAATCGCGCGGATTTCTCTACTCCTTCTGGTACAATATCAACGGGATGCGGATAGACAGACCGGAGGGGTACACCGACGGGAAAGCCCGGGATATTTTAGCGGCGTATGATAACGCCCCCGCCGCCGAAAAAATACCGCTCAACGTCATCCTTGTGTTGGAAGAATCGTTTACCGAACTGAGCGACGACGCGTTTTTTACGTTTGAGCAGGACCCGCTGGAAAACTATAAAAAAATCAAAGAAGAGAGTTATTACGGCAGATTAATCGTTCCGAATTTCGGAGGCGGCACGGCCAGCACCGAGTTCGACATTCTGACGGGGTTATCCTCCGGGTTTATCAACAACCAGTCGCCGTCTTCGTTTTGGTATGTCCGCAAAGAACACGAGGCGATTGTCTCGGCGTTTAAGAACAACAGGTATGACGCGGTCGCCATACACCCCGGTTTCGACTGGTTTTACAACCGCAAGAACGTATACCGGCATTTTCGCTTTGACAGCTTTCTTTCCCGCTCGGATTTTGACCTCACGCACACCAAAGACAAAGCCGGGCTGATTGCCGACTATGCTTCGTTCGCGAAACTGCGGAAGCTGATCGGCGAACAACCTGCCGGAACGCCGTTGTTCTCCTACCTTGTGACGATTCAAAACCACACGCCGTATAACAATCGCTTTGTTGAAAACGCGAGCGTTTTCACCCAGCCGGAGGCGCTGCTCACGCCGGAAGAGGTGGACATCCTCTCCAATTACTTCATCGGCGTCGCTGACGGCGACCGCGAGCTGAAAGGGCTGACCGACTATCTGCGCGGGCTGGACGAACCGTATCTGCTGGTCTTCTTCGGCGACCACCTGCCTTCACTGGGCACGGCGGGCCGGGTCTATGAAAAGCTGGGATACAGCGGGCTGCGCGAGTACGAAGCGCCGTACCTGATCTGGAGCAACGACGCCGCGAAAGAGGTGTTCGATCTGAACGCGGCGGTCACACGCGCCGGATTGAAGCCGGGCGATACGATCAGCGCGAATTATCTTGGTCCTCTGATTCTAGAGCTTCTTGGTCTGGACGCCGATATGCCGTTTTACCGTTTTGTCAACGGGCAGCGCAGGCAATACCCCATCCTGCGCGAAGAAAGCGCCGAAAACACGCTGGACTTCCGCACGGTACAGTATTACCGGATGACGGAGTGACGGCGGCGAACACGCAATTTTCTTAGTTTTTCGAGGAACTGAACTGACCTTCTTGCGCCTCAAAAGCTCCCTTCATACATCACGTCCAGCGTATGCATGGCGCGGGTCATCGCGACATAGAGCAGTTTCGTACCCAGCTCGTTTTTTGGATAGTGGTCGGCGTCGGCGACGATCACCGCATCGAACTCCAACCCTTTTGACAGCGCGGCGGGCAGCAGGCACAGCCCGCCCTCATATGTCCCGTCGCGCGAGGTGATCACGCGGAGCGGGCGTTCGCCGCCGGGAGCCATAGACGGCTCTTTTTTTTGCATTAGGCGGGCAAACCCATGACACAGAGACGGCTGACTGAGCAGCACGGCGATGTTCTTGTGCCCGGCGCGGCGCTTGACAGCCGCGACACAGGCCGCCGCGCGGTCGTCCTCACCCCACACGTCGGTATACGTCACCGCCTCCCCGCGCCGCACGACGGCTTCGCCCTGCGGAACCCCCGGCAGTCTGCCGAGTATGCTGTTCGCGGCTTCCATGATCTCGGCTGTGACGCGGTAACTCTTTTGCAATGCCACAATTGACGCGTTTCCCTGCCAGACTTGGCGGTTGACGCTCTCCCAATCCTCCGCCGCGCCGAAAATCCCCTGCGCCAAGTCTCCCAAAACGGTGAACGAGGCTTTTTTGTAGAGCGTTTTCAATACGGTCAGCTGCATCGGCGTAAAATCCTGCGCCTCGTCGATCACGACATGTTTTACGCGCAGATCGGCAAGCTCCGCCGTGCGTATCCGCAGGTACAGCAGCGGCGCGAGGTCATCCATATCCAGCCTGTTTTTCCGAACGGAGGCAACCGCGCGTCCCGCGTCTTTTTGGGGAAGCGCGGCTTGCTCCAAAAAGCGCCGGTAAACCGCCGCCGCGTTGGTGCGCTTGGAGAACAGCGAGACGTCGGTCGCTAAGTACGCGTCGATGTCAGCCAATATTTCATACGAGCGTTTATAAGGGTCGGCGGGCGTCTCCGACGGGTCGCTGACATAGAACGACGCTTTGACGGCGGAACGCACCAAGTCTTCAAACGCGAGCTGCGGCACTTCCTCCACGCCCAGATCGGGCAGCACCCCCGCGATATAGCTGAGGAAAAACCCTCCCGAAGACAAGATCAAAAACTGCTCCGGGCGGAACTTTTTGCCCAGCACGTACGCCAGATACGCGATACGGTGCAGCGCGACGGTCGTCTTCCCGCTCCCCGCCGCGCCCTGTACGATCAGCGGCCGCCCGGCGTCGGCGCGGATGACGGCGTTTTGCCCCGCCTGGATCGTGGCGACGATATTCTTCAGGCGCGTATCGGCGGAAACGGACAGATACGGCGCGAGCATTTCATCGGTCGCCGTGACGTCGATGTCGTCAAAGCCTTTCAGCTCGGCGTTCTCGACAGTCAGGCGGCGCTTCAGCAGCAGCTCGCCCTCCACCTTTCCGTCCGGGCTGTCGTAAACGGCGCTCCCGAGGCGGCTGTCGTAATACAGGCTGGATATCGGCGCGCGCCAATCGGTGACGGCCGCGCGGCTTTCGCGGTCGTACACGGAGGTTTTCCCGATGTAAATCTTCTCTTTGTTTTTCTTGGAAAGAAAGTCAATCCGGGCAAAATAGGGCGATCCTTCGGCTCTCTTTAAGGTGCGAAAACGGCTTTCGAGCAGCCGGCGCACACTCTCTTCCGCCGCTTCGTCCGCCGCCGATATGCCGCGCTCGAAGCGCCTGTCTATCTCGCTTAATTCCTCGCTGACCGCTTCGGTGACCTGTTGCAGATAGGCGCGTTCCTCTCCCCATTCATCCACAGTCAATCCCTCCCAGCATAAGAAAAGCCTGAACTTTTATTATACCGGGAGGGGCGCTCTGTTGTCAAGAAAAAATATTGTCTATCGTTCCGAACGAATAACCCATCTCTCTGTATTTATCGATCAGCGTACCCAGAATCTTCGCGTTTGTCTCGGACGTGCTGTGCAGCAGCAGCACCGCGCCGGGGTGTACGCGTTTTGTCAGCTTTTCTATCGCGCGGGCGGGGTCGGGCTGTTTGTCTTTAACCCAGTCTACATAGGCGAGGCTCCATAACAGGGTTTTGTAACCCAGCTTTTGCGCGGTTTTGAGGTTGTGTTCGGAGAACTTGCCGGAAGGCGGGCGGTATATCTTCGACATCTCCGCGCCCGTCACCTTCTGATACATCCCTGCCAAATCATCCAGCTCTTTTTGGAACGCCGCCGGGTCGCTCATCTTCGACATATCGGGATGATGCACGGTATGGTTACCCACGGTATGCCCTTCCGCCGCGATACGGCGGAGCAATTCCGGCTGGGAATCAATATAGTGCCCCACGATAAAGAACGCCGCCTTCACGTCTTTCTCTCTCAGCGTATCGAGAATGCTGGCCGTCTGACCGTTTTCATATCCCGCGTCAAAGGTCAGGTAAACGACCTTTTCGTTGGGATCACCCATATAAGCCGCGCCATATTGTTTCAGATATTCCGCGGAGACGCTGCCCACCGGGGATTTTCCCTCCTGCGGAAAACCCAGCCCCCAGCTGAGCGTCAGCGCCAACGCGGTGAGCAGCGATGCGATCTGTGTCATTGAGATTCCACCTCCGCGCGTAGTATGCGGCTTTTCGCGCCGTTTATGTGCGCCCGCGCCGCCGTTCGCCCGCAGGGTTTGACAGATACTTCCGGCGCGTTTCCGCCCCATCCTATGGTTCCGCTGCCAATTTCTTAATAAAACTATAGAAAAATTGAATAAAGTGCTTGACATAATGGTGAGGCGCGTGGTACACTATACACAATATATGGGTTGCCAAAAGAGGTACCTTTTGGTTATGCCCAAGCAGCCAAAAATAAGGAGGAACCAACATGAAAACTCGCAAAACCCTGCTTACCCTCATGATGGCGATGCTTCTCGTCGCCATGCTCGCAGTCCCCGCTTTTGCCGCCACCATTGACCTGCCCGTCACCCCCACTTTCGTCAACAGCGATACCCAACAAGGCTGGGGCGTAAACGGCACCGACATGAACGGCACAGCCATTGAAACAGATCTCACCCTGGAACAACTGCAATCCGCCGAGACCCTCGTCCTCGAAGTTCCTTCGCAGCCCACCGGCGGCTTACAGTTCGTCATTCAGTGTGACAACGGCTGGAGCTGGGATCAGACAGATGTGGCTGTTGAAGACGCATGGCAAGACGGCAAGCTGGTATTCAATCTCGCCGGCATGTCCGGCTGGGACAAACTTGCCGGTACCACCGCTCAGGCAAAATTCTTTATTTGCTATTATGATCCCGACTTCAGCGCTCTCGGTGTCACCAAAGC
>JAISVY010000160.1 GCA_031271325.1 Oscillospiraceae bacterium
TACGGGCGGTCGGGGACGACCGCCCCTACATTTCGTCTGTGCGACAGGGGCATTCACGCGTTTGCCGTGCCAGTGACGCGAGTTTTACCTGCTTTCCTGTCTCTTCATAATGAAATTTCAAAGTTATGTTTCCCGCTTGCTGTCTCACCCCTGTCTTTCTGTTTGTTTTTCAATCAAACCTGCTCCGCGTCTGCGGGGAAGTCTCCCCACAGACCGTGCAGCCAATCCACACTCATACCGAACCACCGGGCTGCGGCGGGGCTGACAAGGTTCTTTACGCCGCCGGAGGTGAGCGGTTTTGCCAGCGACAGACCGTGAACGCCCTTTTGGAACACATGCAGTTCAAAAGGAACCTTTGCTTTATCCAGCGCGGCGGCGAACGACAGGCTGTTATTGACCGGCACCAGTCCGTCCTCGCAGGTGACAAACAGGAATGCGGGCGGCGTCTTGGCGTCCACCGCCTTTTCCGCGCCGGGTACCGGGTGCTGCAAAATGCTGCCCATGCTTTCCAGAATACAGGGGTAGCCGAGTATCAGCGCGCGGGGGCGCACCCTGCCCGAAACGCCCAGCATTGCCGCAAGGTGACCGCCCGCCGAAAATCCAATGGCGGCAACACGCGCTTTGTCCACCCGCCACTCCTCGGCGCGTTCAAATATCGTTTCCAGCGCTTTCTCCGCGTCGGTTAACGGTTTGGGAAATATGGCGGCTTCACCCACCGTGTAGCGCAGCACAAAGGTGTTGAATCCCTCGGCCAGGTACGCAAGCGCCACCGGCTCGGCCTCGCGGTCGCTGCACACCCGGTAGCCCCCGCCCGGCAGCACCAGTATCGCCGGGCGCGTGCTTGCGTTGGCAAGCTCCGGCGAATCGTCATGCAGGTAGCGGGTGAGCGTTACCTTGGCTTGCTCGTCCAAAAACAGTGTCCCGGTTTTCATACGGTTCCTCCTACATATGAGTCGCTCTAAAAACCTATGTTTTCGTTTGGCGAAGCCGAACGAAAACGAGCGCGGCGCTTGCGAACAGGCGCCTATGGCGCGGCATCGCAAGCCGGAGCGGGGGTTTTTAGAGGTACCTATATGCTTCACAGATTTTATTAGCTTGGTTTGCCGCATCCAGTATAGCACAGCCCGAAAGACCGCGTATACAAATATTCTTACTTTCTTGCGGAAATGTTGCGTCCTGCCGGCTGCCTGTCCTTCAGCGCCGCCTTGACGGTGAAGGTGTTTTCGTCATGTTCAAGGCTGATCATGCCGTCGTATGCGTCCACGATACGCCCGACGGTCTGAAGTCCGTAACCGTGTCCTTTCCCGGTCTTGGTTGTTTGGATTTTTCCGTCCTCGCTGATGATCTCACCCGCCTTGCTGTTGACGCAGCGGATATTGAGATACGGCTCGTGCCGGGTAATGTTCAGGCGGATGAAGCGCTCCGCGTTCGCGGGCATGGCGATACACGCCTCAAAGGCGTTGTTTATTACATTTGTCAGCAGACTGTACAAGTCGGGGTCGGCGATACGCAGGGGCGCCGCTTTGATCTCCAGTTCCAGTCGAATGCCGTGCTCCCCGGCTCGCCGGTACAGATTCCCCAAGACGGCGTTCAGCAGAATATGTTCGCTGAACACGGTTTCGGTGACCGTCGCCGACTGGCTTGTGTATCGTGCCAGATACTCCTTCGCTTCTTCAAACCTCCCGCCGTCCAGATAAGTTTGTATGGCGGTCAGATGACTGCGGAAATCGTGCTTGAGTCTTGCCACCTCACGAAAATGGGTCGTGATATGCTCATAGCTCTCTTGCGCCAAGTTTTTTTGGAACGCCAGCCGTTCGCTTTCGCGCATGTTCCCGTAGATGTCCCGAAAGAAATGCCATATGCTGTATATCAGGATAGACACAATCAGCCAAAAATAAAGGTCGCGGGAATCCTGCGAGATAACGCCGCGCTGTGTATAGAACGTATAATTGGCGTACATCGCAAACACATACGCGGCGATAAAAAACGGAACCGTCAATTTCATCAGGCGGTTTTTCGCTTTTGCCTCTAAAACCGCCAGCACCACCGTATAGAGTATCCCTATGGCAATCAGAATGTCATAGCAGATCAGCAGCCGGGGCAAATCCGCAAGACCGCTGAACTGAAGCGCCAGCGCCGCCGCCGAAGCGGCGCTGAAAACAACCGCCGCGGGCAGCATCGGCTTTTTATACCGTTCAAAGGCGAAGTAGAAGAACATTGTCAGCGAAGGCATTTGCAGAAAATAGACAGCCAGGACAAAAACAGACCTTTGAACCGGTGTGAGGAACGGCAGGACATCGTATCGCGCGGCGACATAGTACATTCCCCAGAACATCACAAACACGCCTATCGCCAGCTGCTCCTTTCGGACTCCGCCGCCCGGCTTGCGCATGAAGGTAACCACGCCGATGGGAATCCAAGCCACAAGGCACACAAGCATCGTGATGACCGGCCGCAGCGGGGCGGATTGCGCATGTTCGGCCAGCGTCTGCCGCGCCCCCAGCAAAACGGAGCTTATCCAGCCGGAATATGCCGCGTACGGTGAAGCAACCTCGATTTTCAGCGTTTTTCCCGTGTATCCGTCCGGCAGAGAAATCAGATGCGACGCGATACCGGGGTTCTCGCCCGGTTCCAAAACAGGACCGGCAAAAAGAGGAATCCCGTCCAGATACACGCTGATACTCTGGTGATTCGCCCGAATCAGGACAGCCGCTTCGGGGACCGATATGTCCAGCGTCCGCGTAAGCGTCATCGTTTCGCCGCCCGCGAGGCCGGAGGATTCATATTGCCAACCTTCGGATAAATCAAACGTCTCCCGCTGTATATGCAGGTTTAGGTACGCCGAGAAATAAAAAATCAGGAAAGCGGCGATACCGGCGGCGCAAACGAGTATAAGCGCCAAAAAGAGAAGGGTGCTGCGTTCCATGCGCCTGAATCTCTCCGCGATTTTTCTCATGCGTTCCCCCCCGTCAGCGATTCTGCATATAGGTCAGATACGCGGATTTTACAGCTTCCCAATAGGAACGGCTGACGGGCACTCTTTTGCCGCCCCTCATGATGATTTCCGCGCGGTCAAACTCCTGTATGTGCCGCATATTGACGGCGAAACCGGAATGACTGCGGATGAAATGACCCGGCGGGAGTTTGTCAAGCAAATCCGAGAGTTTGCCGGAGGCATACAGCGTTCTGTCCGCAAGCGTGATTTCCACTTTTCTGTTGACCACTTCCAAAGCAATCATGTCGCTGACGATGAGCGCCTGCGTGTGCGTCCCCGTTCTCAGCAGAAAAAACTGCGGCTGGTATTTTTCCTCAAATACCGTTTTGATTAAGCGCCCAAGCTGCTCCGCCTCCGCCGGTTTCAGCAAATAATGCAGCGCTTTTACATCATAGCCTTTGCTCATGAAGCCGGGGTTGGAGGTGAGAAAAATGATGTCCGTTTCTTTGTCAGATTCCCGTATGCGCCGCGCAAGCTCCATGCCGCTTATGCCGCCCATGATAATATCCAAGAGGATCAGGTGATAGCGATCTCCGCGTTCTGAAAAAGCGGCGAGAAAGTCCTCTGCGCTGCCAAAGACTGATATTTCATAGGGAGCGTTCATCCTGTCAAGAATCTCCCGGCATAACCGCTCCTGTGTTTCCGCGTAGATTTTTTCATCTTCGCACAAAGCGATTCGGAACATAGGGGTTCTCACCCGCCTTCCTGCTGACGATTACGCACAGCGCCCTGCGGTATAACGGGCGCCCCGGCAATAAACGGGACACCCGGATCGGGTGTCCCGTACGCGTTAAAAACTCTCCAGAAGCTCCACCAGCAGCGGCAAACCGTCTCCCGCCTCCAGATAGGAATAGCAGCCGTTCCCGCTGCCGTAGTTGCCCTTCTGCACCAGCTTCATACCGAAGCCCTCACAGGCTTTGATCTGATCGTCCATCCCTTTCACGCCGAACGCGATGTGGTGAATCCCTTCGCCTTTCTCGTTCAGGAAGTCCCGCCAGACGCTGGGTTCCTCATTCGGCTGAATCAGCTCCAGCTGCACCCCGTCGCCGACGTTGAAAAACGCCATTTGACATTGCGCTTTCGGGGCGGGCTGCCCCATATACTGCGTTTGGGTGACGGCAAAGTCTCCGCCGTCCGATGTGGGCGGCGCTTCGATGCCGAAAAACTGCGCCAGCTTCTGCTTTGTTTTCCCGATGTCGCTGACAATCAGCGCCACCTGCGTAATCTTTTGCGTTCCAATAACCGACATGGTTTATTCTCCCTTCAAAATAACCCTCTTCATAGCCTTCTTCGCTGCCCCTCCGCCGGAAGGGGATGTTCACCCCACAATGCTCCGCATATCGTACAGCCCCGGTTTGTTTACGCCGGCCATGAACATCGCGGCGCGTATCGCGCCGGCGGCGAAGACCTCGCGGGAACGCGCCGAGTGGGTCACCGTGACGATTTCGTCGTGCCCGGCGAACACGACCTCATGTTCGCCCACAACCGTGCCGCCGCGTACCGAATGGATGCCAATTTCTTTTTCCCCCCGCGCCCTGCGCTCCGGCTGACGGTTGTAAACCGGCTCCGGCTGGTACGGCAGCGCGCCGCTCAGCGCGTCGAACAGCATCAATGCCGTGCCGCTGGGGGCATCGATCTTGTTACGGTGGTGGCGCTCGATGATTTCTATATCGCAGTCCTGCCCGAGTACCGCCGCCGCGTTTTTCGCGAGCTGCATCAGCAGATGGACACCGAGCGACATATTGCCGGAACGGAAAACAGGCAGCGTTTGCGCCGCCATCTCAATTTTCGCGAGCTGCGCCGCGTCATAGCCGGTAGCGCAGAGCACAACCGGAACGGCGCGCGCCGCGCAGTACGCGAACAGCGCGTCAAGTCTGGCAAGCGAAGGCGGGGAGGAAAAATCCACGATCACATCGGGGCGTTCGGCGCATTCCTCCGGTGTTTTATATACCGGATACGCAAACGCGTTGCGCCCGGCGACATCGCACCCGGCGAGGATCTCTATGCCGTCCCGCTCGCCGCACAACCGGGACACCGTTTGCCCCATCCGGCCGTTGCATCCGCAGAGCATCATTTGTGTCGTTTGCATTCTACAGCAGCCCGTATTCGCGCATCACACTGACCAAGTGGTCAAAATTCTTCGGCAGCATTTCACACAGCGGCATACGCAGCTCCCCGGAGCATAAACCCATCAGGTTCATCGCCGTTTTGACCGGCACCGGGTTGACTTCGCAGAACAGCGCGTCCATCAGCGGGATCGCCCGGAGGAACCGCGCTTCGCTCTCTTTGATGTTTCCCTCTAAAAACAGCTTGCAAATGGCCTGCATTTCGGCGGGGATGACGTTGGCCGCGACCGAGATCACGCCCAAGCCGCCCAGCGCCATAATCGGCAGCGTCTCGTTGCAGTTCCCGCTCCACACCAGCATGTCGTCGCCGATATGAGAGCGGATCTGCGCGATCAGAGAGAAGTTGCCCGACGCCTCTTTGGTTCCGATAATCCGCTCGTGCTTCGCCAGTTCTTTGTATGTATCGAGGCTGTACGCAAGCCCCGTGCGCGAGGGGACGCTGTAGAGAATGATCGGTTTATCCAACCGGTCGGCGAGGTAGGTATAGTGTTTGACCAAGCCGTGCTGGGTCGTCTTGTTGTAATACGGCGTGACAATCAGCAGCGCGTCCGCGCCGAGCCTGCACGCCTCCTGACCCAGTTCCAGCGCGTGACCGGTATCGTTCGACCCCGTGCCAGCGATGACCGGGACGCGCCCGGCGGCGCGTTTGACGGCGTAGCTTACCGTGTCGAGATGCTCTTTGTCGTTCATCGTGGACGCTTCGCCGGTGGTGCCGCAGGTGATGATCGCCTGTGTGCCTTCTTTGATCTGCCAGTCGATCAGTTCGCCGTATTGGTCATAGTTTACCGCTCTGTCTTGGAACGGTGTGACGATCGCGACCGCCGAGCCGGTAAATACGGGGGTTTTCATGAAAACGCCTCCTTAATACGCTTGATAGGGTAATCCCTGCGCTTCGGCCACGGCTTGGTTGGTGACCGCTCCTTTGTATATGTTCAAACCTTTCGCCAGCGCCGCGTTATCCCGCAGCGCCGCTTCGACGCCTTTGTTCGCGATTTGCAGGGCGTAGGGCATGGTGGCATTGGCCAGCGCGAACGTGGAGGTGCGCGGAACCGCGCCGGGCATGTTGGGCACGGAATAATGCACAATGCCGTGCTCGACGTAATACGGGCTTTCGTGGCTGGTCAGCCGGTCTACCGTCTCGACCGAACCGCCCTGGTCGATCGCGATGTCAACCACCACCGCGCCGGGGCGCATGCTCTCGACCATCTTGCGGGTGACGACTTTCGGCGCGCGCCCTCCCGGGATGAGCACCGCGCCGATCAGCAAATCGGCTTCGGCGGCGGCTTTTGCGATATTGTAGCCGTTGGACATCAGCGTCACCGCGCCGGAAGACAAAATGTCGCTGATATAGGCGAGGCGCTCAAGCGAGATGTCGAGCACCGTGACCCTCGCGCCCAAACCGACCGCCATTTTGGCGGCGTTCAAGCCGACGACGCCTCCGCCGACGATGACCACATGCCCCGGTTCCACGCCCGGTACGCCGCCGAGCAGGATACCCCGCCCTTCGTTGTATTTCTGCAGCAGGGTCGCGCCCACCTGTACCGACATACGCCCCGCGATCGCGCTCATCGGCGCGAGAAGCGGCAGTGATTTGTCCTCAAGCTGCACCGTCTCGTAGGCGACCGCGATCACCTTCGCGTTCAGCAGCGCTTGGGTTTGCGCCGGGTCGGGCGCGAGGTGGAGATAGGTAAAGAGCACCTGCCCTTCCCGCAGCAGCGGGTATTCCGCTTCCAGCGGTTCCTTCACTTTGTAGATCAGGCCGGACGCTTCGTAGACCTCTTTCGCGCCCGGCAGAATGACCGCGCCCGCCGCGGTATACTCCGCGTCGGTAAAGCCGCTGCCCAGCCCCGCGCCTGTCTCCACGTACACGGTATGCCCCGCTTCGGCGAAGCTCGCGACGCCGGACGGCAGTGCCGATACCCGGTTCTCCTGCGCTTTGATTTCTTTCGGGATCCCTATGGTCATACATTTTTCT
Source organism: Oscillospiraceae bacterium (assembly GCA_031271325.1). Taxonomy (GTDB): domain Bacteria; phylum Bacillota; class Clostridia; order Oscillospirales; family UBA929; genus UBA929. The sequence goes on from JAISVY010000160.1 coordinate 7,097, forward strand.
CCTGCAATTTACTGGATATACCCTTCGGCGCAGAGCAGCTCGGCGAGCAGAACGCCGCCGCCGGCGGCGCCGCGGAGGGTATTGTGCGAGAGGGATACAAATTTTATATCGTACTGTGAGTCTTCCCGCAGCCGCCCCACCGAGACGGCCATGCCGCCTTCCAACCCCCTGTCCAGACGCGTCTGCGGGCGGTCGTTCTCGGTGAAGACATGGATGAACTTCCGGGGCGCGGAGGGCAGCGCCAGCGCTTGCGGGATGCCGTAAAAACTGTTCCAGCGTTCGGTGATCTCATCCAGCGGCGGTTTTTTGACAAACGAGGCGAATACCGCCGCCATGTGTCCGTCGGTCACAGGCACGCGGATGCACTGTACGGTGATCGCGGGTTCGTTTGCCGGGATGATGATGCCGTCCTGCAGGGTTCCCCAGATTTTGAGCGGTTCCACCTCGGACTTTTCTTCTTCGCCCGAAATATAGGGGATGACGTTGTCCACCATCTCCGGCCAGCTCTTGAAGGTCTTGCCCGCGCCGGAGATCGCCTGATACGTGCACGCCAGCACTTTTTCAAGCCCGTACTCGGTCAGCGGATGAAGGGCGGGCAGGTAACTCTGCAAAGAGCAGTTGGATTTCACCGCGATCAGACCCCTCGTAATACCCAGCCGCTTGCGGAAGGACGGAATGACTTCGGCGTGGCGCGGATTGACTTCCGGGATGATCATCGGCACGTCGGGGGTGAAGCGGTGCGCCGAATCGTTGGAGATCACGGGGCACTCCAGCTTCGCGTAACTCTCCTCTAACTGCCGCGTTTCGTTTTTGGGCATGGCCATCGCCGAAAAGACGAAATCTACGTTTTCCGCAATCTTCGCCCGGTCAGCCGTCGCGTCCAGCACCGTCATCGCCGCGACTTCGGACGAAAGCGGGTCTTCCATCACCCAGCGTCCTTCCGCCGCCTCGGCATAGGTCTTCCCCGCAGAAGACGGCGACGCCGCCACCGCCGCGACGGAAAACCACGGGTGCTCGTTCAGCAGCGTGATAAACCGCTGCCCCACCATGCCTGTCGCGCCCAAAATTCCTACTTTGAATCGCCTCATAAAGCACATCCTTCGACAAAACTCGCGAAAAGGGGTTGCCTGTACACCTATCCCATAGTATAATACTACCGTAAACAGGCAACCCCTGTCAAGGGGTAAAGACAGGAGTTCTCCGATTATGAAGCGTTTTTTTTGTCTTTTTTGCTGCGCCGCGCTGCTGCTGCTCCCGTTTCCGCCGGGAGCCGACGCCGCGCTGCCGTCAGACTTTACCATTCGGATCGGCCTGTCGGTCGGCGGCAACGCCCTGACCGGCGCGAACCTGGATAATCACACCGGTTTGGGCTACGAATTCGGTTACCTCGGCGAAAACGACGTGTTTATCCCGCTGGGGTCAACCGGCGAGAAGCAGATTACGATGGTCAAAAACCGTAACGTGTATCTTTCCGGCAGTACATACTCCGATACGCCGGGCGGCGACCTTGTCGGCGCGTTTCACAACAACCTCGGCTCTTACGCCGGCCGCGGGGAAGCCGAAACCGCCGCCGCTTCGTACCGGGCGCAGGGGTTCCCCGCGTTTGTGTCGTTTTCGGGCGGTGTTTGGGCGGTGCGCTCGGGCAGTTACGCCGATTCGGGCGGCAGTACGCGCGTCAGCGGCAGCAAATATTGCATATCGGTGGTGCGGACTGGCACAACCGACATCCTCTTCCAATTCGACTACGGCGAGACGTTTCATCTCTGCGTACGGCCGCTTTCGGCAGACGGCGCAAAACCGGTCACGTGGCACAAAGGAAACGCCTATTACGGGGCGTTTGAATTCCGCCGCCTCGACGGCAACGACATACACGTGATCAACGCCGTCGGGATCGACGACTATATCAAAGGTGTCATCCCCTCCGAGATGCACTCCACATGGCCGCTTGAGGCGTTAAAAGCGCAAGCCGTCTGTGCCCGTACCTACGCCGCCGGAAACCTGAACCGGCACCGGTCGGGGGGTTATGACCTGTGCAACAACACGCACTGTCAGATGTATGAGGGCACAAGGAAAGCCAACGCCCTGACCGATCAGGCGGTAGACGAAACCGCCGGGCAGTATTTCACCTATAACGGGGTGGCGTGCAAGACCGCGGTCTACCATTCTTCCAGCGGCGGCGCGACCGAAAACAGCGAGAACGTTTGGAACGAAGCCCTTCCGTATCTGCGCGGCATCGTCGATTCCTACGAAGACGCGGTGGCAATCCCGGAATATATATGGCAATACACCTGTACCAACGAAGACCTTTCGGCGCTGCTTACCAGCCGCGGCATCGCCCACAACGGCGTATCCAACTTCTATATCCAAAAATATACCGATACGAACAACGTCTACGCGGTGGCGTTCGTTGACCGCAACGGGAACCTGATCACGACCTTCACCAAGGAAGCGGCGCGTACCTATATGAACTTTGGCGGCAACAAAAAAAATAAATCCATGCGTTACAACATCTACTCCGGCAGCTCTGTCCTGTCTGTCACCGGACCCGGCGGATCCGCCGTTTCGGCGGGCGACCCCGCCTCCCTCTACGCTCTCGGCGGCAGCGGCGAGCTGCAGCCGGTCGCCGGGGCAGGCGGCGAGATCACCGTCATCTCCGGCGACGGTCTGCACACCATCCCTCTTCAGCAGCCCTCCGGCGGTTCCGGCGACGGCGTCTACACCGTCATCGGGCGCGGCAGCGGGCACAACGTCGGCATGAGCCAAT
>JAISVY010000180.1 GCA_031271325.1 Oscillospiraceae bacterium
GGAGCACCTTGCGGAGCGGCGGCACGATCCGCTCGTCCTCCACCTCGAAAAGCCCCGTCACGCAGACCCCGTATTCGGTACCCGCCTGTGTGTCGATGATCACCGGCATTCCCTTTTCGAGCGGCAGTCCGTTCGGGTTGAAGTAATACATCTTGCTCACTTTCTTAAACCGTACGCCTACAACAGTCGTCAAATAAATTCTCCTATCTTATTCCCAGAAAAACTGCGGTTTTTCTCGGTTTGAAATGATCATGGGTATGTGCGCCGCGCTCGTTCGCCTTTCAGGCGAACACGCAATTTTCAACACTTCGGCCGTATCACTGCGGCGGCAGCGCCAGTATCCCGCATACCGTCCCTACGGAGGCGTTTTGCTCCAGCGCCGGGAGCAAGCCCGATACGGTATCGATCGTTTCTATATACAGCGGCAGAGTACCGTCCCGCAGGCACCGGTCCCGCAGACAGACCAATACGGCGCGCAAGGTGCTCTTCAGCGCGTCGCGGGATTGCCTATCCCAAGAGGCTGCGATCACGGCGCGTTCCCACGGTTTTTCCAGCGCGTCCACAAACGCGCCGGCTGCCGCCTCTTCCGGCGCGGCGGCGCGTTCGGGCGACGGAAGACGGCGCAGGACACAGCGCGAACGTACCGTCGGCAGCAGCGCTCCCGCGTTTTGGGTGAGCAGGACAAACCGCACCGGTTCCGGCGGCTCTTCCAACAGGCGCAGAAGAGCGTTCTGCGCGTTTCCGTTCATCTGATGGGCGCGTTCGATGATGTAGACCTTAACCTCGCCGTCGAACGGGCGCAACAGCGCGTCGCGGCGGATTGCGCGGATTTCCTCCACCTTGATGACCGCGCCCGGCTCGCTCGTCAGCGTAGAGACGTCCACATGCAGCCCGGCCAAGACTTTGCTCCGTTCGCCGATCCATTCCGCGGCCAGACGTAACGCCTCGCCGCGCAGGGCGTTTTCGTCCTCGCCCTCCAAAATCACCGGCGCGGCGCTGACGCCGCCTGCGGAAAAAACGCGCGCCTCGCCGTCCGGCGGCGAAAGGGCGTCAGAACTTTTTGAATTGCTCGACATCCATCACAAAGGCGGTCGCCCCGCCAACCGACACCTCCACGGGAATCGAAGAGTACATCCCCATCCCCATCTCGGCGGCGGCGGGGATCACTTGGCGGCGGGAGTTGGAGAATTTGCCGATGATGTCCATCGCGCCCTCCAGCCGGTCATCGTCCACGCCGATCAGAACGGTGACGTTGCCCACCTGCAAAAAGCCGCCGGTGGTCGCGAGTTTTGTGACATGATAGCCGCCTTGCGTCAGGTGCTGGATAACGCCGTGCGCGTCGTCGTGATTGATAATGGCGAGAATCAGCTTCATATTATGTCCCCCTGATCGTTTATCTTGAAAAATAAGGGTTATCGCACAACCCAAATTGTCTCCTCTACAGTATAACACATCTCCGAAATAATTTCGAGCGTTTTTTTGTCTATCAATTCTCCGGGTGAAAAAAACGGCACGCCCGGCGGCGACGGGGCGAAGACTCGCGCGGCTACCCGCCCGGCGGAACCCCGCAGCGAAACGCGCTCCCGAGGCGCAAAAAACGCCTCGCGCGGCGTCATGACGGTTTGCGGAATTTCATAACGTCTTTCCGGCTGAGGTCTTACATTCCGCAGGGGGATGGACGCCAAAGCCCGCTCCAGCCGGACGAACTCCTCGTCGGTGTTGTGCGGCGAGAGCATGAACACCAAACGGTCTTTATCCGCCGCCTCGCAGACCACCGAAAATTCCCGCGCCAAGCGAGACGCGTCGCTTAGACCGTCTCCGGTTGTTACCGTGACTTTGGCCGGGTCTTGCACGAATACGCGCCCGTCTCTTTTAGCCAGCGCCCCGCTAAACGCCGCCACACGCGCCCAAGACTCACGCCCGTTTTTTTCAAGCTCTTCGCGCCCGGCGTCCAGAGACGCCAGCAATACAAACGACGGAGAGGCTGTCCCGAACACCGAGCTTTGCTCCCGCAGCAGCTCCGGATCAGCCATACCGTCGGAGAGAAGCATCGCGGACTGTCCCAGTACGCCCAGCGTCTTGTGCGCCGACGCAACCCAAAGGTTCCCCGGCGGGGTATATTCAGGCAGGCAGAACGGCAGGTGCGCTCCGTGCGCCGCGTCACACAGCGTAAGCCCGCCGGTATCCGGTCTGGGATACAATCTGCCGTAATAGTCCGGCGAGGTGTAAAACACCGGGGCTGGCGCTTCCGGCGCGTCCCAGAACCAGACGGGGCGCAGGTCCAGCAGCGCCAGCGCGTTATGTACGCTCCTGTGACAGCCGCGCCATATGTTGACCGTGCCGCCCGGCTGTACGGCGCTCGCGAGCGCCGTAAAAACGCCCTGTGTCGCGCCGCCGGTCAGGTAGAGGCAATCCTTCGCGCCGAAGAGCGCCGCCATCCCGCGCTCGGATCGCCGAATCGCGCCGTCGCTCTCATAATATAAGTCGCCTGTCGTATCCAGCTCGGTTACGTCGATCTTTGCAACGGAATCAAACGGGCGCGGCAGCACCCCTTTGTGCCCCGGCATATGGAACCGCGCCGCGCCGCGCCCGGCGTACGAGGTTAGGGTTTCGAACAGCGTCACTGCAGTACGCGGGGAATCGACGAGGCGAACAGCGGGTTCACGCCAATCTGCGCCACCGAGCCGACCGACGCGTTGGACTTGGTCAGGTCAACCACCAGGTGGTTCTGCCCGACCAAACCGATAACGCTGACCGTCTCGCCGTTGTCCAGGCGCACCGTTACTTTCCCGTAGCCGATCTTTCCGCGCCGGATCTCAAAGAGCTTTGAGTACGACGGCTTGTCTACCAAAAAACCGTTGGCGTAACCCACCGGCAAAAAGCCCACACGCACCGAATGGCGGAGGCGCAGCTTCCCGGCGACGGCGGCGCCGGCGGGTATCCAGCGCACATCGGTAATCGGGGCGTGGATCGCGCCGACCGGCGAAAGACCGGTCTTGCCGGAAATGCGCCCGGTCATCGCCGCGCCGATACGCACCATATCGTATTGCGGCAGGGTATCATAGTGAAAGAGCGCCGTGGAGCCGAGCGCGTGTACGATTCCGGTTTCGATTGATTTTTCGCGCAGCGCGGTCAGCACCGCGTCAAAGCCTTCGAGGCAGAGCTGCGCCTTCTTCAGCGAAAGCCCGCTGGGCAAGTGGGTATAGATACCGGAGACGGCGATGTTTTGCATGTAGGAGAAGATATTGAGCACTTTGTCCGTTTCGCGGGGGAGGAAGCCGTAGCGTCCCAAACCGCTGTCGATTTTCAGGTGCGCCTCGGCGACCGTACTGCGCTTTTCGGCGATACCGGACAGCGCCATCGCCGTCTCTTGCGAACCGATTGTAGCGATCACGCCGTTGTCCAGCAGCATGTCGATCTCGGCGGGAATCGCCGTGGGGCGCATGAGCAGGATTTCCTCATGGGAAAAACCTTCGTTGCGCAGAAGCGCCGCGTCGGAAGGTTCGCCCACCCCGAAACGCCGAACGCCCATCTCCCGCCAGAACCGAGCCATCGGCAGCAACCCCAAGCCATAGGCGTTGTTTTTCAACACCGCCATCACCTGAGCGCCCTCCAACCGTTGACGCACCGCGCTGTAGTTCCGCTCCAGCAATCCCTTGTCAATAAACAGCTCTTTCATACAAATCACGCCCATCGGATGCAATTAGGTATCGTATCGAAGTGTTGAAAATTGCGTGTTCGCCTGAAAGGCGAACACGCGCTTATGGCAATGGACAACGGACAGTTGACAACGGACAATTAGGACGCGTAGGGCGCGACGACCCCGGCGCGCCGCCGGTTTCAACGTCCTGTGCAGGGCGCGGCATCCTTGACGCGCCGTGAACATCCCTCGACATCCCCCGGCGGCATTCGCCGCCACCCCCTTCCGTCGGAAGTAGGCTACGTGGGGTTACGGCGGCGTGCCGGGGTCGTCACGCCCTACACTTCTTAATTGTTATCTGTTATCTGTTCGTTGTTCACTGTCACGCAGCGCCGCCGGGTTCACGCTTTGTTTTCAAGCCGGAGCGCAATTTTCAACATTCCCATTATATCACCTGCGGCAGGAACAAGCAACCAAAATTTTCTGCCCGACAGGTTGCCGCGGCGCTTGACATGGCGGCGTATATGTGGTAGCATAGACAAAGTCAGTGATTCGGTTCCGCC
>JAISVY010000188.1 GCA_031271325.1 Oscillospiraceae bacterium
GGCGTCCCAAATGGGCGTTTTCATGCAATCCCCGCAGGGCGTAACCCCCCCGGCACGCCGCGACCCCGTCCCTGTAGGGCGTGACGACCCGGCACGCCGCTGTAATCCCCCCGGCACGCCGTAACCCCCGGCACGCCGCCGCAATCCACGGCAAACCGCAATTCTCCCCACCCCCGCAGAAACGACCCGAACCGGCCGGAAATGCAACGGAGGACGTACCGATGCTGGATATTTATATTTCCGCGTGGCTGTTTGTCCTCGGCTCGATCTTCGGGAGCTTTCTCAACGTGGTGGTCTTCCGCCTGCCGAAGAAGGCGTTTTTATCCAAGGCGCGGTCGTACTGCCCCGCCTGCGGCGAGACGATTGCGTGGTTTGATTTAATTCCGGTTGCCTCTTGGATTGCGCTGGGCGGCAAATGCCGCCGCTGCAAAGCCCGGATTTCCCCGCGCTACCCGCTGGTGGAGCTGTTCTGCGGCGTGTTGGCGCCGCTGTGCTACCTGCGCTATGGCTTTGACTGGCGCTTGCTGATCGCGTTCGGCGTGACGCTGATTCTGCTGGCGGTGTCGCTGATCGACCTGGACACGATGGAGATACCCGACTCTCTGGTGATCGCGCTGGTGCCCTTCGCCGCGGGCGCGGTATGGGTATGGCGCGAGGTGCCGCTGTGGGAACGCGCCGTGGGCTTGGCGGCCGTCAGTGTGCCGATGCTGCTGTTGGCGCTGCTGATTGAAGGGGCGTTCGGCGGCGGCGACATCAAGCTGATGGCGGTCTGCGGGTTTCTGCTGGGCTTTCGGAACACGCTGCTGGCGTTCATGATCGCCCTGCTGATCGGCGGCGGCATCGCGATCGTCCTGATACTGACAAAACGCAAAAAAAAGGGCGCGCACATCCCGTTCGGTCCTCCCCTCTGCATCGGCACCGCCGCTGCCCTGTTCTTCGGAACCGAACTCATCACATTGTATTTGGGGTTATACGGTCTGTAGCGGCGAACGTCCCGGACACCCGCGGGTTCCAAACATCCCCCTAGAGAAGGTGCAAGATGCCAAAATACAGATATACCGCGCTGAATCTGGAGAACAATAAGGTTTCGTCGGTCATCGACGTAAAAGACGAGGAGGATTTCCGCCGGCACATGCGGAATCAGAGCCTTGTGCCGCTGACGTTCAAGATCGTGCAGGAGAGGAGCGTCAACTACAGGCTCAAGTCCAACGAGGTATCGGAGTTTTCGCGCCAGATGGCCGGGATGCTCAGCAGCGGCATCACGGCGGTTCGCGCCATGGAGATTCTCAAAGACCGCGACTTCAAGCCCAAGCTGAAAGCGGTGTACGATCAGCTGCACAAAGACCTCCAGAAAGGGCACACCGTCTCGGAGGCGATGCAGATGCAGGGACGCCCGTTCCCCGAGCTGTTCGTCAACATGTATGCCTCCGGCGAGGCAAGCGGTCAGCTGGAGAAAGTAGCCGCCAAGATGGGCGAACACTATGAGAAGGAGCACCGCCTGAACGGCAAGGTCAAAGCGGCGATGCGCTACCCGATGATTCTGGGTGTCGTCACGCTGCTCGTGGTGCTCGCGATCTTCATCTTCATCCTGCCCAACTTTTTTGAATCCTTGGGCGATATGGAACTGCCGGGGCTGACGAAAGCCGTCGTCGCGTTCAGCGGCTTTCTGCAAAACTATTGGTATTTTGTCATTCTCGGCATTATGGTGTTGATTGCCGGATTCGCGCGCCTGAAAGCGCTGCCCGCCGTCGCGCCGGTATACGACAAAATCAAGCTCAGGCTCCCGGTGGTGGGTAAACTGCTGCGGATTATCTACACGGCGCGGTTTGCGCGAACCCTGTCAACGCTGTATTCCAGCGGTGTTTCAATGCTGAAAGCGCTGGAGATCACCGGCACGGTCATCAACAACAAATATATCGAAAGCCAATTTGATACGCTGATCAAAGACGTGCGCAACGGCGAGACGCTCTCCGGCTCGGTCAGTAAAATCAAAGGGTTTGACAACAAGCTGGCCAATACGATTCTGATCGGCGAGGAGGCCGGGCGGCTCGACTCGATGCTCACCTCCACCGCCGACAGCTTCGACTACGAGGCGGAGATGGCGACCGGGAAGCTGGTGCAGCTGATGGAGCCGGTGATGCTGATTGTAATGGCGCTCGTAATCGGTCTGGTCATGATCTCGGTCATGTCGCCGATGATGTCGATATACGGCGACGCAAGCCAGCTTACAGGAGGATAGAGAATGGAATCATCCGTGTATATTTCTTCGGAGCAGATACAGGTCGTCGGGTACAGCGGCGGCGTAATACGCGAGTTCGTCACCCATCCGCTGCCGGAGGGTACGATGATCAACGGCATGATCACCGATCAGGCGTTTTTGATCGAGTGCCTCGCGTCGATGCGCGGCGAACACCCGGAGCTGTTCAAAAAGCCCTCGCTGGTAGTGGACGGAAGCGCGATTCTGGTCAAGCGCATCCCGACCCCGAAGCTCGGCAAAAAGCAGTACCGGCAGCTGGTGCGCGACGATTTCTCCGAAGCGGGGGAGAACGCGGACGATCTGGCGTGCGGCTTCCAGACGCTGCCCGGCGGAAGGGCGCTGCTGGCTTGCGCCGCCGATAAAAGCGTGATCGACAACTACACGTCGGCGTTCAAGAGCGTGGGCGTGAACCTGCGTTCGATCCGTGTGGGCACACAGGCGATCATGAGCTACATCGCGACCCGTCCCGAGCTGCAGCAGAAGAGCTTTGTGCTCAATATGATCGACGGCGTGACGATGCTCTCGCTGATCTTCGAGAACGGCGTCAACGTGTTTATCTCCCGCACAAGGCTATACGGCGACACCAAGGAGCAGCTGGCGCAGACCATCATCGACAATCTGGGGGGGCTGATTCAGTTCAACCGCTCGCAGAAGTTCGGCGAGGTCACCGACAGTTACTATCTCGGCGTCAGCGCCGCCGACCTGAA
>JAISVY010000044.1 GCA_031271325.1 Oscillospiraceae bacterium
CTCCAAAACCAGAAAGCAGATCGCGATGCCGGAGAAGACCTCCTATACCCCCAACGGCGGGGACTTTGGGAAGTATTAATATATTGAAAACAGCGCGGGTTGTAAGAAGCTCTAAAAACCTCATGTTCGCCTAGCGGCGAAGATGAGGTTTTTCAACATTATGGTTCTTTCCGTCACTTTTCCTGCTCTCCCGAAGCAGGATTTTTTCTCTTCGCGCAGTTTACCATATCACCGCATAAAAGCAAGCGGAAGCGGAGCCCAGGCCACGACAAACGCATGAACGGACAAAATGCACAAAAAGCAGCATCCTCATGTAGGGGCGACCGTCCTCGGTCGCCGGTGGCTTCGGGATTTTCCGGGGTTACGGGCGGTCGGGGACGACCGCCCCTACACTTCATCTGTGCAACATAGACATTCATGCGTTTGTCGTATCTAAAATCCGCCCTTGCCAAAGAGCGGATTATTTGATAAAATCAATGCGTTCCCATTTCACGGCGCTTACGCCGCTAAAACCGTATGAGGTGTTCACAATCATGTTTTTGAATGAAAAAGCGTTTATCAAAGACTTCAAAAAGGTGCTGGCCAGCCAATATGGCAAATCATTGGAAACCGCATCGTACGAAGATTACTGCACGGCATTGTCCAAGATGGTGCGCGATGAGCTGACGGAGCGGTGGGTGCATACCAGCAACATATATAGGACGCGGGAAACGCGCCAGGTATATTACTTCTCGCTGGAATTCCTGATGGGGCAATGCCTTGAGTCGCACCTCATATACTTAGGGTTACGCGATATCTGCGAAAAAGGTTTCGCCGAGATGAAGCTGGATTTTCAGAAAATTCTCGCGGCGGAGCCGGACGCGGGGCTGGGCAACGGCGGTCTCGGGCGGCTTGCCGCCTGCTTCCTCGATTCGATGGCGTCGCTGCGGCTTCCGGGGCACGGATGCGGCATACGCTACCGGCACGGTCTGTTCGTGCAAAAAATTACCGACGGCCAGCAAGTGGAAATCGCCGACGGATGGCTGCGGGAAAAGAGCGTTTGGGAAATCCGTAAACCCGACAAAGCGGTCGTGGTCTTGTTCAACGGGCGCGTGGTTTCAGAGGCTGACGAAAACGGCGAGCTGCATTTCGAGACCGTTGACGCGACCCCCGTACGCGCCATTCCGTACGACATCCCGGTTCCGGGCTACAACAACAACACCGTCAACACGCTGCGGCTGTGGAGAGCGGAATCGATGGAACAGGAGATCGATTTCACGTCGTTCTCGCGGGGCGACTATATCGGAGCGCGCCTGAACAGCTACCTCGCGGAGTCGATCTCCGAGGTTCTCTACCCCGACGACTCAAACTATCAAAACCGTGTGCTGCGCCTAAAACAGCAATATTTTCTTTGCTCCGCCGGGCTGCAGTCGATCATCCGCACCTATCGCGGCAAAGACAAAACGCGTGATCTGCGCGGCTTTGCCGATTTGGTCTGCATCCAGATCAACGACACGCATCCCGCGCTGGCCGTACCGGAACTGATGCGTCTGCTGATGGACGAGCACGGGCTGGGCTGGAACGAGGCGTGGTCGGTTACGACCCGCACGATTGCCTATACCAACCACACCATCATGCCCGAGGCGCTGGAGAAATGGCCGGTCGATACCATGCGGGAACTGCTCCCGCGCATCTATATGATCATTGAGGAGATCAATCGCCGTTTCTGCGCGGAACTCGCGGAAGTCTACCCCGGCGAGGAGGAACGCTGGAGCCGTATGGCCGTCATCGGCGACGGCGTTGTGCGGATGGCGCACCTCGCGATCGTCGGCTCGTTCTCGGTAAACGGCGTTGCCGCGGTACACTCCGAGATCCTAAAAACCGTCGTCTTAAAAGACTTTAATGAATACTACCCGCAGAAATTCAACAACAAGACCAACGGTATTACGCACCGCCGCTGGCTGATCAAATCCAATCCCGAATTGGCCGGGTTTATTTCCGAGACGATCGGCGCGGCGTGGATTGACGACCCGTCGCTTTTGGTTCAGCTTGCCGAGCTGAAAGACGACGCGGCGGCGCTCCAAAAACTCGAAGCCATCAAGCGGCGCAACAAAGAAAAACTCGCGGCGTACATTGTTGAGCGTAACGCGGTGAGCGTCGATCCTGACGCGATCTTCGACGTGCAGGTGAAACGCATTCACGGGTATAAACGCCAGCTGATGAACCTGCTGCATATCCTGCACCTCTATGACCGGCTCCGCAACGGCAGCGACATCGGCGCGCCGCGCGTCTTCCTGATGGCGGGCAAGGCCGCGCCCAGCTATTATTTCGCGAAAAACGTGATCAAGCTCGCCAACGTGATCGCGTCCGTCGTCAACAACGACCCCGTGTGCAAAGGCAAGCTGTCGCTGATCTTTTTGGCAAACTACGGCATCTCGTCCGCCGAGCGCATTTTCCCCGGCGCGGAAGTGAGCGAGCAGATTTCCACCGCGTCTAAAGAGGCGTCGGGCACGTCCAACATGAAGTTTATGATGAACGGCGCCGTTACGCTGGGTACGTCCGACGGGGCGAACATCGAGATTTTTGACGCGGTGGGCGACGAAAACGGGTTCCGTTTCGGTCTCGGCGTAGAGGAAGTGCTCTCCTATTACGCTCACGGCGGTTACAACCCGCACAGCGTGATGGAGAGCGACCCGCGCCTGCGAAGCGTCTTCCGGCTGCTGCAAGGCGGTCTCAACGAGCATATGCCTCCCAACGAGCATCATATTTCATCCGACGAGTTTATCAATATCGTTTGCTCCCTGCTGGATTACGGCGACGAATTCTTTGTTCTGCAGGATTTTGACGCGTATGTCAAGGCGCAGAAAGACATCTCCGAGGCATACGCCGACCGCCGCCGCTGGAACCGGATGAGCTTGATCAATATCGCGCACAGCGGCATCTTCGCCTCCGACAACACCATCCGTCAATACGCGAACGAGCTGTGGCGGATCAGCGCCCCCAGCCGGTAATGCAGGGCTTGCCGAACAGCGGCGCCGTCACGCTTGACAACTTATTTCGGCCGGAGTTGTTCAGCTGCCCCTAATTTACGCGGGGAAACGGCATTGACCGTTTCCCCGCTATCATCAAGCGCCAAAAACACCTTTTCAGGTACCCGGGCGCACTATATACTATGGATAAGGATAGATTTTTGTGAAACGTCTCGAGCCTTCCCTGCTGGCCGCCGACCTTTACCGTCTGCCCGCGCAAATGGAGGCCGCCGAACGCGGCGGCGCGGCGGCGTGGCATCTGGATATTATGGACGGGCATTTTGTCCCCAACTTATCGTTCGGACCGCATGTCTGCGAAGGAATTCGCAAACACACCGCGCTGCCTGTCACCGCGCACCTGATGGTGGAGCGTCCTTCCCGGTTCATACGCCCGTTTTTAGACGCGGGCGCGGGCGCGGTGCTGCTGCACGCGGAAACAGAGCCGGAACGGTTGCCGGAACTGCTGCGGTCGGTTCGGGACGCGGGAGCCGAACCCGGCGTTGTCCTGCGCCCCAAAACGCCGCCGGAAACCGTTCTGCCGTATCTCCCGGCAATCGGGCGGGTACTGCTGATGTCGGTTGAGCCGGGTTACGGCGGGCAGGCGCTGCTGCCGGAGAGTTTCGGCCGGATCCGGGCGCTGCGCCGCCTGATCGAGCGAGAGAACCCGGCGGTTCTTCTCGCGCTGGACGGCGGGGTGACGCCAGAGAATGCCCCGGCGCTGCTTGAGGCGGGCGTTGACGTGTTCGTGGCCGGAAGCTCGGTCTTCGGCGCTCCCGACATTGAGACGCGCTGCCGGGAATTCTGCGGGGTTTTGCGGCATGAACCGTGAGTATGATACCGTCAGTTTAGATGACGAGCGCGGTGTTTTAGTCGCGATTGACCAGACGAAACTGCCGAACGCGCTGGAGTTTCTCGCTCTCTCAACCCCGCCTGACATACGGGACGCGATACGCTCCCTGCAGATCCGGGGCGCGCCCGCGATTGGCGTAGCGGCGGCGTTCGGATACTATCTCGCCGCCCGAAACGCGGCCGTTTCCGGCGACGCGTTATGGGAAGCCCTGCGGGAGGCGAAACAAACGCTCGCCTCTTCCCGCCCCACCGCCGTCAACCTCTTTTGGGCGCTGGAACGGATGGAGCGCTCCGCCTTTTCCTGCCCGGACAGACAGAACCTCATACAACGGCTGAAGGCGGAAGCGGTTTCTATCCGGGACGAAGACGTCGCGTCCTGCCGCGCCATCGGCGGGTACGGACTGACACTGCTCAAAGACGGAGACGGCATCCTGACCCATTGCAACGCGGGGCGTTTGGCTGCCGTGCGGTACGGAACCGCGCTCGCGCCGGTGTATGTCGGAGCGGAACGCGGAGCGCGTTTCAAGGTGTATGCGACCGAGACGCGCCCCCTGATGCAGGGCGCGCGGCTGACCGCCTACGAACTGTCCGCCGCCGGGATTGACGTAACGCTGATTTGCGACAACATGGCGTCGCGGGTCATGCGGAACGGCTGGGTGCGGGCGGTGATCACGGGCTGTGACCGCGTAGCCGCCAACGGCGATGTCTGCAACAAGATCGGTACCTCCGCCCTCGCCGTGCTGGCCGCGCATTACAGTATCCCCTTCTATGTGTGCGCTCCGCTCTCCACCGTCGATCTCCGTACCGCTTCCGGGGATGAAATCCCGATTGAGGAGCGGGACGGCGGCGAGGTCTCCGAGATGTGGTTTCAAAAACCGTCGGCGCCCGCGGGGGTGAAGATATACAATCCTTCGTTCGATGTCACGCCCCATTCGCTGGTCAGCGCAATCGTCACAGAACGGGGCGTTCTCCGCGCCCCTTACGCGGAGAGCTTACGCGGCGCAAAGCATTCATGAAACCCCGCTCCGGCTTCGCCGTCGGGTCATCTTCCGGTCTGTTTTGCAAAAACTGAAAATTTGTTTGCTTTTTTGTTCGAAATGTGATACGCTATCGGTAAACAAGAAGGGAGGCTTCTTCTGATGGGAAAATCCAACGAGAAACAGCAAAAGATATTGGAATACATCCGGTGGTTCACAAAGGAGCATAAATATCCGCCCAGTGTACGCGAAATCGGGGCGGCCGTCAACCTTCGCAGCCCCTCGACTGTCCATATGCACATAAAATCGCTGATCGAAAAAGGATATTTGAGAAAAGACGCGAACAAAACACGCGCTTTAATCCTCACCGACGCGATTGACGACGACATCGGCGTACCCATCATCGGCAGGGTCACGGCGGGCGCGCCGATCCTCGCGTTCGAGGAACAGCGCGGCGTACTCGCGTATAAACCGCACGGCGACGGCGAGTTTTTCGCCCTTGAGGTGCGCGGCGACTCGATGATCAACGCCGGGATTCTGGACGGAGACTATGTCATCGTGCGCAAGCAGTCAAACGCGCGCAACGGGCAGATTGTCGTCGCCCTCTTGGAAGACGAAGCCACCGTCAAGCGCCTGATGCGCAGCGACGGCGAAATTTGGCTGCTCGCCGAAAACCCCCGCTACGAACCGATCGACGGTTCGTACTGCCAGATCCTCGGCGTGGTCACGTCGCTGGTAAGGGATTCGGTGGTATAGGTTTAGAGCTTCTCAGTTTATAACGCCCCGTACCGTGCCTCACGGCGCCGGTACGGGGCGTCTGACGTTTTCGCGGGTTTGCCATATCATCGAAGCGCTGAAAACTGCGTGTTCGTGTGAGTAGGGCGCGACGACCCCGGCGCGCCGCCGGTTTCAACGTCCTGTGCGGGGGAGGCGTTTTGCCTCCCGCGATACCTGCGGGCGGGATGACCCCGCCCCTACACGTCTTAACTGTTATCTGTTCGTTGTTCACTGCCGTGAACATCCTCTGGTGTGCGGCATTCGCCGCCCCCTTCCGGCGGAAGGGGCTTCGTGGAATTACGGCGGCGTGCCGGGGTCGTCACGCCCTACACGTCTTAACAGTTAACTGTTATCTGTTAACTGTTCGTTGTTCACATCCCTCGGCGGCATTCGTCGCCGCCCCCTTCGAATCGAAGGGGGCAACGGAGGAGTGTACAACGGACAATTTTCAACATGCCCTACAAATAAAACTCCGACTTTGTGCTTCGCAGAAACAGCCCCGACAGCGCGTCTTTGGGGTCGCTGCCGTGTTCGAACACGTCGTTGACGGCGGCACAGATCGGCAGGTCTACGCCGTATTGCTCCGACAGGCGCATCAGCGAACGCGCCGTGGCGACGCCTTCCGCCAGCTCGCGGTACGGTTCGCCGGTGACAACGCATTCGCCGCATCTGCGGTTGTGCGAATGGGGGGAGAAAAGGGTCGCCTCATAGTCCCCCAGATGGCAGATGCCGTAAATCGTGAGTTCACGTCCGCCCATTTTGGCGGTAAGGCGTGAGATTTCTCTTGCGCCGCGAGCCATTAAAACACCTTTCAAACTGGGCGCGGAAAGCCCGTCCAGCATCCCGGCGGCGAGCCCTACCACATTTTTGGCCGCCGCGCCCGTCTCGGTGCCGATTAGGTCTTCGCCGTAGTAAAACCGGATCAGGCTGCCGGACAGCTCATCGGCGAGCATCCGCGTCAGCGCGGGATTCGCGGAATCGATCACCATACAGTTGGGAACGCCCCTGACAAAATCGCTCGGATGTCCCGGTCCAACCCACACGGCGACCGGCACGCCGCCGAGGCACTGCTCCGTCACTTGGCTTAGGCGCAGCCCCGTGTTCTCCTCCAGCCCTTTCATACAGAGCACCAGCGGAACGGCCGGTCTTTCCGGCAGAGAGTTCAGAAGCGTCCGGAGCTGCTGCGCCGCGACCGCGATCAGGATAACGTCGCCGAACGCCATCGCCCGCCGGATGTCGTCGGTCAGCGCGATGCTCTCCGGCAGCGTGACATACGCGTTGGCGCGCGTTTTGCGTAACCCCTCCAGCGAGGAAGAGCCGCGCCGCCCGCAAAGCGTTACGCTATGTCCGGTTGTGCCGGCATACCACGCAAGGAACGATGCCCAGCGACCGCTGCCTAAAACGCTGATTTTCATAACATTTTCTCCCCTGTAAAAAACCTGCAAAAGACATTTTGCAAGATTTAATACTCTTTTAATATAAGTAGCGTCATTTTTTAATACTTGGGTGGTATTCTAATACTGCAAGCAGGCAGTAGCGTTTTTCATCTTTTTCCCCTCCTATACGAGAGTTCCCCGCCCTACGGCGGGGAACTTTTGTTTACGGAAACATCAGCAAGAGCCGGTCGGTCGTAATTCGTTCGTTGGGAATATACGGATAACTGACCAGCATCACGTCGTCGATTTCGTTATCCGCCACAAAGTCCGCGATCGCGAGTTTCGGCAGCTCCGGCTTGTAGTTAAACTTCCGGTAGTCTATGACATATACGTCTTCATAGTGCGCCAGCAGGAACGGAATCAGCGCGTTGCCGTAGGATTCCTTTACAACGGCGATCGATTGCCCGTTGCCGGCTTCCGTTTGGAAGTGTATGACCGGTTGGTCGCCGCCGATGAAGCATTCGTACTTATTGCCGCCGTTTAAGACGGTGTTGATCACCGGGATGGGCTGCCCGTTCTGCATCGAGCCGTCGGCGTAACGCGTTCCGACAGTGACCGTTGGCGGAATAAAATATTCGCAGATGTCGGGGTTTTCACTCACAGCCGCCGAACCGGGCTGGTTTTTTACTTGCGCATAGAACGAACCGAGGAAGTTATCATACTGCCCCGTCTCCCATTCGGAGATATCGGACGGTTCGTAACCCATCGCCTCGCAGAATCCGGTATACGCCCAATACGCGCCGCGCGCCGTCCAATGGTGGTCGGAACGGAAATAGAGGTATTCGTCCTTGTGCTTCGCGATCGGGGTGAACGCGTCCACGGCGACAATCCGCTCGTCGAGCATCCCGTAGAGCGTTTCGATCATCCGCCGCTGATCGCGCGCGCCTGTGGTGTAACTCGACGGCGCGTAAAACGGGTAACTGTTCGGCACCACCATAGAGATCAGGCGGGTTTCGGGCAGCGCGTCCTGAAAACGCCCCAGCATGTCCGCGTAGACTCGGTTGTTGGTCTCGCTGGCGTAGGACATATGCAGAATGCGGTCGCCGACGATCAAATACCCGCCGGTTTCCAAATCGACCTCCGGTTCCGGCGTGGGAGACGGCGAGGGTTCCGGTTCGGGGGACGGCGACGCCTCGCCGCTTGGGCTTGTCTCGCCGGGTGAAGGGCTTACCTCCGGACTTGGAGACGCGGCAGCCGGTTCCGGCGACGGTTTCTCCTCAGGCGGCGACGGCTCGGAGAAATCCATGCCCTCACCCTCGCCGAGGTCAAAGTCGCCGCCGATAAACACCACGTTATCCTCCTCGGGCAGCGGGATGTATAAAAAGTTGTCAAACGTCCGGCCCGCTCCGATCAGCGTCTCGCGCCCCGGAAACTGGTCGGTGTAATACTCGGTAAAGTCTTCCGTCCAGTTCCCGCGGAACAGCGCTTCCAGCGAAAACTCAGGCTTCTGCTCCAGGGTGCGGTTCTCCTCTTTCGATTCCGCGTCGTCCTGATCCCACAGCGAATACAGCCCCACACCGGCGAGCGGCAGGAAGAAACAAAGGGTGATGACAATCGACCATCGTTTGGACATGGGAACCTCCCCTAAAACCGAAAATATAAAAACGGGTTGTAGCTCTGCGCGGCGAGCGAGACGGTGCAGAGCGCCAGCACGGCGGAGTTGTAGCATAGCGTCAGGGCGGGCTGGGCTTTGGGCAGGGCGTTTTTTCGCACCCACTCGGCAAACGCTTTGGGCAGCGGGCTTGCGCCGACGGCGCAGAGCAGCAGCAGCGGAAGACGGCCAATCCAAAGCGAGGCGGTTTCCTCGCCGGCGATGCCGTTTTGCCCGAACAAATTCCCGAAAAACACCGCCATCCGGCTCATGTCGGTGAAGTAAAACAGCACCCACCCGATCACCACGGCGGGGAAGGTATACAGCGCCGTAATCACCCGCTTCGCGCCGGGGATAATCCTTTTCAGCGCGAACCGCTCTATGGCGAGCCACAGAAAATAATACACGCCCCAAAGGATAAAATTCCAGGACGCGCCGTGCCACAGCCCGGTGAGGAACCATGTCATGAACAGGCTGAACACCACGCGCCTGCGGTTGCCGCCCAGCGGGATATAGACATAGTCGCGGAAGAACGAACCGAGCGATATGTGCCAGCGCCGCCAAAAGTCGGTGACCGAGGCGGCGAAATAAGGGTACCGGAAATTCTCACCGTATGTGAAGCCGAAGACGCGTCCCAGACCGATCGCCATATCGGAGTAGCCGGAAAAATCAAAGTAGATTAGGGCGGTATACATCAGGATCCCGAACCACGCGTCGGCGGCGGGCAGAAGGTCGGGCGGTCTTTCCTCCAGCAGCATTTTCGCGAGCGAACCGGCGGCATTGGCCAGCAGCACCTTTTTTCCCAGCCCGCAGGCAAACCGCGCGATGCCCGCCGCGCAGTTCTCCCACGTGAAATCGCGCTTGCGCAGCTGGTGTTCCAGCTCGGAATAACGCAGAATCGGCCCCGCGATCAGCTGCGGGAACAGCGATACGAATAACAGGAAGTCGGGATACGATTTCTGTACGCCGACTTGGTTTTTATACACGTCAATCGTGTACGACATCGTCTGAAACGTATAGAAACTGATGCCGATTGGCAGCGCGATACCGGGCAGCGACGGCACGAAGTGAAAGAGCAGCCCGGCGTTCTCCAGAAAAAAGTCGAGATACTTAAACACGGCGAGCAGCGACAGGTTCACCGTGATCGACACGACAAGCCCAATTTTTGCCAAGCGCGGCGACCCGTTTTGCCGCGCGCGCCCGATGGCTTGTCCGCAGAAGAAGTCCAGCGTCGCCGAAAACAACAGCAGAACGACCCAAACCGGCTCGCCCCACGCGTAGAAAAAGAGGGAGAG
>JAISVY010000064.1 GCA_031271325.1 Oscillospiraceae bacterium
CCGCCGGCGTGGTATACTTAGGAACTGCCGAACAGCTTCATTTCGACCCGAAGCGCCGCAGGCGCGAGTTGTGTCACTCTAAAAACCTCCCGCTCCGGCATTACCGCTTCGCGGCTGTCAAGCGAGCAAGCTCGCTCTTCGCCGCAGGCGCTTTTGCGATGCCGCGCCAGAGGCACCTGTTCGCAAGCGCTCCGCTCGTTCGCCTAGCGGCGAACATGAGGTTTTTAGAGCTTCTCCATTACCAAATTCTGAATTTTGAGCTTTATTTCGCAGAAAGCAAAGCGAAAAATTTCGAATTTGCCGGTCGAAAGGAGTTGTAAAGCGTGACAGCCGCGTTGTTCAGCAATCATTACGTAGGTTGCGGAGAGGATGCAAAATGATATGTTTTCGTAAAAACCCGCGATTTGCGGCGATATTCATACTCGCGCTGTCGTTGAGCGGTATGCTTAGCGGGTGCGCGTCTTTTTTGTGGGAACGGGAGTATTATCAAAATACAGAGCACATGGCGCAGGGGGACGAAGCGCTTTCGTGGGACACCCTGCCGGAGGTACGCTCCGAAACCGAACTGCGGGAAGCGATCATCAATGCGATTCTCAATAACCTGACCGACCCTGAAATCCGCATCATAGATTACCCCGGAGAGCTGACAAACACGGCGGTCTGGGACATCCTCAAGGATATTCAAGACCAGGAACCGATCGCGGCGTTTACCACGGAGGAAGGACTTGCGTTTAACCTGACGCCGGTTTTGTCAAATTATAGCCTATCCCTGTTTATTCCTTACAGGGAAGAAGAACGCCCGCAAATCCAGCCGTTCAGCGGCACCGACGAACTGAGGGCAACGGTCGCCGAAATCTTGAACGCGTATGCGCCGCGGATCACCGTCGAGACGTATTATTTTGACGAGCAGCTTCACGACATGGAAGCGATCGTGCGCTCATATTACTACGAAAACCCTGCTTGGGCGATGGAGATGCCCGTTCTGACGCTTTCTCTGTATCCGCCGAGGGGGAATACGCTTCACCGGATTGCGGATCTCACGCTTGCGTACGCGACGCCGGACTATGAGCTTCGCCGCATGGCGGAAGAGACGCAGACGCGCGCGTTCTCCCTGTTGACGGAGCTTCCCGCGTTCCCGCCCGCCGCCGCCGGCGAGGAACCGGGGAAGCGCGAGGCGCGGACGCTTCTGTGGCTGCACGACACGCTTTGCAATACGGTTCTCTTCGACAACGATATGTATTTTTTGGAGGTCAATACCGGCGAACGCCAAGGGGGGAACGCGTATACGGCCTATGGCGCTCTGGCGGGCGGGCGTGCCGTCAGCGAGGGGTACGCGATGGCGTTTAAACTGCTTTGCGGCGAACTGGGGATAGAGTGCCGCATCGTGCACGGTCAGAAGGACGGCTTCAATCACACGTGGAACCTTGTCCGGGCAGGCGAGACGTGGTATCATATCAGCGCGGGAGCGGACGACATGGGACCCACCGCGGTATACGATGCTTTTTTGCTCAGCGACGAGGATGCCGGATTGCAAGGCTTCACCGGGTTTGAAGGGCAGTATCCCGCCGCTGTGCCGGGCTTTTGGTCGTATGAGACGATCTCCCCGCCCGCGGGGCGATCGGCGGAGGAATCCCCGTCCCCGTAAGAAACGGTCACGACAAACGCATGAATGTCCCTGTTGCACAGACGAAATGTAGGAGCGGTCGGGAGCGACAGCCCGCAACCCCGTTGCCCCCTTCCGCAGGAAGGGGGTGGCGGCGAATGCCGCCGGGGGATGTTCACGGCGCGCCGGGGTCGTCGCGCCCTACATGAGATGCCACTTTTGTCCGTTCAGGCGTTTGGCGTGAAGAAACGGCACATTTTTCGTTGTAATCCCCGTGCCGCCGTGGTATACTCTATCTAGGCACCTCTTAAAGACCCCCGCTCCGGCTTGCGATGCCGCGCTAAAGCGCGAGTTCGCAAGCGCTGCGCTTGCTTTTCGTTCGGTTTCACCGAATGAACACATGGGTTTTATAGAGCGTCTGATCTGTGTAAAAACCGTAACTGAACTGTGAAGGGGGCGGAATCATGCGTTCCAGCCGGGGGTTCTCTATCTCGCTTATCTCGCTGACGGCGGCTATCGTGGTTCTTTTCGCGTTGTTTCTTCTGATTCTGCAGGGTTCGGATATTGCGCTGGTGCGGTTCCCGGACGGCACGGTAATGCTGGGCGAGCCGGAGAAAGCCACCGAGATCTACGGCGGCTTGCCGCCGGTATCGATCCCGATCATCGACATTCCGCGACCCGAGGTACCCGTGGAGACGCTGCCGCCAAACAACACGCAAAGCCCCCTCACCTTCAACGAGATCTATAAAAAGGTCGCGCCTTCGGTCACCGCCATTATTTCCGAAACCGACTACGCAATGGGCACGGGCAGTGGCTTCGTGATGAGCGCTGACGGGTATATCATCACCAACAACCATGTGGTGGAGGGCGGCGGCGACATCACCGTCATGCTCCACGACGGGACGGAGTACCCCGCCCGCATCATCGGCTCCGATCGCATCTCCGACCTCGCCGTCATCAAGATAGAGGTAACCGGGTTGACCCCGATTGAGTTTGGCAACTCCGACGCGATCGAACACGGCGACACGGTCGCCGCCATCGGCAACCCGCTGGGGATCGATCTGCGCAACACCATTACGTCCGGTATTATTTCCGGCGTCAACCGCGACATCATCATCGAAGACGCCGCCGGAGACATCACGATGAACGTGCTGCAGACCAGCTGCGCCGTCAACCCCGGAAATTCCGGAGGTCCGCTGCTCAACCAGTACGGGCAGGTGATCGGGATTATCTCCAGCAAGATCATGGGCAGCGCCGAGCAAACGGTCGAGGGGCTGGGGTTCGCGATTCCGAGCAACACCGCCGCGCCGCTGGTGGCGCAGCTGATCGAGAACGGCTTTGTGACAGGCCGCCCCGCCTTGGGTATTACGGTGGATACGTCCTATAACGAAACGGTCGCGAACAACTACGGTCTGCCTGTCGGCATCCGCATCATGGAAGTCAACGAGCTGTCCGATTCTTATCAGCAGGGCTTACGCGCCAACGACATCATCACCCATATCGACGGCGAAGCCGTGTCGGGTATCGCGGACGTCACGGCGATTAAAGAGGAACGGAACGCCGGAGACGTGCTCCACCTCACCGTCTACCGCGCCGGACAGACGCTGTATATCGACGTGGCGCTGGTAGAAGAGGGGATACTGCGGTAACCCGTCGAAAAACCGAGGTAGCGGACAAAGCCGTTTTGCTCCGGGCGAAACGAGTTGTCAATAAAGAAGCTCTAAAAGCCTCATGCTCGCCGCCAGTATGTACCGCCCCTGTGTAGGGCGCGACGACCCCGGCGCGCCGTAGACATCCCCCGGCGGCATTCGCCGCCACCCCCTTCCGATGGAAGGGGGCGGCGTGGGAAACGCATACCCCCGCCCTGCACGATGGCAATTGTCGCGTCCCCCGTCCTGCGTAGGGGCGGGGTTCATCCCGCCCGCGTATATCGCAAGAGGCGAAGCGGCGTATGGCTGCACGACTATGCCTTCGACATAAAAACCTCCGCCAAACGGCGGAGGTTTTTAGAGCTTCTTAATTATACCTCTTCAGCTTCGACGAGATCGTCGTCATCGTCTTCGTAGTCGCAGCAGTCGGCGCCGAAGAACTGTTGTTTTTTGCGGATGACTTGGTTGCGCAACGCGTCAAAGCCCCGCACGATGACGTCGAAATACTTAATGGCAAGCATGGTGACGGCTCCGACGACAACAAGGGAAATGAGCAAGCCGGAAATGATTTTGAACCAGGATTTCATACGGGTTCCCCTTCCTCTTCATGATAGCTCCCGTTTCCCCGGGGGCGGTATAACCACCAGTATACACCAAATTTACGAACCAAGCAAGACCTTTTTATCAATTTCCCCGACATAAATTAATATCTGCGCGACGACCTGATACAGCTCGGGAGGAATCTCCTCCCCGATATGCAGCAT
>JAISVY010000138.1 GCA_031271325.1 Oscillospiraceae bacterium
TTCTCAATCCGCGACACATACGAGCGGGAGATGCGGAAACGGTCGGCGACTTCGCGCTGTGTCAGCGGCGGGTAACCGCCCAGCCCGTAACGCAGGCGGATGATCTCCTTCTGCCGCCCGTCCAGCACGCAATCCACCAGCACGCGGATCCGCTGGCGCTCCTCTTCCCGTTCGAGACGGTCCTGCACGTCGTCGTCGGCCTGCAAAACATCCAGTACCGACAGCGGCAGTCCGTCGGACTCCGCTTCCAGCGGGTCGCTGAGCGAGATGTCGCCCGCGCGTTTTTTCAAGCCGCGGAAGTGCATAAATATTTCGTTTTGTATGCAAGTACAGGCGTATGTGGCCAGTTTTGTCCTTTTGTCAGGTGAAAAACTGTCAATCGCCTTCACCAAACCGATGGTTCCGATCGAAATCAAATCGTCCTGATCGGTGGCGTTGGTGTAGTATTTCTTAATGACATGCGGCACCAGGCGCAGGTTGTGCATAATGAGTTTTTCCCGCGCGGTTTTGTCCCCTTTGGTCATGGATTTCAACGCGTCGTTTTCCTCTTTTGAGGTAAGCGGACTGGGGAACGAACCCCCTCTTCCGGTCAGCCGCAGACAGATGAAATACCCATGCAGCAGCAACGAAACGACAGCACCGAACATGCCTTCCCCACCCCTTCGTAATGTATCTCATCATATGCCGTGAAGGTCTGTCCCGTGCAAAGGGAGTGTTGCCCCGGTGAAGCAAAATATAAAAACGGCGGCTCTTCTGGTTTTTGACGAGAAAGGGTTCCATCAGGCGTCGATACGGGAGATCGCCGCCCGCGCGGGCTGCTCGCTTCCGACGCTTTACTATTACTACGGCAGCAAGGAACGCCTGTATGAAGAGATCGTATACGAGGCGTACCGCAACATCTCCGAGCAGATTGCCGATCAGCTTCCCGAAGGCGTTCCGCTGCGCGACATGTGGTTTTTTTCGGTGATGCAGCGGCGCCTGCTGACCGACGACGACCGCCGCGTCTTCCGCCTGGCGCAGAAAGCGATGCTGGGCGTAGACAGCGCCGGAGCCGCTTCGGAAAAACTGCTCGCCTACGAACACGAACGGCGCAGCGCGGAACGGCAGCGTGTTCTGGACGCGTTCCGAGACCCGGCGTTCGCGCGCCTGCTGCTTCGCGTGACCGACCAAATGCTTCTCTCCGCGTTGATAGAAGACGACGGACTGGATCAGGAGGACATCCGGCGGGAACTGAACCTTTTATTTGACGCGATTGAAAGGGGTCCTTCGCACAAATGACGATTTTTGACGTGTTCACGACGCTGGGCGGCGTGGCGCTCTTCCTGTTCGGCATGAACGTGATGGGAGACGGGCTGGAGAAGATGTCGGGCGGACGCCTGGAACGGATTCTCGAACGCCTGACCTCCAATACGGTAAAGGCCGTGCTGCTCGGGTTGGTGGTGACCAGCGTCATCCAGTCTTCTTCGGCGACCACGGTCATGCTGGTGGGGTTTGTCAACGCCGGCATCATGAAACTGCGGCAGGCGGTCGGCGTGATCATGGGCGCGAACATCGGCACCACGGTCACGGCGTGGATCATCAGCCTCGGCGACATCAACTCCGAAAACGCGCTGATCTCCCTGTTTAAGCCCAAGACGCTCGCGCCGCTGGCCGCCGTCATCGGCATCGTGCTCACGATGGTCTTCCGGCGGGGTAAAAAGCACGACGCAGGCCGTATCCTGCTCGGTTTCGGCATCCTATTCAGCGGTATGCTGACGATGGAAGCCTCCCTCGGCGGACTCGCGGGGAGCGAAGGATTCCAAAATATGATGACCGCCTTCTCCAACCCCCTGCTCGGCGTATTGGTCGGGGCGGCGCTGACCGCCGTCATCCAATCCTCGTCGGCAAGCGTCGGTATCCTCCAAACTTTGAGCGCGAGCGCCGCCGCGGCAGGGCATCCGATTCTCTTCTCCGCCGCCGCGCCGATCATCATGGGGCAAAACATCGGCACTTGCATCACGGCGATTTTGGCTTCGGTCGGAGCGACGCGCAACGCCAAGCGAACCGCCCTGATTCACCTGTATTTCAACGTCATCGGCACCGTGGTATTTCTTGCGGCGCTGTACGGGCTGCAAGCGATCGTTCACTGGCCGTTCTGGGAAGCCGCGATGTCGCGCAGCACGATCGCGACCTTCCACCTCACGTTCAATCTCATCACAACGGCGATACTGCTGCCTTTTCATAACGCGCTTGTCAAGCTCGCCATGCGCACATTGCCGGGCGAATCCGGCTCCGTCGAGATGGACGGGATGCTGGACGACCGTTTCTCCCCTTCGGTGGCGCTGGCGCACGCGCTGGAAGCCGTGCACCTGATGGCCGACCATTCGCAGAAAAATCTCAGCCGCGCGGTGGAAATGCTGACGGTTAAATATGACGAAAAACGCTTCAGCCGCCTGCGTGAGGACGAGAACACACTGGACGGGCTGGAGACGCATATCAGCCAGTACCTCTTAAAACTCGCGAGCCGGGGTCTGACCGAGAGCGAAAACACGCTGCATTCCGAGCTGTTTCACGTCGTGATCGACGTCGAGCGGGTCGGCGACTACGCCGTGAACATCGCCGAAGCGGCACAGAAGAAACACACCGATTCGGTACAGTTTTCCCTCTCCGCGCAGCGGGAAATCGAGCTGCTGAGCGCGGCGGTCGGCGAACTGCTCGACCTGACCTATACCTGTTACCGCAACGCCGACACGAACATGGCGGCGAAAGTCGAGCCGCTGGAGGAAACGGTTGACCGAATGACCGAGATCTTGAAAGGCAGGCACATCAACCGCCTGAAAAACGCCGAATGCAGCGCCGAGTCGGGCGCGCTCTACCTCGAACTGCTGATCAACTTCGAGCGGCTGGCCGACCATTGTTCCAACATCGCGCTCTTTATCATACGGCGCAACATGACGCCGGAGGAACGGAACCGCTTCGATATGCATGAATACGTTCACACCCTGCATTCCGGTCGGTATGAAGGATACAACCATTCTCTGGACGAATATATGACGAAGTATGTCACCGCGCTGGATCCCGCCGTATGAAAGTACTGCACCTGATCGGCGGGGGCGACACGGGCGGCGCGAAGACGCACGTGATCAGTCTGCTGGCCGGGCTGAAAGACCGCGTCAGCACGACGCTCGTTTCTTTCCGCGAGGGCGGTTTTTCCGAGGAAGCCCGCGCCGCCGGTCTGGATGTACGTGTGATCACGGGCAGATTTTTCGGCGTCGTGCGGCAGATCGCGGCGCTTGCCGAGGGGTATGACGTACTTCACTGCCACGGAGCGCGGGGCAATTTTATGGGGTGGTTCGTCAAGAAGAGGGTTCAAAAGCCTGTGATTACGACGGTGCATTCCGATTACAGGCTGGACTACATGGGCCGCCCGCTGGCGTATCTGACATACGGTCTGATCAACCGTTTCGCGCTGCGCCGGCTGGACGCGTATATCGGCGTTTCCGACATCATGGCGGGCACGCTGATCCGGCGGGGGTTTCCCGCCGAATCCACCTACACCATCTATAACGGTCTGGAATTCCGGGAGGACGAAGAAACGCCTGATAAATCCGGCCTCGCGGCGAAGTTCGGGTTGTCTTACGCCGAAGGCGACGTGTTCGCCGGAATCGCCGCTCGTTTCGATCCGGTCAAAGACCTGCCGACCCTGATCCGCGCCGCGGCGAATCTCAAAGAGCGCTGCCCCCGTCTGCGTTTCCTGATCGCGGGCGACGGCAAGCAGGCTAACGCGCTGCGGCGGCTCGCCGCCGAACTGGACGCGCCCGTTGTGTTTGTAGGGTGGCTTTCGGATACGGCGGATTTTTTCCGCCTGCTGGACATCAACCTGCTGACCAGCCGTTTCGAGACGTTTTCCTATGTACTGACCGAAGGAGCGCGCGCCGGGTGCGCCACCGTCGCGAGCGAGGTGGGCGGCGCGCCGCTTTTGATCGACCACGGCGTCAACGGTTTCCTCTTCCCGTTCAAAGACGCGCGTAAGCTGGCGGAGTATATTCAAAGACTGTATGACGACCCCGCCCTGCGCGCCGGGATGGGGCGCAAGCTGCGCGAAAAGGTCAGGACGCAGTTCTCAATCGAAGCCACGGTGCAAACGCAGACCGCGATCTACCAAAGCGTCCTTCGCCGCCGCGCAAGGACGAAGATCAAGCGCGACGGTCTGACCATCTGCGGCGCGTACGGCATGAACAACGCCGGCGACGACGCTATCTTGGAGGCCATCCTGCTGGAGATCCGGCAGGAGGACCCCGACGTTCCCGTGCGGATCCTCTCCCGCAGCCCCCCGATGACCCGTCTCGCGTTCCGGGAACGCTGCTTCCATTCGTTCCACCTGTTTGCCCTCTTCCGGGCGCTCGGAAAGAGCCGGGTTTTCCTCTGCGGCGGCGGAACCCTGATCCAAGACGGAACCTCGCGCCGTTCGCTGTGGTTTTACCTCTTCACGATCTGGCTCGCGCGGAAGCGCGGCTGCCGCGTCGCGATGCTCGGATGCGGCGTCGGTCCCGTTCAAACCCCGTTCAACCGCCGCCTGACGGCACGCGTATTGTCACGAAACGTCGAAGTGATCACCCTGCGCGAAGAGGTGTCCCGGCGCGAACTGGACAAGCTGGGCGTGAAAATACCGAAGATTCTGCTCTCCGCCGACCCGGCTTTAATTTTGGAGCCGGAGGAGAGCGAAAAGGTAGACAGCCTTCTGCTGAAACAGGGGGTTCCGCTCGGAGGGCGTTATATCGGCTTCGCCCTGCGGGACTGGCCGGGTCTTTCGCAAAAGCTGCCCGAAATCGTCACCGCGGTAGAGTATGCCTACAGCGAATACGGGCTGACCGCCGTCTTCATCCCGGTGGAACGCCGCAAAGACATCCAGCCGGGCGAACGCGCCGCCGCGCTGGTCGCCTGCCCGTGCCATGTGCTGCGCGAAACCGGTTCGGCGAGGCTGACAATCGGGCTGTTGTCGCGGATGGAGATGGTGGTGGCGATGCGCCTCCACGCGCTGATCTTCGCCTCCGGGCAGGGGCTTCCGATGGTGGGGCTGCCGTATACCGACAAGGTCAGCGCGTTTATGGACTATATGGGACAGCGGCTGTATACCCCGCTGAAAGACGTTACGGCAAGCCGGCTTATCCGGCACATCGACAGCGCGATGGCGCTGCAGGGCAATCGGAAAGCCCGTCTGGACGCCGTAGCCACCCTGCGGGAGCGCGAAAAAATCAACCGTGAGGTTCTTGCGGAGCTGCTGAAGATATGAAAAAACTGATTGTCTTGCCCAATACGCCCCGCTCGCCCTCGCCGACGCGCGTCCGTCATCTGCTTAACGCGATGCCGGAGCGCGAGGCGTTGTATTTCGAAAGAATCAACAGGCGGGACATGCTCTCCGAAGACGCCGCGCGCCCGGGGCTGACGATCAAAACGCTGCCGGACGCCCGGCTGTTCCGTTCTGCCCGACACGCCGCCTTCGTCAGGAAAACGGCGCGGGCGCTTCGTTTTACCGACCCCGTGCTGTGGGTGTGTTCGCCGTTGCACGCGGAGACCGCGCGGCGCATCCCCCGAAGCGCTCTGATCTTTGACGCTTCGGAGGGGTATCACGAAAAGCTCGCGGCGGCGGCCGACGTGATTCTCGTATCCACCGCCGTACAGGAAGCGCGGGCGAAACTCAGCGGCAAACCGGTGCGTTTGCTGCCCAACGGCGTTTCGTTTTCGATGTATCATGAGGCCGCCGAGCGCAACCTGCCCTTTCCCGACGATCTCTTCAACGTACGCAACCCAATTATTGGGCATCTCGGCGCACTTGACCGCGACGTTGATTTGGGGTATATTGAAGCTGCCGCCAAGGCGCGCCCCGACTGGTCGTTTGTCTTCGTGGGAGCGGTCAGCGGCGCGGACGTTACGCCGCTGAAAGACCTGCCCAATGTCTTTCTGCTGGGGCATAAGCCGCACAAGACGCTGCCGGTATACGTAAGCCGTTTTGACGTGTGCGTCAACGTCACGAAAAACGTGGACGCGTCGCCGATGAAGCTGTACGCCTACCTCGCCACCGGCAAGCCGGTCGTGTCCACGCCGCATCCGGCGCAGGCGCTGGATTACACCGAAGCGCTGTATATCGCGGCGACCCATGAGGAGTTTATCGCGCTTTGCCAAAAAGCCCTCAGGGAACGGGACGCGTGGCGCGTCCGCCGCCGGATCGAATATGGCCGCGCCGCCAGCTGGGAAGCGCGGGTTTTGGAATTGGAACGGTTGATGAAGGAGTTGTCGGTATTTTGAAAAAGGTCGCCGTATTGATGGGTTCGCTCTCCGACCATCCGTCTTTGGAGAAGGCGTTCACCCTGCTCGAAGAACTGGAGATACCCTATGAAGCGCGGGTTTGCTCGGCGCACCGGTCGCCGGAACGCACCGCCGAATTTGCCGAAAGCGCCGAACGCGAAGGCTTTGGCGTGTTGATCGCCGCCGCCGGGATGGCCGCGCATCTGGCCGGCGCTCTCGCGGCGCGCACCCTTCTGCCCGTGATCGGCGTGCCCGTGCAGAGCGGCGGGCTGGGCGGGCTGGACGCACTGCTCGCCACCGTGCAGATGCCTTCGGGATTCCCCGTGGCGACGGTTGCGGTCGGCGGCGCGGGAAACGCCGCGCTGCTCGCGGCGCAGATATTGTCGCTCGGGGACGCGGACCTGCGGGAGAGACTGGCGGCGCACCGTCAAAAAGTGCGCGAGAAAGCCGACGCGGCGGATGCGGAACTGCGTCATGCAAAGGAGAACGGAACATGCTGGATGCCTTTTTAGCGGACAAGCCCCATGAGGAATGCGGTCTTGTTGGGATTGTCGCCAACAGTCCGCACAGCCTGAGAATGGAGAGCGAAAACTGCGACGACGCGCAAAAGCGGATTGACGCGCAGCCCGCGTTCAGCGCGTTCCACGCTTTGTATGCCTTGCAGCACAGGGGGCAGAAATCGGCCGGAATCGCCGTTTCCAACGGTTCCCATATCCGTTGCAAGAAGGGCAACGGTCTCGTACCGGACGTGTTTGACCCTAATTCCCTGAAAGAACTGTCCGGGTTTATGACCATCGGACATGTGCGTTACGCGGATGAGAACAACGCGTCCGAGGTCAACGCGCAGCCGCTCTGCGTCGAGACAAGGGGCGAGCAGATCGCGCTCGCGATCAACGGCAGCCTCGTCAACGCCGCGCAGCTCCGCCGCAGAATCGAAAGCCGGGGCGGTATCTTCCAGACGACATCCGACGCGGAGGTGATTCTATACACGATTGTGTATGAACGCCTGAACGCGCCGTCGCTCGAAGACGCCGTCGTCAGCGCGATCAGGCAGTTTCAGGGCGCGTTCTCTATTCTGATTATGTCCAAGGATAAGCTGATTGCCGTGCGCGACCCCTACGGGTTCCGCCCGCTTTGCATCGGGCGCAATGTAGACGGGTTGGTGATTGCTTCCGAATCGTGCGCGCTGGATGCGGTGGAAGCTGTCTTCGAGCGCGACGTTCAGCCCGGAGAGGTGGTCGTGGCGGAAGCCGGACGGATGAAGAGCTTCTTTTCCAAAGCGCCGGGCCGGTGCGCCCTGTGCGCGTTTGAGTTCGTGTATATGGCGCGTCCCGACAGCGTGATAGACGGGCAGGCGGTGGAGACCGCCCGCAACCTCGCGGGGCGGCGTCTTGCGCACAGCTCCCCGGTTGACGCGGACATCGTGGTCGGCGTACCCGATTCAGGCTTGTCCGCCGCGCTGGGTTACGCGGAGGAATCGGGCATTCCTTACGGCATCGGATTCATCAAAAACCGGTATGTCGGGCGCACGTTTATTCAGGAGACGCAGGGGATGCGGGAAAGCTCGCTGAAACTCAAACTCAACGCGTTTAAAATGGTCGTCAAGGGCAAACGCGTGGTGATGGTGGACGATTCGATTGTGCGCGGCACGACCATACACCGGGTGGTGCGCCTGCTGCGCGAAGCGGGCGCGACCGAGGTGCATATGCGCGTCGCGTCGCCGCCGTACGCGCATCCGTGTTACTTCGGCACAGACGTGATGGACCGCGACCAGCTGATGGTCAACCGCTACCGCGCGGACGAGATGGCGCGGGAAATCGGGGTCAATACCCTCGCCTTCCTGAAGTATGAAGACCTGCCCGCGACCATGCCGGACCTCAAGATCGGCTGGTGCGACGCGTGTTTTTCGGGCGAGTACCCGATCCCCATCGCGAGCGAACGGGTCCGGAACGTTAAAAACCGCAACAGAAACGAGGAGGAGGAAACGGCATGAACGAAACGTACAAAAAAGCGGGTGTGGACGTTGAGGCGGGTTACCGCGGCGTGGAGCTGATGCGCGAGAGCGTGCGCTCAACCTACACCAAAGGCGTGCTGGGCGACATCGGCGGCTTCGGCGGGATGTTTGAGCCGGATATCGCGGGCGTAAAGCGCCCGGTGCTGGTCAGCGGCACCGACAGCGTAGGCAGTAAGCTCAAACTCGCCTTTCTGCTGGATAAGCACGATACGGTGGGCATTGACTGTGTCGCGATGTGCGCGAACGACATCATCTGCGCCGGCGCGTCGCCGCTCTTCTTCCTTGATTATATCGGCTGCGGGAAGAACATTCCCGAGCGTGTCGCCGAACTGGTGCGCGGCGTCGCCGAAGGCTGCCGTCAGGCGGGCGCGGCGCTGGTGGGCGGTGAAACCGCCGAACTGCCGGGATTGTACGACGAAAACGAATATGACCTCGTGGGGTTCTGCGTCGGCATGACCGACTATGAAAAACGGATCGACGGTTCGTCGGTCCGCCCGGGAGACCTGCTGGTCGGTCTGCCCTCGTCGGGCTTGCACTCCAACGGATTCTCCCTCTACCGCAAGGTGTTCGCGAACCCCGCGCCGGAGCTGGCGCTCGAAATGCTCACGCCCACGCGGATTTATGTAAAAGACGTTGCCGAATTGCGGGAACGCGCAGCCGTCAAGGGACTGGCGAACATCACCGGCGGCGGCTGGATCGAAAATATTCCGCGTCTGCTGCCGCCCGGGCTGGAGGCCGTGATGGACATAAAAGCCGTGCCGGTGCCGGAGATTTTTCAGCGCTTGATGAAAGACGGCAATGTGCCGCTTGAGGATATGTATAACACCGCGAACATGGGAATCGGGCTGGTGGCGTGCGTATCGCCCGAGGACGCGGAAAAAGCGGGGTATCCCGTGATCGGGCGGGTCTCCGAAGGGAGCAGGAAGATCGTTCTATGGTGAAGATCGCCGTGTTGGTGTCGCACGGCGGCACCAACCTTCAGGCGCTGATCGACAACATGCCGTATGAAAACGGCGAACTGTCGCTGGTTCTGTCGTCACACGCCGGCGCGTACGCGCTGGAACGCGCCGCCCGCGCCGGAATCGGGCGTCTTGTCCTCAGCCCGAAAGACTTTCCCGACCGGGAACGGTATACCGAAGCGGTGATCGGCGCTCTGACAGAGCGGGACATCGGGCTTGCGGTGTTCGGCGGGTTTATGTTTATCCTCACGCCGCGTTTCGCCGAGGTCTTTTCCGGCCGCGCGGTCAATGTTCACCCGTCGCTGATCCCCTCGTTCTGCGGCAAGGGATTTTACGGGCTGCGGGTGCATCGCGCGGCGCTGGATTACGGCGTGAAGGTGACCGGCGCGACGGTGCATTTCGTCACCGCCGGAACCGACGAAGGTCCGATCATCGCCCAACGCGCGATCGACGTTCTCCCCGGCGACACGCCGGAATCGCTGCAGCTGCGTGTGATGGAGCAATGCGAACAACCGCTTCTCGTCGAAGCGGTTCGGAGGTTTTGCTTGGAAGCGGTATCGGTTATCTGAGTGAGCGCCCGGTCATGATCGGGCATGATTCTTTCTGCGCATAAGGCAAAATAACCGTCCCCCTATAAAAGCCCTTTCATGACGGCTTTCAGCTGTTCAAAATGAACAGGCTTAGGCACGTGCGCGTTCATTCCGGCGGAGAGGGCTTCGCGCACGTCTTCTTCGAACGCGTTTGCCGTCATGGCGATGATCGGCACGGTGCCCGCGTCGGGGCGCGGGAGGGCGCGGATTGCCGCCGCCGCTTCGCAGCCGGTCATCACGGGCATTTGCATATCCATCAAGATCATGGCATAGGTGTTCGGCTCGGAGTTGTTGAACATCTCCACTGCTACTTTGCCGTTTTCGGCGCAATCGAGCAGCACGCCGGCGACACTCAGCATGGCGACCGCGATTTCCGTATTCAGATCGTTGTCTTCGGCCATCAGCACACGCACGCCGTCCAGGCGCAGGGCGGTTTCCGGTTCCGGGTTCACGGCCGGTTCGGAAGGCGCTCCGGGCGCGGCGTCGGGTTGATAGACCGGGAAATCCAGCGTAACGGTAACCCGCGTTCCCTGATTCTTTTCGCTCTCTACTTCAATCTTTCCGCCCATCATATCGACGATCCGCTTTGTGATGGACAGTCCCAAGCCGGAGCCTTCTATCTTGTCGATCCGGGAATCCTTTTCGCGGGAAAACGACTCGAAAATGTGCTGCAAGTATTCTCTGGCCATCCCGATACCGGTATCGCAGCAGACAAACTCATAGCTTGCAAAACCTTCGCGCCCGCAGGGCAGCTCTTTCACCGTAAACCCGATAACGCCGCCCTCCGGCGTAAACTTTACCGAGTTGGATAAAATATTCATAAAGAGCTGGTTCAAGCGAAGCTGGTCGCCGAGAATATGCTCATGGGTGAGGGACAGCGCCGGCACACGCAGTTCCTGCCGCTTCTCCCCAGCCTGCAGCGTAAGGATATTGACCAAGTTCCGCGAAAACTCCGACAGATTGATCTCGCCGATGTTTACGTTGAATTTACCGCTCTCGATCTTCGACATATCCAGCACATCGTTGACAAGACTGTGCAGAAGCCGGGACGAGCTGTCTATCTTACGGAGGCAGTCGCTCACCCTCTCCGGGTTCGTGACGTTCTGCGCGGCGATGGCCGTCATGCCGATAATCCCGTTCAGGGGGGTACGGATGTCATGGGACATATGGGAGAGGAAGGTGCTTTTCGCGCGATTCGCCTCATTCGCCTCAAGGATAGCGCTCTCCAGCTGCCGGTTTTTGTCCTGAAGAAGCTCCATCTGCCTGCGTTCCGAGCGCCTGAGCAGATACAGGAAAACCGCCACGATCAACACGATGACGCTGATGGCCGCGATTCCGGCGCGGATCAGCAGTTCGGTACCGCCGAGCTTCCCTTCCGAACCGTATTCGGCGTTATGCGTCGCCTCGTCCGCCTTCGCGAAATGCCGTTCGCTGACCTCCAGAAGCGCCTCCGCCGTGGTGTTTCCGGCGCGGTAATCCGATATGGCGGTTTTCAGTTCCTCCCAGATAATCAGGAGATCGCTTACCGACGCCTGAAACGGCTCGTAGGGCATGAAGGCGATGTTGTAATCGTTTTCGTCACCGGCAAGACCGTAGAGATATTCTTCCAGCGTCGCCATCAGCGCATCGTTTTCGCGGTAGGAAAGCTCCAGCTTAACCAACCTCTGCGTCGCTCCGCGAACAAGCCCCGAATAGTTAACGACACGCGCGTCGCCGGACATCTCGTGTACGGCGCGCAAGATCAAGAAATTCTGCACCACCAGCAGGACCGCGAACAGTACGATGATATACAAGAGGTTAAATTTTTTCATGGGAATACCTCCTGTATTACAGCGTCTTTGTCACACTCTCACTATATCACAAGCCCCACCCGTTAGCAAGCCCTTCCCCTATTTCGCCGCCGCCAAACGCATGAATGTCCATATTGCACAGACGAAATGTAGGGGCGGTCGTCCCCGACCGCCCGTAACCCCGGAAAATCCCGCAGTCGCGGGCGACCGAGGACGGTCGCCCCTACATGTGGATGCCGATTATTGTGCATTTTGCCCGTTCATGCGTTTGGCGTGCTATTTCGCCGCCGCTTTCGCGTCCCGCTTGCGCCGCAGCAGCTTATACACCGAAGGCAGAAGCCGTGCCGCGACGCGTTTGACAAACACCCCGGTCAGGTGGGTACGTTTCCTTACGGCGGCAATCAGGCGGCGCGGGTGGCGCTTGCTGAGGATTTTCGCGTCCAGGCGCGCGATTTTGCGTTCCAGCGTTTCACCGTTGCAGGTTGTATAGAGCTTGCGGTATTTTTTGATCAGTTTTAGAAAGCTGTATTTGGTATAGAGGATGTCGCTTTTGGGATACTGCGGCATACGGAGCTGCACCGGGTCGAGCGGGCTGACCGACGGGTCGATGAAACCGCCCTCCTCGGCGATTTTTTTCAGCTCGGTCGTGGGATACGGGTAGAAGGCGGACACCAGCACGTTGTCGGCGTGCATCCGCGCGTTGAGCTTGACCGTTTCGAGAGACAGCGCCAGCGTCTCATGCGGCAGACCGACGATGTTGTAGGTGTAGACGATGATACCGACGCTCTTGAGCAGATGCGAAACCTTGACGATATGCTCGTTTTCCATCGAGCGCCGGAGGTATTTCTTGCGGAACTCCTCGTTGCCGTTCTCCAACCCGATCGTCACGAGGTAGCAGCCCGATTCGGCAAGCTCGTTCGCCATCCGCTCGTCCAGGTGGTTGAAGCGCAGGTTACAGGTGTATTTTTTGCGGATACGCTGTTTGTACAGGGCGGTAAAGGCGTAGAACCAGTCCTCATACACGTTCAGAATGGCGTCGTTAAACGAAAAGCCTTCGATGTTAGGATCCTTTTCCAAGACGCGCTCCAACAGCCTGATGGCGTTTTCGGGCGAGCGGAAGCGTGTGTAATGGCTTCTGTCGGGGTAGATGTTGCGGAGTTGGGCGTTGGCGCAGTAGGTGCAGGAGTAGAGGCACCCCCGGCTGACGATGACCTCCGCCGTATTCTGCTGGATGTTGCTCCGCAGGCGGGTGTAGTCAAAAAGATCCAGATCGGGGAACGGCAGCGCGTCCAAGTCGGTGATGTACGGCCTAACCGGGTTTTGGCGCACCGCGCCCTCGCTGTCTTTTAGCCAAAAGCTGTCGGCGGAAGGGTTCGGTTCGCCGTGCTCGGCGTAATGGTTCACAAAATCCAGGCAGACATATTCCCCTTCGCCGACGCAGGCGGCGTCGATACCCCGCAGGGAAACAACCTCCTCCGGCGCGAGAGACGAATGATAACCGCCCGCCATCACGTATATTCCGGGAAGTTCGTCGTCCAGCCACCCGGCCATCTCCGCCGCGAACGTTAGGGCGCTGGTGCGGATGGTGAGACCGATCATGTCGGGAGCGAACGATTTAACCCGTTCGATAAACTCCGCTTTGCCCGGCATATAGGTGAGATGATAGAGACTCACCGAGTGCCCGGCGAGTTTCAGCACGGCGGAGATCGAAGCGATCCCTTCGTTGTAGTTGCCGGGGATGTTTTTTATATCTTTGGTCGCTTCCAAAAAGTCCGGGTAGACGAATAAGTAGTGCAAGTTTTTCAAAACACTTCCCCCGTATTTTCTTGTAGTGGCAATGGACAATTAGGACGCGTAGGGCGCGGCGACCCCGGCGCGCCGCCGGTTTCAACGCCATGTGCAGGGCACGGCACCGCAAGCCGGAGCGGGTAATTTTCAACATGCCCAACAGACAACAGTTTAGAACGCGGGAAACAGCCTGACCGTCTGACTGTTATCTGTACACTGGTAACAGTTAACCGTCCATGGGGCGAATATGAGGTTTTTAGGGCTTTTCCCAGTATACAGGATACTTCGGTTTTTTGCAAGACATTGAGCGTCAGCACGCGCGGGGGACGCTGTTTCCAACGTCCCCCGTTCACAGAGCTTTCCGCGAAGTGTTGAAAATTGCGTGTTCGCCTGAAAGGCGAACGAGCGCCTGTGGCAATGGACAATGGACAGTTGACAATGGACAATTAGGACGCGTAGGGCGCGACGACCCCGGCGCGCCGCCGGTTTCAACGCCATGTGCAGGGCGCGGCATCGCAAGCCGGAGCGGGCAATTTTCAACATGCCCATCCGTTATTCCGGCAGATACTCCATCGGGTCTACCGGCTCGCCGTTTTTGAGGATTTCAAAGTGCAGATGCGGCGGCAGGGCTAACTCACTGATCGCCGTGCTGCCGACAGTCCCGACCGTATCGCCTGCCGCGATCGTTTGACCGGCTCTGACGCTGACCGTTTCCGACAGATTCGAGTACAGCGTCTCAAAGCCGTTTGCATGCTCGACGACGACGGTCGTGCCCATATTACGCGCGGCGCTTTCTATGACTTCCTTTACAACGCCGTCGGCGGCGCACAGCACCAGCGCGCCCGCGTTTGCCTCCAGATCGACGCCGGGGTGATAACGCCATTCGCGCAGATATTCATAAAACACGTCGGCGCTCTCGCTGTAAGGCACCAGAAGATTCCCGCTGACCGGCAGCGCGAATACGGTTTCTGTAACAGGCTCGTCCGCCGGAACGTCGGGTACGTCCGGTACGTCGGGGATGTCCTCCGCCGATCCCGCGGTTTCAACGCTGTCTTCCGCCGGGTCGGGAACTCCCGCGTCTTCCGCCGGATCGGGCGCTCCGCTTTGGGGTAAGGGCGGCGGTGACGGAATCAGTTGCCGCGGGGGCGACGGCGGCGGCAGCACAGGCGACGGCGACGGAACAGGCGGCGCGGCGGACGGCAGCGCGGGGCTGGGATTCGGGGATACCAGCGCAAGGCTCGGCGAGCCGGGAATATCGTCCTCAGGGCCTCCGAAGAAAAGCATGTACCCGGAGACGCCGATGGCGGCCACGCACAAAATTAATACCACATAGAACCCTTTGCCCGCCAAGAAGTCAAGCAGCTTGTTTCCTTTTTGATTACTCAATGGTAACACCTCCGCCGCTAGTATCACCAGCGGAAGCGCGGCTTATACATAATATAACTG
>JAISVY010000162.1 GCA_031271325.1 Oscillospiraceae bacterium
TTTGAAGCCCAGAGAACAGCGCCGGCCACCGGCACGGTTTCAAGGTTCACAAACGCAACGGTACGGCCGCGGAGCGCTTCTTTGACGCGCTGTTCGATCAGGCGGGGCAGGATCTTGACCTTTTCCCGGATAAAGACCGAGCCGGCAAGCGCCACATAAAGCGTCCTGTCCTTTGGGAAGTCCAGTTTATCCGCCAAATAGGCAATCCCCCCCGCGTAGTGAGCCGCCGAAGTTTCCAGAATATCCCGCGCCGCCGGATCCCCTTCGGACGCGGCGATGAAAGCAAGGCGGTTCAGCGCTTTTCTGTCCAGCGAATCGCTGTTGATCGCGCCGGTCAGCGCTTCCACATAATCCTCTTCACGCGTCACGCCGATCAGGTCAAACATCATCTCGCGCAGAACCGTCGGTCTTTCCCTCTTAAACAGCGCGCCGTAAACGGCACCCAGCGCCTGCGTGACATACCAGCCGCTTCCGCCGCAATCGTTGGACAGCTCCCCGATGCCGCCGACCTGTATCGAGTCCCCGCTGCCGTCAACGCCCGCCATCGCGGAGCCGGTTCCGTTGATCGCGCAGATGCCGTTACCGTCCGGGCAGCCCGCCGCGACCCCGAGAAACGCGTCGTTGCAAAGGGTAAACTTGGAAAGCCCAATCCTGCGCAGCATATCGGAAATAATTTGATGCTGAACCTTTGTGTCAACGCCCGCAATCCCGAATAGCGCGTGGTTTACATCGCTCACTTCGGCGTTCGCGGCGCGAAGCGCGCCGAGGATAAAATTGCCAAGCACTGATTCCAGCTCGCCGAACGAGCCTTCCAAACATTCATGGTTGAGCGGTCCGCAGACCGACACCCCGGCGCAATTCCCGGCGGCGTCAAACAGCGCCAGATGGCTTTTTGTGCCGCCCCCGTCCACGCCAATAATCAATTTACTCATACGAAAAACCTCGGCAGAAACGCGCGGTTGGCTTCCAGCATTTCAGAAAGCATCGGCGCGGCTCTGTCATAGTCGCCTATGAGCGGATGCGCCATCAGCGCCGCCAGCGCGGCGTCGGAATCGCCGTTGACGGCGGCCTTCACGGTCAGTTTTTCATAGGCTTTGACCGCCCGCATCAGCCCCGCGATATAATCGTTGTATACACGAACCGGCTGCGGCGTCACACCGCCCTTGCCGAGCATACATTTGACCTCCACAACGTCGCTGTCGTCCATAAACGGCACCGCGCCGTTGTTTTTTGCCGTCACCACATGGATTTCGTCTTTTCCGTTCAGAATAGCGTCCGCCGCCGATACCGCCGCCGTGGAGTAGAGCGCGCCGCCGCGCTGTGAAAGTTCCGGCGGCTTCACGCGCAGATCCGGCTCGGCGTATTGCCGCATCAGTTTCTCATCCAGCTCCAGGCAGATTTCCCCGCGCGTCTTTTCTGCCTTCAGGCATTTTTGCAGCTGCTGGTCCCTCGTGTAAAAATAACTGAGGTATGAGCTTGGGATATACGGAACGGCACGAAGCAGCGCGTCGTCGTATTCTATCTCGGGGACATTCTTCATCGAAGCGCCCGCTTTGCCCGAAAGCGCGGCGACCACGTCCTCGCCGTCCCGCACGACGCTTGTGATCCAGCTCAGGTGATTCAAACCGACATATTCGTAGGAAAAGCCGGTTGACCCAAGCGAATCGGCGACTTCCCGAAGCATATTGACCGGGCAATTGCACAGTCCCACCATATTCAGCGCCGTATGGTTCAGCACCGCCTCGGCGATAATGCCGGAGGGGTTGGAAAAATTGATCAGCCACGCGCCGGGAGCCGCGCCGCGCCGCATCGTCTCGGCAAGCTCCAAAATAACGGGCACCGTGCGCAGCGCGTTCATAAAGCCGCCCGCCCCGGTCGTCTCCTGACCCAACAGACCGTATTTCAAAGGGATCTTCTCGTCGAGGATACGCGCCCCCATCTTGCCCACCCGGATCTGGGCGAACACGAACGACGCGCCGTCTATTGCCCTGTCCGCATCCTGCGTCAGCATAAGTTCGCCGCGATAACCGCCCGCTTCCAGCTGGCGCCTGGCAAGCCCGCCGACAATTTCAAGGCGTTTCGGGTCGATGTCCATCAGCGTGACGCTGTCCCACGGAAGGCTCTCCCTCCGGGAGATAAACCCTTCGATCAGCTCCGGCGTATAGGTGCTTCCCGCGCCGATCACCGCGGCCTTTAACTTTGACATGGTGCTCTTCCCCCTTTGTATTCTATGGCAGCCACCAGTTCCCCGAAGCGGTCAGCAGAACCAGCAGTTTTATGTAGTCGCTGTATGTGTCGCCGGTAAATTCGGCGGCTCCGCCGGTATAGAAAAGCTCAACCCATTCCGGGCTGCCGCCGGTCGCCGCCGCGGTC
The DNA here is from genome assembly GCA_031271325.1 of Oscillospiraceae bacterium. GTDB lineage: Bacteria > Bacillota > Clostridia > Oscillospirales > UBA929 > UBA929. Next base: position 2,374 of record JAISVY010000162.1, read on the forward strand.
ACAAGGAAGGGCGGCGCGAACAGCGTCGGTTCGGTATATCCGTAATTGCCGCTGCTGCCGGTCAGGTCAACCGGTCCGAAGTTGGACAGGCTGCCGCTTCCGCCGAAATTCGCCCAGCCCCGCGCGAACGTGTCCATCGGCGCGATACAGGCGTTGTACAGCGTATCGCCGTTCCCCAGTTCAATGTCGCCGTACAGCATGTAGTAAGCGCCAAGCCTCCACGGCACCCTGCACGCGTTGTAGGAAAAGTCCCCGTCGTTCCCCTCCAGCACATACCCGGCGGGAACAGCCCACTTGCCGGTTTCCGCGTCCCTGATGATGAAATCGGGGAGAAGGCCGTTCTGATGCGCTTCACCCAAGGCGTTTTCGGCGTCGCGCACATCGGCGATCACACCGCAGGTCGCTTCCAGCACCGCGTTCCAATCATGGTCGGGGTCTGCCGCCGCGTATGCCGCCAAATGGGTGAGGATAAAGTCGGACGAGCGGGTCGCGCTGTTCAGGACGGTGTCCCTTGTCCGGGATGCCCAGTCGCCGAGCAGAAGCGTCTTGTACTCTTTATGTACGCAATAGTCCCACAGGTCGCCGAGCATGGTCAGCGCGATTTGCCTGTAGTTGAAACGGCCGTCGCTGCCCCATTGCTTATCCGCGAGGAGAAGGGAATAAATGATGTCCATATCGCCGTCCAGCGCGCTGTCGGCATCGGCCGGATCCTGATAGAACGGGGCTTTTTTGATGCCGTCCTCCACCTCGTAGCCTTCGGGATGCTGCGCGTCCCGGTAGCCGAACAGCTCCCATGTAAACAGGTTCGGTCCGATGCTGCTGGGGAAGCGCTGGACGGTGCGCAGCATGGCGTCGTAATACTGCTGGAGGCTTACGCAGTCGTAAATCCATGTATACCCCTTGCTGTTGAGCCATTCCTCACAACCCGACATATAAGCGAGCATCAGCATACCGTACCCCTGCGATTCGGACACGTTGATGGACGAATAGGAGATTTGGCTGTCCCCGGCGTCCGCGCTCAGTTCCCACCAAAGGGTGTGCTGAAGCACCATGCGAAAGCCGTCCCTGTCGGCCGGGCTGGTCGAGTCCACAATCAGGTTTTCGTTCAAGATTTCCCAGAACAGACCCAGCACCGTTTCGGCGGGATTGACGTTATCGGTCGGCATCACCGGCGCGACCGTGTAAGCCGCCTTGGTTGAAAACGGGTTGTTCGGCGCGGGCGGCGGCGTAGCCGGAGGCTTGGACGGCACGGGTACCGGGGCTTCCTCGGACGGAGGCGCTTCGGCCGGAGACGCCGCAGGCCGCTGCGCCTCGGGGGATATATCCGCCGAGGGGGCGGAAGGAGAGGCTACGGGCGAGGAACAGGCTGTCGTCAGGAAGGCCAGTGATAAGGGCATCGTCAGCACCATGGAAAGGATCCGTCTTTTCATAAAGCACCTCATTTATATATTTTCCTCTTTCGGAGTTTGAGTTTCGTCGTCCATTGTCAGCAGTGCGCCGATATTCGCGTCGATCACTTTCTGCGCGGCTCCCGCAAGGGAGGGGCAGGCGAGGCTTTGGGTGTGCAGTGTCACCGGAACCGGCGACAGCTTTCCCGCTTTGCGGCAAAGCGCCTCAAAAAGCTCCTCGCCCAGCAAATCCATCGTGAGACCGCCCACAATAAAATCGGAGATGTTAACCATCGCCGCGCAGACCGCGATGATGTACCCCACGGTGTCGGCGACGGCGTTGATCATCAGTATCCGCGCCTGCGCGTCCATCGCCTGCGTGCCAAACTGCCTGTCGAACCCGAAGCGTTTTTTCAGCGCGTCAAGACCGATCAGGTCTTCCGTGCTGCGCGTTTCCTGCGGCGCGCCGGGACCGTTATACGGCATGATTCCGATTTCCCCCGCCGTGAAAGCCGGGCCGTGCCGGAGCTTGCCGTCCAGCACAAGACCCATGCCGATGCCGGAGCCGATGTTGATATACGCCAAATCCGCACAGTCCCGGCAGGAACATTCGCCGTATACCGCCGCGTTCACGTCGTTCTCAATCAATACGGACGCGCCGGTGCGCTCCGCGATCTCGTCGAGCAGGCTTCCGATTTGGTACGGCGCGTTCATGGTGAAGCTGGGCGCGAACGATATGGTGCGGCGCTCGTTGTCCACCACGGCGGGCAGGCATACGCCGGTGCCGAGCAGCTTGCCGGTGCGCCGCCCCTCGCGTTTCAGCCCGTCCAGCAGCCGGTCTGCCATCTCGCAGGGCTGACAGACAAGCGCCTCCCGCACGCCGCCGCGCAGCTCCGCCGTTTCCTCGCAAAGCAGCTCACGGCATAGGTTCAGCACCCCGACGCGCAGTATGCTGCCCTCGTTCACAGCCGCGATGATATACGCCGCGCCGGGGTTGATCTCATACATCTGCGGTCTGCGCCCGATCTGGCTGTCTCCGCCGCCCACGCAGTACGCGAGTCCGAAATCGGTAAAATACCCCATAATTTTCATAGCTGTTTGAAGGCTGACTCCCAGCTCCCGCGCAATCTCCACACGGGAAATGACCCGCTTGCGGTAGAGCAGATCAAAGGCCATCTGTCTGTGCCGGGATTTCAGGAGCGAAATTGGATTGCCCATTACTCAACCACCTATACTAATTGCCTTGCTATTACAATAGTATACAATCGCCATTTTGTCAATACCTTTGACGATAATCGTCATTATGCACAAAGATTCGACAGAAATATTGGCTATTATGCATATTTACAAACAAGAGAAGCCGTGCTATGATGAGGGCAAGATAGTTAATGTAGTTGAGTAATTAACTTCATAAAAACCATGAACGAGGTGAAGACCGTGCGCAAACCCGCAGAGGCAGCCGTAATCCGTGTAAGGTCAAAGGGCGACCGCCCCCGCCTTTCGGAAAGGCTTTTCAAGCAGCGTTTTCTCCTGATCATGTCGCTTCCGTTCTTTGTTTGGGTGCTTCTCTTCTGCTATCTCCCTCTGTTGGGCTGGAGCATGGCGTTTCAGGATTTCAAGCTGAAGGGCGACGTACTGCAGAGCTATTTCAGCGCGCCGTTTGTCGGGCTGAAGCATTTTGAAGCGCTTTGGGAAGACCTGACGACGCAGGGGCGTTTCTTCCTTGCGTTGAGGAATACATTGGCAATGAGCTTGCTGCTTCTGGCGTTCGGATTTGTCTCCCCGATCATCTTCGCGCTGATGCTGAACGAGCTGCGCGCGAAACGGTTTAAACGGATTACGCAAACGATCTCTTACCTGCCGCACTTCATCTCTTGGGTTGTGGCGGCCGGCATGATCAGCGTGATGCTCTCAACCGAGGGTCCGATCAACGACCTTTTGGTCGGTCTGGGTCTGGCGGAAAAACGGGTGCCCTTCCTTGCCGACCAAAACCTCTTCTGGGGCATCATGACCGTCAGCGAGATTTGGAAAGAGCTTGGCTGGAACGCGATCATCTTCCTCGCAGCCATTACCAGCGTTGATCAGGGGCTGTATGAATCCGCCGAGATCGACGGCGCCGGGCGGCTCCGGAAAATCTGGTACGTAACCCTTCCCTGTATCATGCCCGTCATCACGGTCATCCTGATTATGGACATCGGCTGGCTCATCAGCGTGGGTTTTGAAAAGCAAATGCTGCTCGGCAATGACATGACGCGGAACACCTCGGAGGTTTTGGACGTCTACGCCCTTAAATACGGCATCGGGCAAAGCCGGTACAGCTTCGGCACGGCCATCGGGATGTTCAAATCGGTCGTGTCGGTCGTCATGGTTCTGATCGCAAACGCCCTCGCCAAGAAAACCGGAGACACAAGCATCCTCTGAAACATCCCGCCCGAAAGAAAAACCCCAGTTTATAAGGAACCGTTAGGAGGTCGCCGGCATGGTGACGCAAAGACACCGCAGATTCCGCAAAACAAAGGGCGATTATGTCATTGATTTTGTGATATACGCCGTTACGCTGACCGTTCTTGTCGCGACCCTCTTCCCCTTTTTGAACGTGCTTGCCATCGCGTTCAACGAATCCTCGGACTCGATCAAAGGCGGCGTAGGGATCATTCCGCGTACGCCCACGCTGGACAACTTCAAGGAGCTTGGGCGTTTCCCCCTTTTGCTTCAGGGCGGGATGATCTCCCTTCTGCGAACCGTGGTCGGGACGGTGGTCAGCCTTTTGTCCACCTGTATGCTCGCCTACGTGCTGAGCCGCAAGGATTTTATATTCCGGCGCTTTTTCACCGCCCTGTTCCTGTTCACCATGTATATCGACAGCGGGCTGATTCCGCACTTCATGGTGATCCGAAGTTTCGGGCTGAACAACAGCTTTTGGGTCTATATTGTCCCCGGGCTGATCAGCGCGTACAACTTGATTCTGGTGCGCAGCTTTATCGAGCAGCTTCCCTACAGCCTTCAGGAATCGGCGTTTTTGGACGGAGCCAACGACTTTACCGTATTCGTCAAAATCATCATGCCGCTTTGCCTGCCGGTTACGGCCACCGTCGGCCTGTTTTACGCCGTAGGTCAGTGGAACTCATGGTTTGACACTTACCTCTACGCCCCGTTTAACGAAAAAATCACGACGCTGCAGTACGAGCTGATGAAGATCCTGCAGCAATCGATGTCCCAGCAGGGGAACCAGCACCTCGGTCAGGCCGGGCAGCTTGCGCAGTCGCAAAGCATTTCGCCTCTGTCGATACGAATGGCGGTAACCGTCGTGGCCGTGCTGCCCATCCTCTTGGTCTATCCGTTCGTGCAAAAGTATTTCGTCTCCGGTCTTACCCTCGGCGCGGTGAAAAGTTAACACGGCTTCACCGCCTGTACGCCGGCAGCCCTGTCACACTCTCAGGCTCGCCGTGACCATGTTTCTCCAAGCCAAGCCGCCGGATTACGGAACCGCTCTCCCCCGTGTCATACCCTCCGTCTTAGGACGGTATGAATAAAAAACTATATTCAGGAGGAAACAAAGTGAAAACGTTGCTAAAACTTGCCGCCGTATGCCTGGCCGCCCTGCTGGCTCTTACGGCGTGCGCCCCGTCTTCTTCGCCTGCCGTCGAATCCGGGGACACCAACACGCAATCCGGCCAGAACCAAGCGGATCCCGGCACAACGGAACCCGCCGCGCCGGAACCGATCACCTTCACGATCTACGGCGAGGACGTCATCGCGAACCGCATCGAAGAGGATTTCAAAGGCGAGGTTTCGCAGGTCATCACCGCGGATACCGGCGTCACCGTCAAGTATCAATTCGGCGTCGGCGATGTCTCCGAGCAGATCACCCTGATGATCGCCGATCAGAGCTACCCCGACTTTATCTTCTCCCGCTCGCATGTCAGCAACTTTCTGGATGCCGACGTTTACATCGACATGTCCCCGCTGATCGACCAGTACGGTCCCAATATCAAAGCCCTGTACGGGGACGCGTACGAGCGGATGCGGGACGCGGACGGGCATATCCATTACCTGGGGCAGGACTTCGTCAACCAAATCAGCGAAGACCCCGAAGACTCCTTTGAAATTCAGCACGCTGTCCTGAAGGATCAGGGATACCCGGAAATCCGCACCCTTGACCAATTCAAAGCCGCCATCAAGGCGTACAAGGAAAAGTACCCGGAGATCGACGGTCAGCCGACCATCGGCATGACGCTCACCTGCGGCGAGGGCTGGCGTTACTTCATCACGCTGATTAACCCCGGTCTGCGCGCCCTCGGCTTCCCGGACGACGGAAACTTCTACGTTGACCCCGCTACCTACGAGGTCACCTACGCATTCTCCCTCCCGGGCATTGAGGACTACTACCGCTGGATGAACGGCATGTACAACGAGGGGCTGCTTGACCCCGACGCGTTCACCCAGACTTATGACGAGTATCTCGCGAAAATTTCCTCCGGCCGTGTGCTGGCGCTGTCCGACGGTCACTGGGAGTATGTGGCCGGTGAAGACATCCTGAGCCAAGAAGGCAAATATGAGCGCACCTATGCCCGACTGCCCGTGACAATCAGCAAGGACATCAAACACCCGGCCTATCGCCCGTCGGCTTACACCCCGACAAACGGCGTGGGCATCACCCAAAACTGCGCGGATCCCGTACGCGCGATTCAGTTCCTCGATTATCTGTGTAAGGAAGAGACACAAATCCTGTCCGCGTGGGGCATCGAAGGAAAGCATTGGGAAATCAAGGACGGAAAGCGCCAGTGGACAGCGGCGGAGCTGGAAGCGCAAAAGCAGCCCGGCAATGACGTGAAAACCGCTATCGGCATGATGACCTACCCGTGGCCGACGATCGGCGGCGGCGAAGACTCCAACGGATATAAGTTCAACCCGCTCGACGACGGCACCGTTCAATGGTCTGACTACAACGACGAGGCGAAAGTTACGCTGACCGCCTACGGCGTAAACAGCTGGAAAGAACTGTTCCCCTCGGGGGATGAATTCATCCCCTCGGAATGGGGTCAGGCGTGGAACCTTTGGGACGTCCAGCCGGCTGACAGCGACTTCGGTATGCTGCACAGCGAGTGCAACGACCTTACGGCGCAGTACCTTCCGATGGTTTGCTCCGCCGCGCCGGAAGACTTTGACGCCCTTTGGGACGAATACATGACAAGGCTTGATAACATCGGCGTAGCCGAACTGGGCAAAGCGGCGACCCAACTGCTCGCAGACAACTTCTACGTTCACGTTGCGGCGGAATAACCGCAGAAGACAGTACCCAAG
>JAISVY010000033.1 GCA_031271325.1 Oscillospiraceae bacterium
CCCGTTACGCGTCGGTTTGCGGAGTGAGAAAGCTCGGCAGGATCCCCAGCGACAGCGTGACCTTTGTCCCGGCATTTTGCGCGCTCATAACGGAGATGCCGTATTCCTGCCCGTAAATCAGCTTAATGCGTTCATTGACATTTTCAAGCCCGATATTGTTTTCGACCGTCCCGAAGGTTCCCGCGTATTGCGCCGAAAGTTTATCGTTCAAAGCAGACAGCTTTTCCGGCGGCATCCCTACGCCGTCGTCCAGCACGGAAATTTCCAGGCTTTTTTCGGTGCGGAACGCGCGCAGTATAATTTCCCCTTTCCCGGACTTCGGTTCCAAACCGTGCCGGAGGGCGTTTTCGATCACCGGCTGCACCAGCAGCTTGGGAATCAGGATTTCCTTGGCGTCTTCGTCAATTTGGGAAACCAACTCGAATTTGTCGTTGAAACGGATCCGCTGGATTTTAATATAGCTGTCTATATTGGCCAGCTCTTCGGTCAAGTGAATCATCGTGCCCTTTTTGCTGATGTTGTAACGGAAGATGTCCGCAAGGGCTTTGGTGGTTTCCGCGATCTGCGTCTCGCCGCTGCACAGCGCCTGACCGCGGATTGTCTCCAAGGTGTTGTACAGGAAATGCGGGTTGATCTGGTTTTGCAGGGCGTTGATCTCCGCCTGCTTGGTCATAATCTGCGCGGCTGCTTCCCGCTGCAGTAAAAACTGCAGCAAGCCGGTCAGGCTGCTGTGCTTTGAGCCGCCCATGATGTCGTCAAAGTTCGCGCCGTTTTTTTCGGCCGCTTCCTTCAGCGTATTGATCAGTTTCTCCAGATCGTTGATGATACGGAAGATCAGGCGCACAAACAAAAATACATTGATCACACAGCCAAGAATCACGGCGATGGCTAAGACATTGTCCGGCGTGACCCGGCCTTCGCCGAACAGCAAACGCCAAATCCCAAGACGGCGGACGAGCCAAAGGCAAACCAAAAACAGCAGCACACTGCCGGCAAGGAAAAAACGCAGGGCGGCGCGGACAGATATTTTCTTACTGACCATTGCCTGTCATCAGCTTTCTGTACTCCATCGGGGTTACGCCGATGGTCTTTTTAAACGACCTCCCAAAGTTCTTGGTATCGTTGTAGCCTGTCAGCTCCGCGATTTCATTCAGCTTGTAAGCCGGGTTGCGCAGCAGCTCCTTCGCGGAGCCAATCCGCTTTGAAATAAGATATTCCTTGAAGTTCACCCCGGTTTCACGCTTGAACACCTCGCTGAAATAGTTGGGGTTCAGGTTCACGACCTCGGCCACATCACTGAGGCTTATATCCTGCGTATAGCTGTTTTCGATATACTCCAGCGCCTTCTGCATTGCCGAAGCGCCCGAAGCGGCTTCGCCGCCCGCCCGCGCGGCGATCAGTTCCGCCGCGATCTCCGCCAGCATCTGCTTGATCTGTCCCACCGAACCCGCGCCGGCAAGCGCTCTCCGTTTTTCTGAAAAAGGGTATTTTTCGGCGGCGAATGCCGCGTTGACCTCATAAAGCGCCAGCAGCCGGCTGACCCCGCGCATCAGCAGCACCGGGTATTTCTGTGCCTTCGCCATAAACCGGTCAACGGCAAACCCTGTCAGTTTCGCGACTTCGGAGGCATGCCCGCCGTTAAACGCCTGTTTGAGACTTATGTCAAAGGTGGGGTACAGCATCTGGTTCTCATCCTGACTGGTGCGCGGTTCGGTGCGGCTGTTGTAGACGCGGTTGGAACCGTGCACCAGCCGCGACATCTGCATTTCGCGCAGCTGACGGTAGCTTTGCGAAAGCTCGCCGATCCTGCCGACCGGTTCGCCGATCCCCAGCGTCACGCCGCAGGCGGGCTTGGACGACAGCACCTCGTCAAACATATGGAAGAGGGACTGTTCGATCTTACGCGTCGTCCCTTCGGCGTAATTCAGCACCAGCAGCATTTCCTGCGGCATCGGCAGGGTCAGCATCTCATAGCAGTAGGCCGGAAGGTTGACCTTCCAGATGGTGCGCGTGATCAGTTCCTTCACTTCGGCAGCCCGGTCTTCCGTGTCCAGAAAGACCCCTGCCGTTATAAAGTCCCCCTGCATTAAGTTCAGTCGGAGAACGGAATTCAGCGAGGATATATCCTCCTCCGGGTTCCCGACACCTTCAAACAGGTTCAGGAAAACCCGCTCTCTAAGGTTCTCCGTCATCTGCCCCATTGAATTTTGCAGGGCTTGTTCTTCCTGCCACTTCCGCTGTTTCTGCGTGTGCAGGTTCTGCGCCTTGCTGATATATTTTTCCAGTTCTTTCTGGTCAATCGGCTTCAGCAGATAGCCGAGCGCGCCGTAAGACAGGGCGGTCTGGGCATATTCAAAATCGTTATACCCGCTGATGATGATAAACATCGGGGCGTCGCCGTTCTCCTGAGTCTCCCGCATAATGTCCAGCCCCGTAATCCCCGGCATACGGATGTCGGTAAGCACCAGATGGGGGCGCAGCTCCCTGATTCCGGCCAGCCCCTCCCGCCCGTCGTGATACACGCCGACAATCCGAAAGCCAAGGTCTTCCCACCGTATCAGCTTTTCAAGCAGCCGTGTCACCCATATTTCATCGTCAATGATCAGAACGTCAATCACTTGCTTCCGCTCCCTTCATCTCGATCATACGAACGACTTCTTCATAGGAGAGCGCTCCCTTGCCGATTTCGCCGATGCTCCGGTTGTTGTGGAGGATCATCGTGCGGTCGCAGCACCGGGAAAGCGCGTCGATTTTGGAAAAGATGATGATGATTCCGCAGTGCCACCTGACTTCCTCAAGGATGTCGCACAAGACGGCGATGTTTTTGCTATCCAGCTCACGGTTTGGCTCGTCAAGGATCAGAACGCGCGGGTTGCTTGCCATACACCGCGCCAAAGCGACCTTCGCGAGATCCGCGCTGTTGAGATTGCCGATTCTCTGCCGGAAGTCGTTGAGTACGCCGAAACGGGCGCAATATTCCCTTGCCAGCAGGGATTCCCTTCTCCGGCTCAGGATCCCTCCTGAGCTGATCCGTCTGAGGACGCCCATCGAAATATTCATCAAAACGGAATCGCGGTCATTCAACAGCATTTTGTCCCTTTTTTCAAAATACAATCCGATGCCGCTTTTGATCGCGTCGCGCGGGGACTCAATCCGCCGGAGCACCCCGCCGACATATACGCCGCCGCCCCGTATGGGGGTATCGCCGGCGAGGCATTTCACCAGGGCAGACCGCACGTTGCCCGACAGCTCCGTGATGCCGAGAATCTCTCCCAGACGGACGGAGAACGAGAGGCCGCGTATCGGCCCGGCGCTCAGTTCACTGACCCGGAACACTTCTTTGCCGTATGCTTTCGCGGCTTCCGCCGCATCCGGCGCGGGCTTTGGTTCCTCTTCCACCATCAAGCGTTTAATCGTATTCCTGTCAAAGCGCTCCTTCGGCAGTTCGGCGACCAGACACGCGCTGCGCAGCACCAAAATCCTGTCGGCCAGCCGGATGACGTCTTCGTAGTTGTGCGAAGTATAAATAATCGCGATGCCTTCCGCCGTCGCCTGCGCGAAGATCCTCCTTAAATCTTCCACCTCGTTTTCGGAAAACGAGTTCGCCAGCCCGTCGAAAACCAATACGCGGGGGTGCGCGGCAAGCTGACGCGCGATTTGCACCGCCTTCACCTGAAAAAACGTCAGTGATTCCAGCGTCGCCTTCGGGTTTACGTTGGAGGGGAAGCGCGAGAGGATGCGTTTCGCGTTCTCGTTGAGAGCGCGGCGGCTGCGGTACAGCTTCGGGTTTTTGTCTATCCCCAGAATCAGGTTTTCCGCCACCGTCATATTGGGCAGAAACTGCGGTTCCTCCGCCACATAGCCGATCTTACTGCGGATCGCGTCCCTTGGCGACTGGATGTCCAATTCGGCGCCGTCAAAAAAAATCCGTCCCGAATCCGACGTCGTCACGCCGGCGAGGATCCGCGCGAGCGTCGTTTTTCCGACACCGTTTATGCCGGTGATTCCGAGGATCTCCCCCTCATACAGGCAAAAGGAAATGTTGGAGAGAATTTTCTCGCCGTTCCGGCTGAACGAAAGATGATTGGCGCGAAGCGCCTCTTTTTTCACAAGGCATTTCTCCGTTCGCCGTCAGGTTAAGCAGAACCGTGCGTGGCGTAAAACGCCACGCACAATTTTGCCGTTAAGCCACAAATATAGTGGGCATGTTGAAAATCCGCTCCGGCTTG
>JAISVY010000030.1 GCA_031271325.1 Oscillospiraceae bacterium
CGAAAAACGAAGCGTAAACCCGGCGGGCAGGGAGGCGCATACTTTGTCCCGCCCGGACATACGTATGTAGCAAAAGCGGTGGCGGTTTGGAGGGTTTACGATGACGGGGAAACGGGCGGCGTTTCATTATTTTCTGGCCGCGCTGACCGGGTTTCTGGCCAGTTTGTTTACACTGCGGATGGGGGAAGAGTTTGCGGTGCTGAAAAGACCGCTTTTATTCCCCCCGGTTTGGATGATTCCGGTGGGGTGGGCGTTGACTTTGCTGCTGGCGGTGTCGGCGGCGCGGCGTATCGACTGTAAATCGGGCGACGGACGCAAGGTGATGACTTCATTTTATGTATCGCTGGTCTTGACGCTCGCGTGGCCGGCGATCTTTTTCCGGCTTGACGCAAAAGCCGCCGGACTGGTCGTCCTGCTTCTTCTGACAGGGGTATGGCTGCATGCCATGAAGCTGATACGCCCGGTTTCGCGGCGCGCGCGAAAAATGCTGATTGCCTGCTGTATCTGGTCGGGGTATCTCTCGTATATAAACCTCGGTATTTGCGTGCTGAACTGACCTTTGGCAAAACTGCGGTTGACAAGGAAGAAAAACATTGATATATTAAGGGCGTTGCTAAAAGCGGTTAGCCTGGGACGAAGATGCAAATCTCTAACACGCCGTCGCTATGGAACTGGCGGCGGTGTACGTTTTTTTGCGGTTGTTCTGACGGCAGCCGCCGGAGACGGTTTGCGGCCGGTTTTAACCGCAAGCGAAAAGAGAAAGGACGCTGCCAAGATGAAAAAAACTGCTATGATCCTCGTTTGCCTTGCTCTTTTGTCCGGCTGTACATCACAGCCGGCGGAAGAACCCCCTGTTGAAAACAGTCCGGCGCAGGAGGAAACGCCCACACCCTCGCCAACACCGGATCCGACACCGTCGCCGTCACCGGCGGAGCCGTCTCCCAGCGTAATTGAAATGGAGGATATTGGCTTGGAAGACATTCTGACCTCTCTGGAATCTGCGGACTACAGTGCGCCGGAGAATTATGACAAGCTCGTTGAGGGCGTAACATACGGTGAAATAACCGAGGTCGAGTATGATTCTAAAACCACCGGCTCGACGCGGAAATGTCTTGTCTACACACCGCCCGGCTACAACGAGGACACCACTTACCCCGTGCTGTACCTGCTGCACGGAATCGGCGGAAATCATACCGAATGGCGGGGTGGCAACCCAAACGAAGTCCTGAGCAATCTCCTCGAGGCGGGAGAAGCGCCGCCGATGGTCGCGGTCATGCCCAATATCCGGGCGGCCGCGAACGATAACACGCCGAGCGATGTATTCAGCGCCGAAAGCATCGCCGCGTTCGACAACTTTATCAACGACCTGCGCGACGACTTGATGCCCTTTATACAGGAGAATTACTCCGTCTCGGACAAACGGGAGGATTGCGCCGTCGCGGGGCTGTCGATGGGAGGCCGGGAAGCGCTCTTTATCGGCGTGTCGATGCCGGATACCTTCGGTTATTTCGCCGCGTTTTCACCCGCGCCCGGATTGCTTTCCTCCGGCGAAATGCCGGGGCAGCTGTCCCCCGAGGAAATGACGCTGCCCGACGAGTATAAAGACAATACCTTTATCCTGATCTGCAACGGGAACCAAGACACCGTGGTCTACGACAACCCGCTGAACTATCACAACGCGTTTGACAGCAACGGCATCCGGCACGCCTACTACACAATCGACGGCGGGCACTACTTCGGCGTATGGAAACACGGGCTTTACTACTTTGCCAAAAATATCTTTAAGGGTAACACAGATTCATAGGCAGAAGGGGAACCTCTCTTTGGAGTGTAAAGCATAAAGGGGAACGGCTTTGGAAGAGGAAATCAAACGTCTGCGCGAGCTGCTGACCCGCGCGAACGAGGCGTACCACCTCAATGACGACCCGATCATGCCCGACGACGAATATGACGCGCTGATGCGCCGCTTGCGCGAGTTGGAGGAAGAATCCGGCTTGCAGGACGGCGAAGCGTCGCCGACGAAGCTAGTGGGCGCGTCGGCGGCGTTTTCGCCCGTGCGTCACGACGCGCCGCTGCTGAGCCTGCAGGACGTGTTTTCGGAAGAGGAACTGCTGGCTTTTTGCGCGAGGATCACGGATGCGGTGGGGGAGGTGCCCTACTGCGTGGAACCGAAGATCGACGGTCTTTCGGTGGCGCTTCGCTACGAACGCGGCAGGCTCACACTCGCGGCAACCCGCGGCGACGGCGTGACCGGCGAGGATGTGACGCACAACGCGCAGGTGGTGCGCGACATTCCCAAGGAAATACGGAATGCCCCGGATGTGCTGACCGTGCGGGGCGAGGTTTTTATGCCGCGCAAGACGTTCGAGGCGCTGAACCGGCAGCGTGACCTGGACGGGTTGCCGCCGTTCGCGAATCCGCGAAACGCCGCAGCCGGTTCGTTCCGGCAGCTGGACGCGTCGGTGACCGCCAACCGGGGGCTTTCATTTTTGGCGTTTAATATTCAAATTATGGAAGGCGCGGCTTGGCCGGAAACACATGCTGAGACGCTGGACATGCTGGCAAACTGGGGGTTTCAGGCGAACAGCTGCCGTCTCGCGCACTCCGGCGACGAAGCGGTGTGTGAGATACGGCGCATCGGCAGCGAACGGGTAAATTTCCCGTTTGACACAGACGGCGCGGTTGTTAAGGTAAATGCCTTACGGCTAAGGGAGGCATTGGGCGCGACGGTACGCGCGCCGCGCTGGGCGGCGGCGTTTAAGTACCCTCCCGAGCGGCGGGAAACGGTGGTGCGCGGCATTCAGATTCAAGTAGGGCGAACCGGTGTACTAACGCCGCGGGCGGAGCTTGACCCGGTGCTGCTCTCCGGTTCCACGGTGCGTTACGCGACCCTGCATAACCGCGACTTGATCGCGCAGAAAGACATCCGGGTCGGCGACACGGTCACGGTGCAGAAGGCGGGGGAGATCATCCCGGAAATCGTATCGGTCGTAAAAGAAAAGCGCCCGCCGGACGCTGCGCCGTATCTGTTTCCCGAACACTGCCCCGAATGCGGAGCGCCCGTTTCGGTGGCGGAAGGGGAGGTCGCGGTACGGTGCGTCGCCGAAGACTGCCCGGCGCAGCTCACGCGGCGGCTGATTCACTATGCCTCCCGGGACGCGATGGACATCGAAGGGATGGGCGGCGCGACGTGCGAGCAGTTAAGAGGGCGGATCTCGACGCTGAGTGACATCTACGACCTCACATTGGAAGACTTAATGGGTTTGGAAGGGTTTGCGGAAAAGTCCGCACGAAAATTGCTGGCGGCGATCGAAGCGTCAAAGACGCGCGGGCTTGCGCGGGTGCTGTTCGGTTTGGGGATCCGGCATGTGGGGCAAAAGGCGGCGCTGTCGCTCGCGCGGACATTCGGTTCGATCGACGCGCTGATCGCCGCGCCGGAGGCGGAACTGACGGCGGTGCCGGACATCGGTATGGTCATTTCGCTCAGTCTGCGGCGCTATCTCGGCACCGAGCCGGCGCGGGAACTGCTCTCGGCATTGGCGCGGCACGGGGTGGATATGACGGCGGAGATCAAAAAAACGCAAGGTTCGGGGCTGACCTTCGTGGTGACCGGCACGTTGTCGTCGATGACGCGCGGCGAAGCCGAGGCGCGAATCATGGAGAAGGGCGGCAAAGCCGCAAGCAGCGTCTCCAAAAAGACGGACTACCTCGTCGCAGGCGAAAAAGCCGGCTCGAAGCTGGACAAAGCCGTCAGTTTGGGGGTAAAAGTCCTGACGGAGCAAGAGTTTTTAGAGATGTTGGAGTGATCAAATTAAGAGCTGCTGAATAACTTTTTCGACCCGAAGCGCCATAGGCGCGAGAACGGTTTACTGTTCTCTGGGACAATTCTCCATCATCCGCCTGGAGCGCGACACACAACTGGTGGTTCCGTGCTACGACTTCTGCATGCCCGATAAAGAATGCCTCGGCACCTCCGACGACAACCCGTGTGATCTGTTCCGCCGCATAAAGTTCCCGGTAGACGAATTCTTCCCCCCGGTCGTCGGCGAGTACACTGATTACCGCGAATTCAG
>JAISVY010000171.1 GCA_031271325.1 Oscillospiraceae bacterium
CGACATGGTAACCTCCTGTCTGCGGTTCATTTCCCAGACTAAAGGTTACCATATTCCACGTCTCACAGTAAACGCTACCCCATCAGCCACTGTTGCACTTGCTTTGCGAAGTTACTCATGCGTTTGGTTCATGTGTTTGCCGTGACTCTGTTGAATATCGTTTGACTTTTTAGGGACAAGGGGGTATAATATTTTTCATGTACGCAAACAGGAGAGACTTCGGCGAACATGAGGTTTTTTAGAGCTTCTTAGTAATTGGAGGAACCGTTTTGAAAAAAACCAGTATCGGCGGTCAGGCGCTGCTCGAGGGCGTGATGATGCGCGGACCGAGTAAATACGCGGCGGTCGTCCGGTCGCCGGGCGGTTTGCTGGTCAAGGAGGAAGCCGCGCCGTACCCCAAAGACCGGCATCCTATATTGGGCTGGGTGTTTATCCGCGGCGTATGCAACTTCGTCCAGTCGATGTCAATCGGGATGAAGGCGCTCTTCTGGTCTGCCGACCAGACCGTTGCGGAAGGGAGCAATCAGGAAGCCGAAGGCGGCGGCAAGAGCGGGCAAAAGGGGATCGGCAAAGGGACGTTCGCGATCTCGATGGCACTGGCGCTGGTGCTGGTGGTGGGGTTGTTTACCTATCTGCCCACGCTGCTGAGCGGCTTGATTCCGGCTTTCCAAAAGCCCGCGGACGCCGCCGAACTGCCGGTACACATCAACTTCCTCCGCAACCTCTTCGAGACCTTCCTCCGGCTTGTGATTCTGCTGACCTACATGCTCTTGGTGTCGCAGACCAAAGACATCAAGCGCACGTTCGCCTACCACGGCGCGGAGCACAAGTCGATCGCCTGCTACGAAGCGGGCGACGAACTGACGGTGGAAAACGCGCGGAAAAACTCACGTTTTCACCCCCGCTGCGGCACGAGTTTCCTGCTGACCGTCGTGCTGATCAGTATGGTGGTGTTTCTCCTGATTTCGCTGCCCCTTCAGATGCTCGCGTGGGACAACGCTTTCTTGCGCATGGGAGTCCGGCTGGCGCTGCTGCCGTTCGTCGTCGCGATCAGCTATGAGGTCAACCGCCTCGTCGGGCGTTCGGACAACATACTCTCGCGGATTGTACGCGCGCCCGGCTTGCTGATGCAGCGCATCACCACCCGCGAACCGGACGACGGGATGCTGGAGGTCGCGCTGGACGCGCTGAAACGCGTGGTCCCGGCCGAAGAAGGGCGGGACGCTTGGGGAACGGAGTAGTCAACATCCTCCGCGAGGGCTGCGTGACGCGTCCCGAATGGGAAGCGAGACAGCTTCTGGCCGCGCCGGGCGACGCGGAATCGCTGGCACGGCGCAGAGCGGCGGGAGAACCGCTGGCGTATGTGCTGGGCGAGTGGGATTTCTACGGGCTGACCCTCAGGATCACTCCCGACGTGCTGATTCCCCGCCCCGAAACCGAGCTGCTGGTTGACGAGGTTTTATCCTTCCTCCGCAGAACCCCCCCGGGCACCGGCGTTCTTGACCTCTGCTGCGGTTCGGGCTGTATCGGGCTGGCGGTCGCGGCGAATTGCCCCGGCGCGCGCGTCACGTACGCGGACATCTCCGAACCCGCGCTGAACGTCGCCCGGCAAAACGGCTGTGAGGACATTTTACGGCTTGACGCGCTGAAACCGCCGGAGGAGAACTTATTCGGCAGGTTTGCCGTGCTGGTGTGCAACCCGCCGTACATCGCGCCGGACGAAGCGTTGGATTCGTCGGTACGGGACTACGAGCCGCCTTTGGCGCTGCACGGCGGGACGGACGGCTTGGATTTCTACCGTTCCCTGCTGCCGGGCTGGCTGCCGGCGCTGAAAGACGGCGGGCTGTTTGCCGCAGAGGTGGGTTGGCGGCAGGGAGAAACCGTCGCGTCGATGGCGCGGAGAGCGGGGCTTTCCGGGGTTAGGCTGGTTCCTGACTACGCCGGACACGGGCGCGTGGTATTGGGGCGCCAATCAAGAACAAAACAGGGGTGAGCGGATATGGAAAAAAAAGGACCGGGCAAGAGCAAAACGCCGAGCAAACCGCCGGTGCGGCTGAACACGAACGCGACCGACGCGCAGAAGAAGGAAGCCCTCAAAACCGTCCTTGACCGTCTGGAAAAAGACTTCGGTCAAGGCTCGGTCATGCGGCTGGGTGAGGTTGCGCACATGAAGGTCAGCGCCATCCCGACCGGTTCGCTGGCGCTGGACATCGCGTTGGGTGTGGGCGGCGTTCCGCGCGGGCGCATTGTGGAGATATACGGTCCCGAGTCCTCCGGTAAAACCACGCTGGCGCTGCACATATTGGCGCAGGCGCAGAAGGGCGGCGGCGAAGCGGCGTTCATCGACGCGGAACACGCGCTCGACCCCGTCTATGCCCGCGCTCTGGGCGTGGATATAGACAATTTGCTGGTTTCCCAGCCCGACAACGGCGAACAGGCGCTGGAGATTGCCGACGCGCTGGTACGCAGCGGCGCGGTCGAGGCGCTGGTGGTAGACTCGGTGGCGGCGCTGGTGCCCCGCGCCGAGCTGGACGGCGACATGGGCGAGTCGGTCGTCGGTCTGCACGCCCGCCTGATGAGCCAGGCGATGCGCAAACTCGCCGGTTCGGTCTCCAAGACCAACACCACCATCATCTTCATCAACCAGCTCCGGGAGAAAGTGGGCGTGACCTACGGCAACCCCGAAGTCACCACCGGCGGCAAAGCGCTGAAATTCTATGCTTCGGTGCGGCTGGACGTGCGGAAGATTGAGTCGCTGAAATCGGGCAGCGAGATATACGGCAGCCGCACCCGCTGCAAAGTGGCCAAGAACAAGGTCGCGCCCCCCTTCCGCGAGGCGGAGTTCGACATCATCTACGGGGAGGGCATCTCCCGGTTTGGGGAGCTGCTGGATTTGGGCGTGGAAACCGACATAATCCAAAAGAGCGGTTCTTGGTTCTCGATGGGCGAAACGCGGCTCGGGCAGGGGCGCGACGGTGTGCGCACGTACTTAAAGGAGCACCCGGAAACGGTGGAGGAACTGGAGAATGCCATCAAAGAGCGCGCCAGCATGATCACCGTGAAGAGCAAGAAAAAAACGCCCCCCGCCGCGATCTCGTCGCGCAGCGGAAAGCCGGTCGTGATCGAGATAGACGACGATGACGGCGAAGTCAGTTAAGGCGGCGGCGCTTTCGCTTTTGTCGCGCCAAGCGTACACATCCGCCAGATTATCCGGCAAATTATCGCAAAAAGGGTACACGCAACAAGAAATCGAAGAAACCATAGAATGGTGTAACGGAGAACGCTACCTCGACGACGGGGCTTGGGCGCGGCGCGCGGCTTCACGCAAAGCGGAAAAGGGTTGGGAGCGGCGCAAAATCGCGGCGTACCTCCGTTATTACGGCATCGGGCGGGACGACATAGACGCCGCTTTGGACGCGCTGGAAGAATTGGAAGATACGGAAGAAGAGATTGATGAATAGACCGCTGAAGGTAGCCCTGATCGCGATGGGCTGCGAGAAGAATATCGTCAACAGCGAGCAGATGCTCTGGCTGCTCGACCGGGCGGGTATGGAGCTGGTGGGCGACCCCGCCGAAGCGGACGTAACGGTCGTCAACACCTGCGCGTTTATCGAGGAAGCGCGGCGGGAGGCGCTGGAGCAGCTGCGGGAAGCCGCCGGTTCCAAGCTCATCCTCGCCGGGTGCATGGCCGAATGGCAGCGCCAGCGGGCGCGCCCGAAAACCGCCGGTCTTCCGCCGATCGACGGATATGTCGGCACAGGGCGGTTCGACGACATCGTCAACGCCGTCAACGCCGTGGCGGAAGGGCAGAACCCCTTTTACTTCGGCGGCTTGGATCAGCCGGTCAGCGAAACGCCGCGTATCCCGATGGGAACCCCGCACACCGCGACGCTGAAGGTCGCGGAAGGGTGCGACAACCGCTGTTCGTACTGCCTGATTCCGTCGCTCCGCGGGGCGTACCGCAGCCGGAAGCCGGAAGCTGTGCTGGAAGAAGCCCGGGCGCTGTGCGGGCAGGGCGTGAGCGAACTGGTCGTCATCGCCCAAGACGTTACGCGCTACGGCGCCGACCTGTTCGGCAAGCCCGGCCTGAACGCGCTGCTGGAAGAGCTGTGCAAGGTAGACGGTCTGCGCCGTCTGCGCCTGCACTACCTCTACCCCGATCTGATCACGAACGAACTGATTGAGACGGTCGCGACCCAGCCCAAAATCGCGAAGTATATGGACATCCCGATGCAGCACGCCTCCGACGCGGTGCTGAAGGCGATGAACCGGCGTTATACGCGCTCCGGCTTGGAGCGGCTGATCGGAACCCTGCGGGAACAAATCCCCGGCATTGTCTTGCGCACGTCCCTGATCGTCGGGTTTCCCGGCGAGACGCAGGAGCACTTCAACGAGCTGACCGACTTTTTGCGGGACGCGCAGATCCCCCGCTCCGGCGTGTTTATCTATTCGCGGGAAGCGGGAACACCCGCCGCCGAAATGCCGGTGCAGGTCGCCCTGAAAACCAAACGGCAGCGGCAGCGGACGGTGGAAAAACTGCAAAGCCGCGTGATTGACGCGTTCAACCGGACGCGGGAAGGTTCGGTGGCCGAGGTGCTGTGCGAAGGGTACGACCGCTACGCCGGCTTGTATTACGGGCGAAGCGAGGCGGAGTCCCCCGAGGTGGACGGGTGCGTATTCTTTACTTCCGAACGCGCGCTGAACCCCGGCGATTGGGTACCGGTACTGCTGGACGGCGCGTTGGACGGAGACGGAAAGGGGCGGGCGGTATGACGGTTCCGAATATTCTGACCATGTCCCGCGTCGCCGTCATCCCGTTCTTCGTCGTCTCGATGGCGATGGACTGGCGGCTCGCCGCGCTGGTGCTGTTCGCGGCCGCCTCGCTGACCGATATGCTGGACGGGTATCTCGCGCGTAAGATGGGACAGGTCACAAAATTCGGAAAGTTTATGGACCCGCTGGCCGACAAACTGCTTGTCTTCGCGGCGATGGTGTTTTTCCTTTCAGAAGGCACAATGGCGGCATGGGTCGCGCTGCTGGTGCTGGCGCGGGAGTTTATCATCAGCTCGCTGCGAATGGTCGCGGCAGCGTCGGGAACGGTGATCGCGGCGGACTGGTCGGGCAAGGTGAAGACGACCGTGCAGATCGCCTGCGTCCTCATCATCCTCACCCCGTGGCACGATACGGCGCTTTCCTCCGGCATCCGCCTGTGCGACGCCGCTTCCTGGCTGATTGCGGCGGTCACGCTCTGGTCGGGTTTGGATTATTTAATCCGCTACAGAAAAATATTGCGCGACGAGTTCTAAAGCGAAGTGTTGAAAATTGCGTGTTCGCCTGAAAGGCGAACGAGCGCAGCGCTTGCTGAACAAATTCCCCATTCTTTTCCGCGAAAAACCGCAGTTTTTCGAGGTGATTTTGATGTTTAAGCAACTCAAAGAAGATATAGACGCGATCATGCGGCGCGACCCGGCGGCACGGAGCTTTTGGGAGGTCTTCTTCCTCTACCCCGGATGCAAGGCCGTGCGGATGCACCGCCGGGCGCATAAGCATTATATGAAAGGTCATTTTTTCCGCGCCCGC
Organism: Oscillospiraceae bacterium; assembly: GCA_031271325.1. Lineage (GTDB taxonomy): Bacteria > Bacillota > Clostridia > Oscillospirales > UBA929 > UBA929. The sequence goes on from JAISVY010000171.1 coordinate 5,581, forward strand.
CTGATCAGCGAACGGTGCCGGAAAAAAACCGGCATTGAGATACATCCCGGCGCGAAGATCGGCAAAGGGCTGTTTATCGACCACGGCACCGGCGTCGTGATCGGCGAGACTTGCGAGATCGGCGACTACTGCCTCCTGTATCAGGGCGTGACGCTGGGCGGTACGGGCAAGGACGCGGGCAAGCGCCACCCCACCCTCGGCAGCCATGTGATGGTGGGCGCGGGCGCGTGTATATTGGGACCGTTTACCGTGGGAGACTATGCTAAAATCGCCGCCGGTTCGGTGGTGCTCGCCGAGGTGCCCCCGCACGGCACGGCGGTGGGCGTTCCGGCGCGGGTGGTGCGGGTTAAGGGCAAACCGGTCGCGGACGACAACTTCGATCACGTGCATCTGCCCGACCCCGTCTCTCTGGAACTGTGCCGCCTGAGAAACAGGCTGGAAAAATTGGAGAAACCGATCGGAGAAACACATGACGCTGTTTAACACGCTGACGCGCGAGAAAGAACCGTTCACCCCGCTCGACGGAAAAACCGCGGGGTTATATGCCTGCGGTCCCACCGTCTACAGCCCCGCGCATATCGGCAATATGCGCACCTACCTCTTTGTGGACTGGCTGCGCCGCGCTCTGTTGTTCGCGGGGTTCGCGCCGAAGCACGTGATGAACGTCACCGATGTCGGGCATCTGACCGACGACGCCGACGGCGGGGAGGACAAGCTGCAAAAGGCGGCGCGGGAGAGCAGGCTTGATCCGTGGGCGATCGCGGCGTCGGTCACCGAGCGCTTTTTTACCGACACCGATTCTCTTAACATCCAGCGGCCGGAAATCATCAGCAAAGCGACAGAACACATCCCGCAGATGATCGCGTTCGTTTCGGCGCTGCTCGAAAAAGGGCACGCTTACGAAACCTCGGACGGGATATACTTTGATATAGCCACCTTCCCCGGTTACGGTAAGCTCTCGCGCTTGGATCTGGACGCGCAGCAGGCGGGGGCGCGGGTTGAGGTCAACCCGGAGAAGCGCAGCCCCTTCGACTTCGCGCTGTGGAAAAAAGCGCCGAAGGAACACATCATGCAATGGGAATCGCCGTGGGGGATGGGGTATCCCGGCTGGCACATCGAGTGCTCCGCGATGGGCTTGCAGTATCTCGGCGAACGGTTCGATCTCCACACCGGCGGCATCGACCACCTGCCGGTTCACCATGAGAACGAGATCGCGCAGAACGAGGCGCTGCTGGGGCACCCGATGGTGCGCGTGTGGATGCACGGCGAGTTTTTGCTGGTGGACGGCGGCAAGATGGGCAAAAGCCTCGGCAACCTGTATACGCTGGCCGACTTGGCGGAACGCGGCTTTGCGCCGATGCATTTCCGTTATTTCTGCGCCGGGGCGCATTACCGCAGTAAGTTGAATTTCACATGGGACGCGCTGGACGCCGCGAAGACCTCCTACAACCGTCTGCTGACCGCCGTGCAAGCCCACAGGGGCTGTACGGACGGCGCTTCGCCCGAACCGTATGCCGCTCAGATGCGGGAAGCGGCGCTCGACGACCTGAATATTCCGAAAGCGATCGGGACGCTCTGGACGATGGTGAAGCAGCCGGGGCGCTCACAGGCGGTCTATGAAGCGGCGCTTGAAATCGACCGGGTACTGGGTCTGCGGCTGGACACGCCGCCCCCGCCGGCGGACGAGCAAGAACTGCCCAAAGACATCCAAGCGCTGGCGGACGCCCGTCAGGCGGCGAAAGCCGCGAAGAATTACGCCGAAGCCGACCGCATCCGCAGCGAACTGAAGGGCTTGGGGTATGAATTGACAGACACCAAAGAAGGGGTACAATGCAAAAGAATCCGCTGACCGGCGCGGTGATGGCCGTAGACGGCAACAGCATCGTCAACCGCGCGTTTTACGGTATACGCCCCCTTACGAACGACGAAGGGGTTCCGACCCACGCCGTATACGGGTTTTTGACCATCCTGCGCAAACTGCTGAACGACTACAAGCCCGAAGGACTGTGCGTGGCGTTCGATCTGCCCGCGCCGACCTTCCGGCATTCGCTCTATGACGGCTATAAGGCCGCGCGCAAGTCGATGCCGGACGACCTCGCGGTGCAGATGCCGCTGCTGCGCGAGGTTTTGGCCGCGCTGCGCGTTCCGGTTTACGAACTGGCGGGGTACGAGGGCGACGATGTGCTGGGTACGATCGCGCAGCTTTGCGCGGACGCGCAAACCCCCTGTATCGTCGCGACCGGCGACCGGGACAGCTTTCAGCTGATCGGCGGCTTTGTCACGGTGGCGCATGTGAACAACAAAGAAACCCGCCTGCGCGACGCGGCGAGCATACAGGAGGAATACGGTCTGACCCCGGCGCAGCTGACCGACCTCAAAGCCCTTGAAGGGGACTCCAGCGACCAGATCCCCGGCGTTCCGGGCATCGGCGAGAAGTCGGCGCTCGCGCTGATGCGGGAATTCGGCGGTTTAGACGCGATCTATCAATCCATTGATACGGTCCCCGCGAAGTTTCGGGGCAAGCTGGAAGCGGGCAAAGAAAGCGCCTATCTGTCGTTACGGCTCGGCACGATTTGCCGCGACTTGCCGGTGGCGTTCACACCGGAAGCCGTGCGCCGCGTTCCGCCCGACCGCGAGATTCTGCGCGGCGTGTTCACGCGTCTCGGGTTCAAGACGATGCTGGAAAAATGGGATGTTCCCGGCGGAGCCGCCGGAACCGAAAGCGCCGCGCCGCCGGAACTGCCGCCCGGCGTGGGGCGCGACGTGAAAGGTATTTGGCGGGCTGACATCGAAGCGGGACGCGAGCTGACCCCGCTGGAATACGACGCGCCGCTCGCGGCTTGGATTTTGGGGAAACCCGAAAGCGCGTGGGAAGACATGCGCAAGCGGATGGAAGAGGAAGGCGTGTTCACGCTCTACCGGGACGTGGAGATGCCGCTTTGCGAGGCGCTCGCGCAAATGGAGGTCGACGGCGTGGCCGTTGACCGGGATAAACTCGCCGATTTTTCGCGTCTGTTAGAAACGGAGCTGGAGACCTGCAAGCAAAAAGCAGACGAACTGCTCGGGCGCGAAGTCAACCTGCTTTCACCCAAACAGCTTGGTTCGCTGCTCTTTGAGGAACTGTGCCTGCCGCACGGCAAAAAAAACAAAACCGGGTGGTCTACCGACGCCGACACGCTGGAGACCCTGCGGGACGCGCACCCGATCGTCCCGGTGATCTTAGAGACGCGGATGCTGTCCAAGCTCAAGTCCACCTACGCCGACGGGTTGCTCGCCGCCTCCAAGGCGGACGGGAAGGTACATTCCACCTTCCGCATGACGGCGACGGTCACCGGGCGTCTCTCGTCCACCGAGCCCAATCTGCAGAACATCCCGGTGCGGCAGGAACTGGGTTCGCGCCTGCGCGAGATGTTCATCCCCTCGCAGCCGGGGTGGGTGCTGGCCGACGCGGACTATTCGCAGATCGAGCTGCGGGTGCTGGCACATATCGCGCCGGACGAGGCGATGCGAGCCGCGTTCGCGTCGGGGCAGGATATCCACACGGCGACGGCGGCACAGGTTTTCGGCGTCGCGCCGGAAGCGGTGACGCCGCTGATGCGCCGCAACGCCAAGGCCGTGAACTTCGGCATTGTATACGGCATCTCCGATTTCTCCCTAGCGGCCGACATCGGCGTCACGAGAGCCGAGGCGCGGGCGTATATCGACAGTTACCTCGGCAAATACGCCGGGGTGCGCGAATATATGCGCGCCGTCGTGGAGAAAGCCCACGCCGACGGGTATGTGACGACACTGTTCGGGCGGCGGCGGTATATCCCGGAGGTGCATTCCAAAAATTATCACATTCGCTCGTTCGGCGAACGCGCCGCGCTGAACGCGCCGATTCAGGGCACCGCCGCCGACATCATCAAGATGGCGATGGTCGCCGCGTACAACCGGATTAAGCGCGAGAAACTGCGGGCGCGTCTTGTGCTGCAAGTACACGACGAACTGATTGCCGAGTGCCCGGCGGAGGAAGCGGAAACGGTGCGGACGCTGCTGCGGGAGGAGATGGAGAACGCCGCCCCGCTGAACCCGCGTCTGGTCGCCGACGCGTTTGCCGGAGAAAACTGGGCGGCGGCGAAGGGATGAAGGTTTTGTTTGTCTGCACCGGCAACACCTGCCGTTCCCCGCTGGCGGAGGCGCTGTGCAAAGCGGCGAACCCCGGCTGGGAGGTTCTTTCCCGCGGGTTGGCGGCGCCGGAGGGCGGGAGCGCCTCTCCGTTTGCCGCCGACACTGCCGCGGAGCGCGGCTGTGACCTTTCGGAGCACAAAGCCCGCTCGGTTTCAGAGGGGGACATGGCTTGGGCGGACGTGGTCTACGGGCTGACGGAGGCTCACGCCGCAGTCCTGCGGAACGCGTTCCCGGAACATGCGGAGAAAGTGCGCGCGATGCCGGGCGGCGACGTGCCCGACCCGATCGGCGGAGAGATCGGCGAGTACCGCGCCTGCGCGGCGCGGCTCGCGGAAGATGTTCGGGCTTTATGACCATTCTGCGCCTGACGGCGGACTGCGCCGGGCAGATGGCGGAACTGGAGGCGCGGTGCTTTTCCCTGCCATGGAGCGAGCGTACGATCCGAAACGAGCTGAACAACCCGGTCGCGCTGTATTTCGGCGCGTTTGAAGACGGGCGGCTCGCGGGATACGCGGGGGCGCAAATCATCCTCGACGAGGGGCATATCACCAACATCGCGACCGCGCCGGAACAGCGGCGCAGGGGGATTGCCGGGGCGCTGCTGCGGGAACTGCTGAGCGCCGCCGGGGCGCGGGGCGTGCGCTTCGCGATGCTCGAAGCGCGGGAAAGCAACACAGCCGCCCGCGCGCTGTATGAAAAGTTTGGGTTTGAGGTCGTCGGGCGGCGCAAAGGGTATTATGAAAAACCGCCGGAGGACGCGATTCTCATGACAAAGACAATTGGGTGCCTCTAAAAACCCCTCGCGATAAAAACACCGCGCAGGCGGATTCATTCCGCCGCAGCGGTTTCCTCATTCTAAATCCGAGAAAACCCTCAGTTTTTCGAGGGACTGAATTGACGGTGGCGAATCATGAACATATTGGCGTTTGAAACCTCCTGCGATGAGACGGCGGTCGCCGTCGTGCGGGACGGGCGCGAGATTTTAGACAGCGCGGTGCTGTCGCAAACCGATCTGCACGCGCTGTACGGCGGCGTCGTGCCGGAGATCGCGTCGCGCAGCCATTTGGAGGCGATCGCGCCGCTGACGCGCACCGTCGCCGCGCGGCACAGCATTGACGCGGTGGCGGCGACCGCCGCGCCCGGTTTGATCGGCGCGCTGCTGGTGGGGTTGAATTTCGCCAAGGGCTACGCGATGGCGGCGGGACTGCCGCTGATTCCGGTACACCATATCCGCGGGCACATCGCGGCGGCGTACCTCTCCGAGCCGGAATTGAAGCCGCCGTTTCTGGCGGCGGTGGTATCGGGCGGTCACACGCTGATTCTGGAGGTGCGGGACTATACCGATATGCGCACGGTCGGCGGGACGCGGGACGACGCGGCGGGCGAAGCCTTCGACAAGGCGGCGCGGGTGCTGGGGCTTGGGTATCCGGGCGGCGCGGCGCTGAGCCGCCTCGCCGAAACGGGCGACGCGCGGCGGTATCCGTTCCCGCAGGCGGTGGTGCGCGACGCGCCGTTCGACATGAGCTTCTCCGGCGTGAAGACGGCGCTGATCAACCTGATCCACAACGCGAAACAGCTTTACGGCGACGCTTGGGCGGAAGAGACCGACCTGCCGTCGGTCGCGGCCAGTTTCCAGCGCGCCGTTGTCGAAGCGCTGACAACCCGCATCTGTTATGCCGCGGAAACGCTTGGATACGGCACGGTGGTTCTCGCGGGCGGGGTCGCCGCCAACAAAAGCCTGTGCGCGTCGCTCCGTGAGCGTTTGGGGGATAAGATCCGCATACCCCCCGTGCCACTCTGCGGCGACAACGCCGCGATGATCGGCAGCCAAGCGTTTTACGAAGCCCAAAGCGGAGCATTCGCAGCCCTCTCGCAGAACGCGTTCGCCACCTTTCCGCCCGGCGGCAGGGCGTTATGTTGCGGATAATCAGCGGACGAGGTTTCGCCCAATTCCCGTTTGCGGTGCTGGTAACTCTTCCCGATAATCCGGCAACCTGCGCCGCGCCAGTCGGTTTGCGTTGTGGATAACTCTGTGGATAATGTGCACAACTATTTTCCCGCGTTTTTCGGCACTCATACTTATGTTAATAGAAGGTGTTTTGTGTCATGAAAATACTCCGTATTGTGCCTATGTTCCGGCGCGACCGCGAGGTCGAGGCGTATATTCCGCAGCTGAGCGGCTTCACAGAGGAGGAAGAGCTGGAGCTGCTGAACCGCGTCGGCGGCGCGATTCCAAAAAAGATGTGGGTCTTTGCCGAACACGCCGCGCCGGACGAATACACCGGCGTCTTGGTGCGGCAGGACGGCGACAAAGAGCGTCTCCGCGCGCTGCGGGAAGCGGGCAAGGAGATCATCGGCTATAACCTCAAGGTGGAACTGGGCGTGAAAGAACTGCTGGAATGCTGCGACGCGGTCGCAGTCGACCGGCTGTACGGCCATTTTCACCAGCTCGACGCGCTGCTGCGGGTTTACAGCGCGAAAAACATCCGCCGCATCGCTCTCTCAGTCAACTCGCTGGACGAGTTCACCGCGCTCTGGGCGGAGGGGTTCGATTACTTTATAGGAGACTTCTATACCAAAACGGTGCTCGCCGAAAGCGCTCAGAAAGAGAAGCTCAACCCCGTCAAAGCCAATCAGGTCGCGCTGCTCGCCGAAGTCAGCACCTGGACGGACGACGACACCGATCAGGACCTGCACAAGATGGCGCACATCATCGAGCGCGACGTGGCGCTGACGCTCAGCATCCTCAAGCTCTCCAACTCCGCCGCGTTCGGCGGCCACAAGCAAATCCGCAACGTATACGACGCCATTGTGCGGGTGGGTACGGCGAACCTCAAGCGCTGGGCGATCTCACACTTGACCAGCGCGGTCACCGACGAGAAAACGCCGGAAATCGCCCGTGTGGCGCTGCTGCGCGCAAAGTTCATGGAAAACCTCATGACTGTCCGCGAGAAATGGCTGGCTTTCTATGCCGGGCTGGCTTCGGTCACCGGCGTCATGCTGGGGCTTCCGCAGGAAGACGCGCTGAACGAACTGAACGCGCCGCAGCAGGTGCGGGACGCGCTGCAATACAAAGGCGAAATCGGGACGCTGTACGGCGTCGCAGAAGCTTACATCAACGGCGACACCGACCGCCTCAACCTCCACCTCGCCGGCACCAACTTGGCCGATAAACTCTACAAGGCATATCTCGACGCCGAGCTGTGGGTCAACGACCTGCTCGCGCAGTTAGAACCTGTTCCCATAAGTTAGAAAGCACCGCATCGGCGGCGATACTTCCGCCTATGGGAACAGGTTCTTAGAGTGACAGCATTTTATACCCGCAGGCGTTAATCAGGCGCGTCGCGCCGTATGTCTGCGGCGTGCGTGCGTTCCCATACGCCGTATGCATGTGCCCGAAGAGGTGAACCTTGGGCTGAAACTCGTCCAGCAGACGGCGGAAGACGGCAAACCCCCGGTGAAACGAATCGCCGCCGTCACCCAGTCCCTGCGCGGGCGAGTGTGTCAGGAGAATATCCACGCCTCCGGCGCGTTTGATCGCGCGGCGGAGTTTTTGCGCGCGCCTCGCCATGACGGATTCGGTGTATTCATACGCCGCCGAGGGGTTTTTGCTCAGGCAGCCGCCCAAACCGCATATCCGCAGCCCCTTGACAACCTCCAACTTCCCGTCAATGCTCAGGCACCCGCCGGGCGGATCGGTGATAAAGCGTTTGTCATGGTTGCCCGGTACATACAGCAGCGGCACCGGCAGCATCGTCGCCAAAAACTCCAAGTAGTCCCGTTCCAAATCACCGCAGGAAAGAATCAGCTCCACCCCTTCAAAGGCGGAGCGGTCAAAAAAATCCCAAATATACCGGCTTTCCTCATCCGCGACGGCCAATACTTTCATACGGAAATTTGCTTTTCCGGCGGCGCGGCGGTAGCACGGATGCGGAGGAGGCAGGCGTCGATTAACGCGCCGCCCTTCTGTCCCGCGTATTCCGACATCCCGGCCGTGACGCCGATGTCGAAATCAAAACAGGCGGAGATGTCGTGCCGCACCGTTTTGGTAATTCGCCGCAGGGCGGCGGCGGCGCGGGTCTTGTCCGATTCGGCGAGGATCACGGCAAACATCCCGTTCCCAAGCCACGCCGCGCTGTCAACGCACCGCAGCGACTCGCTGATGACGTATCCCGTGTATTTCATCACCCGTTCCCGCGTCCCCGGATCGAGCACATACGCCGGCACCGAAACGGAGAAGACGCCGAGCGTAAACGGACGCTCATAACGCTTGAAGCGGTAAATCTCTTTTTCCAGCGCGTCTTCCAGACCCGCGCGGTTGAGCATCCCCATCCCGAGGTCGTTGGACTCTTTGTGACGCTCCCAGAGGGCGAGCAGCTGCACCTCTTTGGGGTTGGATGCCATCGCCTTAAACTGCATCATCAGCGGCGTGAGGTCGCGGTACCCCAGATAGACGCGCCATACGCCCCGCTCCAGCACGGCGTATTTGGTGAGGGTGTATTCGGCGACGCGCCCGGTCGTCTTGTCTTTTTCCGACAGGGTGACGGTGTATTCTTCCGCCGTCAGCTTGCCGCCAGACGCGGTTTTGAACGCGTCGTAGCGTTTGAAGAGTTTGATATGCGTCTCGCCGACTTCATACAACGCCGACACCGATTCCTGCCACTCGACGAACGCGCCGTAACCGAAACATTTTTTATCCTCGTCGCTGACCAGCGCGTAGGCGCTCTTAAAATCGCGGCGGCGCAGATGCGCGAAATAGTTCTTCACCGCGGAGTTCGCGCCGGGCGACCCGCTCTCTTCGTTGCCGCGGTTGATGTAGATGACGCGCTCGCGCACCTCGACGCGGGGAGACGGCGTATCGTTGCGGCGCTCCCATTCACGATGGTAGCGCCTGCGCGTATCCGGGTCTTGCAGCGTTTCATACGCGCGGTTAATCCGCGCCATCATCCCCGCTGCCGACGGATCGTGGTTCACGTCGGGGTGATACATTTTGCACAGGCGTTTATACGCGCTCTGGATGATCTCCGCCCCGGCCTGCGGGTGTACTTGCAGCAAACCGTAATAGTCCTCCCAGCACTCCACCCGGCATCCACCCCCCCCCACTGGTTTCAACACTTCGTTTCCCATTTTACCCCGGCATAACTAGGTTATGCGCCCGCCGTGCGCGAACATTGCCGGATACTGTCAGTATAGCGAAAAGAAGTGGGATTGTCAAGCGTTATGTAAACCAGGGCACGACAAACGCATGAACGGACAAAATGCACAAAAAGCGGCATCCTCATGTAGGGGCGACCGTCCTCGGTCGCCCGCGGCTGCGGGATTTTCCGGGGTTACGGGTGGTCGGGGACGACCGCCCCTACACTTCATCTGTGCAACATAGACATTCATACGTTTGTCGTAGTGTCACTCTCACGCCGGGCGGTTCGTTCACGGTCGGGGACGGCCGCCCCCGCATTTCGTCTGGGCAACAGGGACATTCATGCGTTTGCCGCGCTGCAGGCGCCCGTTTGCCTTTCAGGCGAACACGCAATTTTCAGTACTTCGCCTTAATATTCAGCCAAAGTTCAGTTTCACGACAAAAGGAGTTCATTTGCGTGTGGTATCCTTTAGCCAATCACAGAGCAAGCGGCAACTTCGGTTGTCAGGAGGGAAACGGTTATGGGAAACATATTTAAGAGATACGAGAAAAAATACCTCGTCACGAGGGAACAGGGATGCGCGTTGCAGGAGCATTTCCTGCAACATATGGAGGCGGATCAATATGGATCGTATCTTGTACAAAACCTGTATTTCGACACGGAGAACTGGGACGCCATACGCGAATCGGTGGCTAAACCCGTCTACAAAGAAAAAATGCGGCTGCGCTGTTACGGTCTGCCCAAACAGGGAACCGATTTTTTCCTGGAACTGAAAAAGAAGTACAAGGGAATTGTATACAAGCGGCGGATTGCCATTCCCGCCGTCTCGCTTACTGACAAAACTGTACGTGACGCCGTTTCGGCACAGCCTTCACAGATCGCGCGGGAACTTGAGTTCTACATGAAATCCAATGCCGTTTCGGAGAAAGTCTACATCGCGTATCACCGGATCGCTTTAGCCGGAGCGGAGGATGAGGGCTTGCGCGTTACCTTTGATACGGATATCTGCTTCCGCACAGACTGTTTGGATTTTAGGCACCCGTATGTCGGTGTTCCCATTCTGCCAAGAAATAATATGCTGATGGAAATAAAAACGCTTGGCGGGATGCCGATGTGGATGACACGTATACTCAGCGAAAACAAGATTTATCCGGCGGCTTTCTCAAAATACGGCGCGTGCTATACAGACCATATCTTAGGGCAATCGGAAATAACAAGGATGGTGAGATACAGTGCCTGACATCATTACCGGCAGCATAACAAACGGAACGCCCACACTTGAAAACCTGATACTGTGTACGGTGTGTTCGATTGCCTTCGGACTGGCCATCGCCGCCGTCTATATGTACAAAAATCAATACAGCAAAAGTTTGGCCATGACGCTGGCGCTGATTCCCGCAACGGTGCAGATCGTTATCATGCTTACCAGCGGCAACATCGGCGCGGGAGTCGCCACGGCGGGCGCGTTCAATCTGGTGCGGTTCCGTTCGCTTCCGGGGAAGGCAAGGGACATCGGCAGCCTGTTCTTCGCAATGGCTATAGGGCTTGTTATGGGGATGGGATACCTGTTTTACGCGTTCGTTTTCCTTCTGCTCATCAGCGCCGCAAGCCTGCTGCTGACCCGGTTTCGGTTTGGCCAGAGCGGAGCCGATACCCGTACCCTGCGGATTCTTATACCGGAAAACCTTGACTATGACGGTCTGTTCAGCGACATATTCTCAACATACACAAACAGCGCGGAGCTGCAAAGCGTAAAGAATACCAACATGGGCAGCCTGTATGAACTGACATATTCGCTGCGGATGAAATCGGCGTCTATGCCAAAGGCATTTATAGACGAGCTGCGATGCCGGAACGGAAACCTGAACATATTGCTAAGCCGCGAACAGCGCAACGGAGAGGAGTTGTAAATAATGCGTACCAAACATAATACCCGTCTGCCCGCTACAGCGTTGATGTTGATCATGGCGCTGACGCTTACAGGGTGTTCCGGTGTTGCCGGTACGGGGGTGACGGTTCTGCCGGAGTCAACCGGGCAGTCCCCCGCGGCAAGCGCCGCAGCAGCCGCGTTCACTGCTTCGTATGCGTATTCGGATGACGATATGAATGCCGAATGGGACAAAGAGCAGGCGGCAAGCGTCATGTTCGGCGGTGATTCCGCCGAGGTTACCGGTTCGGGAGCAGCATTTGCGGACGGAACGCTCACGATTGGTCAGGCAGGGACCTATGCGCTGACCGGAACGCTGTCGGACGGTCAGGTTCTTATTGACGCGGGAAAAGACGATACCGTGCGTCTGGTGCTTAACGGCGTTTTCCTGAACAACAGCAGCGGTCCCGCTATTTACGCGCCGCAATCCGAAAAAGTTGTGCTGATTCTCGAAGACGGAACCGAGAATACCGTGACGGACGGAGCCAGTTATACGGCTGCAAATGACGGGAACGAGCCGGACGCCGCCATCTTTGTTCAGGACGATTTGAGCGTTACGGGCGGCGGAACACTGACCGTTACCGGCAATCATGCCCACGGCATCCGCGCTCAGGACATTCTTACCGTCACCGGCGGCACGCTCAACATTACCGCAGCGGGAGACGCACTGCGCGGGCGCGACGGCGTCGCGATCAAAGACGGCAGCTTTGTGCTGAACGCTGGCGGCGACGGCATCCAATCCAACAACGCAGACGATGACACACAGGGGTTTGTGGTGATCGACGGGGGCGTCTATTCCATAAAGCCGGCCAATGACGGAATCCAAGCGGAAAGCAGCCTGACCGTCACGGGCGGCACTTTGCAAATCACCACCGGAGGCGGAAGCGCGAACGCGCCTGTGCAAGCGGATAATTTTCGCGGCGGTTTTGGCGGCGGTCAATGGAATGCGGCAGACACAACGGAAGAAACCGTCAGCATGAAGGCGTTGAAATCGGGAAAGCAGCTTACCATCGCGGGGGGAGACATTACCATAGACGCGGAGGACGACGCGGTTCACTCCAACGGAAATATTACGGTCACTGCGGGGTCGCTTTTCATTCAAACCGGGGACGACGCCATTCACACAGACACAGACTTGACCATAAGCGGCGGCGCAATTACGGTCACGCGTTCCTATGAGGCGCTGGAAGGCAGCAACATCTATATTACCGGCGGCGATATGGATTTGCTAGCGGATGATGACGCAATCAACGCGGCGGGCGGAAGTTCCAACGGCACGGACGCAGGCAGATTTGATGTGTTCTCCGGCGGCGGGGACTATACCATTGACATCAGCGGCGGCGCGATACAATTTTTCTCCGGCGGCGACGGTGTGGATTCTAACGGAAACCTCAATATCAGCGGAGGTACGCTGATTGCCGTCATCAATTCGTCGGCGGACAATTCAGCGCTGGACAGTGACGGCGTAACCACAGTCACCGGAGGGCTGGTTATCGCGGGCGGCACGGGAACTTTCGGAAATCTCGGTTCTTCACAGGGCTATGTATATCTGACCGATGTTGCGGCAGGCGATGAAATTACTGTATCCTCCGGCGGGGAAATCCTTGCTTCTTATACGGCGGACAGGAGCCTTTCGTCGCTCACAATATTCGCCCCCGGAATCGTAAGCGGACAGAGCTATGATGTTTCGGCCGGCGGTCAGGTGACGCAAGTCACTGCGGGAACGGGCGGCGGAGGCATGGGATTTGGCGGCATGGGCGGCGGACGCGGCGGGCGCAACGAACACTTGCCGGACGGAATGACGCCTCCCGGAGGCGGGTTTGGGGGTGACAGACAACCGCCGGACGGTTTTACGCCTCCTGCCGGCGGTATTTGAAGAGGCTCTCACGGCAACCGCATGAACGGCTAAAATGCACAGAAAGCGGCATCCACATGTAGGGCGCGACGACCCCGGCGCGCCGTGAACTTCCCCCGGCGGCATTCGCCGCCACCCCCTTCCGGTGGAAGGGGGCAACGGGGAATACGGGGGCGGGACAACCGCCTCTACATATCGTCTGTGCAACACGGACATTCATGCGTCTGTCGTGAGAGGCTCTAAATACCGCTTGACACCGGCGGTTGTATCGTCGTACAATATGCAGTAGGCTGAATAAAGGAGCGAATTCATGAAACGAGTCTTAGCCGCCGCCTTTTGTATGATGATCCTGCTTGCCGGATGCGCCTCCCCCGCGCCGCCGGAGGGCAGTCCTTCCCCGCAGCCGCCGGCGGGGACGCCGTCGCCTGTCTCCGAAGAATTTGCCGCCTATAAAGCGCTTGCCGCCGCGTGTAACGACGACATATATCAACTGACGATTGTGCTGTCAAACATGGGGAACTTTGAGCACTATACATGGTCGACCGTCCCCGCCGGTGAAACGGTGGATTTTGAAGAACTGTTGAACACTTCCTACGAATGGATTACCGAAAACGCCAACGAAACGAAAGAATCCATCCACACGAAACATCAACATATCTGCGAACAATTTGAAACGTTACAAACGATCACACTGACAGACCCGGGGTTTCACAATATCGCAAAAAACATAACCGCTTTGTTTGAATCTTACGATACATTCTTT
>JAISVY010000070.1 GCA_031271325.1 Oscillospiraceae bacterium
ATGGTAACGATGCTGCACAACTACCTCACCTTCAAAGGCTACGATATCCCGCTCAACCAAGAGGTAACATACGAAGACAGCGGCGAAGTTTCGCCTTGGGCTGCCGAAGCGGTTACTTCTTTAGGCAACGCCGGTGTGTTGAACGGGTTTGCCGAAGGCATGTTATATCCTGTGCAGAGCGCCAACCGCGCCGAGCTTGCGCAGATATTCATGGACTTTTTACGGCTGGTCGCAGGGGCGTAAGAGAGGTACATATATGTAATCCGCCCGTTCGCGTCAGGCGAACGGGCGGATTGTTTATTCCCACTTGCCAAGTTTAGCTCGTTTCTAAACTTGGCAATCTCAAATTTATCTTTTACTATTTGTGTTCTGGGCAGATATAAGCGGGAATATGATCAACATATCTGTCCTTTGTTCAGAAATAATGCTCTATTGAGACTGCGCCTGTACAATTTCCGCAATAGCTGTTTTCCATTCTGGAGCATGTCTGTGGCTTGTTGCTCGACATTGATCCAAAAGATCTCTAACAACTTGTGGCGCAACACTTTGTTCTGAAAAGATCGCCTTAAAAAACGCGCTGAATTGAGTCAATGTAAGAGGGACAATTGATAACACCCATCGCTCGTCATCGCGAGTGTACCAAGAACCTATCCTAAATGTCTCGGCTGTATTTGAATCAACTCGATTTGCAATAAATAAGCCATACACGGGCTTGAATGGGTGCATATGCTGCATCATAACATCAGCTACATGGCGCCTAACCGGTTCCCCTTCCATAGCTTCTTGACGAGAACTTTCAGATAACGTAACTTCAACGACAAGGACATAGTCTTCAAACTCTGCTATTAGATCAGGACCATTCCCCGGAGCTGTACTAACAGGTAAAAAGTCCTGATCAATTTTGAACCTTCGCACTTCATATGGCTTATTTGTGAGAGTATTGATGGCAAGAAAAGCTCTCCATAAGCTCCACTCCAAGTAAGCTGGGGCTTCTGCTTTTGGTACTCGGATTTCCACATCTTCACTAAGACGTTGGTGATCACGCCGCGTGGCAATTAAATCCATATATGCTGCAATCTCCTGCCATTGCTCCGCTTGCTGTCTTGCATATATTTCTTCTTTCTTTTCAGCAATCAGTTCCTCTATCTCAAAACGTACCTGATTTATATGCGCCGGAGTGTCAAGAGGCTTCCCAAGAATAGAATAAGCAATACCATGCTGTTGAATCTGCTGCAATAAGTCTTCCAGAACTTGATATGCAACGGTAGCGTTATCAGTAGGCAACTGGGTACCCTTGCAAAGGAAACGATACAACTCCAATAAAGACCTGTCAGATAATAATTCTTTTGCAAGTTCTGTCGCTAAGGCGTGCTTTTCAGGAACCAGTATAATACCCTTTCCCTTTGATTGCACCATACCAGTAGCCTTGAGAGATAGCGTATATTCATATCGGCGTAGTCAATAAATGTGTGAGGCTTACAGCCGATTTCAGCAGCGCCGTTCTCATAAACTTCTTGATCAAATACACGCTTACGGTCTGCTGCATTTCTTCTATCCCTAAGTTTTAAAAGATTATTTACAGTTTGTGTTATCCCCCCAGTTGGGTTTGTTGTCTGCACAACTCGAGCCATTTCAATAAAATTAACTGCCGGTTCTTCTCCGCGATGTTCCAGTTCCAATAATATTGCCAATGTCCAGCATAGCGGAGAAAATGTATGACCGTCATCAGTGGGTGACAAAGGGGTTACCATTGCTCTCAAATAGCATTCCTGCATCGCTGCTACAGTTTCAGCTCGCACCAAATTCCAACCAGCCGGAGTAATCATGTCAAGCTGACCGAGGTCTTGTTGCGTAAAACCCCATGAGCTTTCCACTTTTGGATAAATGAACCCAAGCTTCCCCATTACAGCACGCCATTTTCGCCCAACACTATTCGTTGCATCTTCGCCAAGCGAGACAATACCACACTCACCCAACAACCGCCGAAAAGCAATATCCCCCTCTTCTCCGCGAATACTGCCTTGTATAATTGATGCGGACAAAGACGTCAAACCATCTTTTATGCGCATGGCACTTCTTACAGAGGTATTCCCAAGCTGCCAAAAGCTCATATCGGTCTCCTTAATAACCTACAAACAGATATTCCTTTACTGTGTTTCGGTTGGTATCAGCATTGTTTTGATTGCCGAATGAATATTTGTAATCTACAGGAATTACCTCGACATGATTTTTATGCTTTGCCATGATTGCAACCATTTCATCCTGTGTGGGTAAGCTATTGGAAGAATAAGAAACTATCAAAACACTGCTAGAAAACTTCTTAAACAGAAGGTCAAAAGCATCGATTGCTCCTTTTCTTGTGGAAAACGGGGTCGGGTATGACTTGAATTTCTTGGTTTGCGTATGCTGTTGAATTTCAACGCCTTGCCAATCACGCGCCAATCCCTCAACGAAATGATATCTGCGAACATATTCATTGTCAGATAAGGGCGAATAATACGGCGGGTCTATGTATACGAGGTCAGGCTGCTCCACACGAAGCTGCATAGCATCCCCATGCCTTGAACGGTTTACACGTCCATTGTCAAATACGGCATGATTTACAGCGTCTACTGCTTCTAAAAACTGTTGCTCCAGAGTTTTTTGCAAATCTTTTCTTCCGTCGTTGTAGCGTTCGCCCGTATATGTAAAAATGCCTCGTGGACGTTTTTTTGTGCAAGCCCGAATTAATGCGGTCATGGCTATGGCTCGTTTGTAAGGTTCTCGCATCGCTGCAATATTCGTTCGTAATGTGTCAATCAGATCGTTTTCTGTGTCTTTATAATAAAGATCTTTGAACGTAGTTGCAACAAAATGGTCAGATTCTTTGATTGGCAATACCAAGTTCTTTGCTTCCTGCTGCTGCAAAATGGTCGTGTTATTCTCTATCATTGCTTTTGCAAATGTTGCGGACATGACCATATAGTCATTGCTGATCACTGTTTTTCCCTGTGCCTTAAACATATAACCTACGATTCCAGAACCAGCAAATAGATCAACCATTGTGTCAAATTTAAATTGGGATGCGATTGACCATATTGATGACAACAGCTTACTCTTAGACCCCATAAAACGGGTAGGCGGGTATGCAGAAACTTGTGGCGGGAGTGGTTCGGGGGCAAGCTTAATTAGCATACGCTTTTTAGGTGGGACAGTTACAATAACATCTTCACCTTTTCGATTGTCGCCGCTGCAAGAAATATATCGTTTAGTTTGGATGACATCAATATTAAAAGGGCTATATAGCTCATGCACCAAAGGATGATTGGAGTTTGTCAGAATTACATGACATCCCATTTCATGAAGGCGCATAATCTGCTTTGACAATTCAATATGATCTTCTTCATAAAACTGTTCTTTTGTATATCGCTTAAAATCTGAGTACGCAGAGACTGGCAGATATGGTGGGTCTAAAAAAATGAAATCATCTGGTCGAGCATAATGCTCTAACACAAGCATGTAGTCGCCGCATAGAATTTTTGCCGTTTGCAAAACAGACGATGCCGCGCGTAGTGATTCTATATCGCATATTTTTGGATTTTTACATTTACCATAGGGCACATTAAACTGCCCCTTTTTGTTAACCCGAAACAATCCGTTAAAACAAGTTTTATTGAGGAAAATAGTTCGAGCAGCCGCCTCCGGTTTTGACAGAAGAATCCAATCCTGTGCACGAATATCATAGAACTGATCTTTAGTATTTTCATATTGACGCAAGTGATCTATCACTTCGTCTACGCTGCTGGCGATCTGTCTGTACATGTTGATCAGCTCAGGATTGCTATCTGCTATCACACTTTTTTTAGGTTGCAAAGCAAAGAACAATGCCCCGCCACCCAAAAAGGGTTCGATGTATTGTCCATATGAAGTCGGCATCTTCGCAAGTATATTGCTTAATATTTGAGTTTTTCCACCAGCCCATTTAAGAATAGGCTTTGCGTGGACACTTTCAAGCTTTTTTGCCAATTGACTTGACACGGCAATACCCCCTCTTTTTTGCCGTTGTGTTGTCTTTGAGTTCCATATCTCACTATTTTGACGGGCTTACCCATACGTCCGCACATGAAGCAGAAACTGCTCATCCATAAAAAGGTAGGAAGACAAAATTAATATTTCTTTAGCGATCCGTCTCAATTCATACATCAATTGACATTAAAGTGTCAACTTATTGGTGAAAAGCAGCTTATTCCCATTCAATCGTGGCCGGGGGTTTTGCCGTGATGTCGTACACCACCCGGCATACGCCGGGGCATTCAGACGTAATCCGGGCCGATACGCGCTCCAGTAGGTCATACGGAATACGCACCCAGCCGGCGGTCACAAGGTCGTCGGTTTGAACGGCGCGGAGCGCGATCAGATGCCCGAAAACGCGCGCGCCGCTGTTTACGCCGACGCTTTGCAAACCTGTGTGTATGGCGAAATACTCGTCGGAAGCGATCCCCGCCCGGTCCATCTCATCCCGGAATATCGCGTCGGCTTCGCGCAGCACATCCAGCCGCTCCGCCGACACCTCACCGAGTACGCGCACGCCAAGACCGGGACCGGGGAAGGGTTGGCGGCGGGTCAGCGCGCCCGGCAAGCCCAGCGCGTCTCCCAAATCGCGCACCTCGTGCTTATACAAAGACCGCAGCGGTTCGACCAAGCCGTCAAACGGCAGCAGCTCGGGTAAGCCGCCGACATTATGGTGCGCCTTCACCGCCTTGTGACCGTCCCCGCCGCTCTCGGTCACGTCGGTATAAATCGTGCCTTGCATTAAAAACCCGATGCCGTCGAGCTTCTTCGCCTCTTCCTCAAAAACCCGGATGAACTCTTCGCCGATGATCTTCCTCTTCGTCTCCGGGTCGGTCACACCGGCGAGACGGCGTAAAAAGCGCTCCTTCGCGTCGATACGGATCAGGCGCATATCAAACTGCCCGCGGAAGATGCGCTCTACCTCGTCGCCCTCGTCTTTGCGCATCAGCCCGTGATCGACAAACAGGCAGGTCAGGCGGCTTCCCACGGCACGGTGCGTCAGCACCGCCGCGACCGACGAATCCACGCCGCCGGACAGCGCCGCCAGCACAGGCTTGTTCCCGGTCTGCCGCCGAATCTCTTGCACGGCATCCTCGATAAACTGATTCCAGTCACGCATGGGAATGCGCCTCCTTTATTTTATCTCTCAAAGCTCCATTTTCTCTCGCAGTTCCGCGCTTCCTTCTCCTTCAACGCGTCAAACAGGTTTATCCCCATCTGGCTGCACAACGCCGTCAGCACGAAAAATACATCGGCGGCTTCGTTCTCGACCGAGCTGTAGCGATGCAGCTTGTCCGCGTCCACCGACATACGGGTGGCGGCTTTTCGCACGGCTTTCGCCAGCTCGCCTGTCTCCTCCAGCAGCAGAAGCATCGTCTCCGAAACCGGCTGGTCACTGAATCCGCGCAGTTCCACAACCGTTTGGATATACTCCTGTATCTCACTCAGCGAGGATTGACGGCTGAGTTTGTTCAGCAGAGTGACTTGCTCCATGCTCACACCTCCGTGATGTCCACGACATCCAAACGTCCGGGGCTGCGGTGTTCCAAACTGCGGAGAAGCGCTTCGGCGGTGTCGAGGGAGGTCAGGCAGGGGATGCCGGCCTCCACCGCGTAGCGGCGGATCAAGAAACCGTCGCGGCGGGAACGCGCGCC
Source organism: Oscillospiraceae bacterium (assembly GCA_031271325.1). Taxonomy (GTDB): domain Bacteria; phylum Bacillota; class Clostridia; order Oscillospirales; family UBA929; genus UBA929. The sequence continues at coordinate 5,706 of JAISVY010000070.1, forward strand.
GCCGGCGCTGGTGTTGATGACCAAATCCACGCCTCTGTTCTGAATCAGCGAGAGGATACTTTCCTCTTCATTCGTTTTTAAGTCGTCGATCTTATGAATCGTTTTGGCGCGGATCCCGTGGTCGATCAGGGCGGCGCAGGTGCCGCCGGTCGCGTAAATATCGTAGCCTACGGCTTGGAACCGCCGCGCCAGACCGCAGAGTTCTTCTTTGTCGCCGTCGCTGACCGTCATGATGACGCGCCGCGTCACCGCTCTCAGGTAACCGCCGCCGATAAAGGCTTTCATCAGCGCGTCGGGCAGGTTGTCGGCAATGCCAAGCACCTCTCCGGTAGACTTCATCTCCGGTCCCAGGCTGATCTCCGCGCCGTAGAGCTTCTCAAACGAAAAGATCGGCAGTTTGACCGCCACATGATTCTTCTCCGTATAAATACCGTACCCGTATCCCAGCTCCGGCAGTTTTTTGCCCAACGCGGCCTGCGTCGCGAGATCGACGACCGGAACGCCGGTGATCTTGCTGATATACGGAACGGTGCGGGAGGAACGCGGATTGGCTTCAATTACGTACACTTTGCCGTCGCGCAGGATAAACTGGATGTTGATCAAGCCCCGCACACCGAGCGCCAGCGCCAGTTCCCGCGTAACTTTCAGGAGGGTTTCGCGCCGCGCCTTCGGCACGCGTTCCGGCGGGTACACCGAGATGGAGTCGCCCGAGTGCACGCCCGCGCGCTCCAGATGCTCCATAATCCCCGGAATCAACACGTCGTCGCCGTCGCAGATCGCGTCAACCTCAACCTCCAGCCCCATGATGTATTGGTCGATCAGGACAGGACGGCCGTCGTCAGGGGTAAACTTATCCAGCCAGTCGCTCAGCTCGTCGCCGTTGAACACGATCAGCATGCTCTGCCCGCCCAGCACGTAAGACGGGCGCACCAGCACGGGGTATCCGAGCTTCCGCGCCGCGGAGAACGCCTCCTCCCGCGTCAGGACGGCAGCGCCGCGCGGGCGGTCGATGTTGTTTTCCTCTAATATCCGGTCGAAGATTTTGCGGTCTTCCGCACCGTCAACGCCTGTGAAGGGGGTGCCGATAATTTTGTAGCCCAGTTTGTCGAGCGGCTCGGCCAGTTTGATCGCGGTCTGCCCGCCGAACTGCACCATCACGCCTTCCGGCTTCTCGATGTCGAGGATGCTCTCCACATCCTCCGCCGTCAGCGGCTCGAAATACAGGCGGTCGGCCACATCGAAATCGGTGCTGACCGTTTCCGGGTTGTTGTTGATGATCACCGTCTCGTACCCGGCTTTTTGCAGCGCCCAGACGCTGTGGACGGAGCAATAGTCAAACTCGATCCCCTGCCCGATACGGATCGGTCCCGAACCCAGCACGACGACGCACGGTCTGTCTTTCTTGACGCTCTCGTTCTCGGAACCGTACGCGGAGTAATAGTAGGGCGTCTGTGCCGCGAACTCGCCCGCGCAGGTATCGACCATCCGGTAGCCCGGCAGGATCCCGTGCCGCAAGCGCTGTTCCCGCACCGACCTCGCGTCGGTGCCGGTTAGGCGGGCAATCAGGCTGTCCGGGAAGCCGAGTTTTTTTGCCGCCAGCAGAAGCTCCGGAGTCAGAGGGGAGCGTTCGATTCGCGCTTCCATGCGCACGATCGAGCATATCTTGCTCAGAAACCAGCGGTCGATCTTCGTGATTGCGTGGACATGATCCAAAAGGGGGGTGAAATCGTCCGTTTCCTGCCGCCGGAACCACTCCGCAATGACGAACAGGCGCATATCGTCCACCACGCGCAGGCGTTCTTCCAGTTCCTCGCCGGACAGGCATTTCAACCCCGGCGCCTGCAAGCTGTCCAGCCCCTGCTCCAAACTGCGCGCCGCTTTCATCAGCGCGGCTTCGAAGGAGGGGGAGATGCTCATCACTTCGCCGGTCGCCTTCATTTGGGTGCCGAGCGTACGTTTCGCCGTGACGAACTTATCAAACGGCCACTTGGGGATCTTTACACAGCAGTAGTCAATCGACGGTTCAAAAGACGCGAATGTCGTCTTGGTCACCGCGTTCTCGATTTCGTCCAGCCGGTAACCCAGCGCGATCTTGGTCGCGACCTTGGCGATCGGGAATCCCGCCGCTTTGGAAGCCAGCGCGGACGAGCGCGACAGGCGCGGGTTGACCTCGATGATCGCGTATTCAAAGCTTTCGGGGTGCAGCGCGAACTGCACGTTGCAGCCGCCCTCGATACCGAGCGTTTCAATAATGTCAAACGCGGCTTGCCGCAGCATGGCGAATTCGGGACCGCCCAAGGTCTGTATCGGCGCGACGACGATCGAGTCGCCGGTGTGGATGCCGACGGGGTCTATATTCTCCATGCCGCAGACCGCGATGCAGTTTCCCGCGCCGTCACGCATGACTTCAAACTCGATTTCCTTCCATCCGGCGATAGACCGCTCCACCAGCACCTGCCCGACGCGGGACGCGCGCAAACCGCCCTGCGTAATCTCGGCCAGCGTCTTCCCGTCCGTCGCGATGCCGCCGCCGGTACCGCCTAACGTATACGCCGGACGGAGAATCACGGGGTACCCCACCTTCTCGGCAAACACGGATGCGCTTTCCACGTCGGATACGACGATGCTCTCGACGCACGGCTGCCCGATGCGCTCCATCGCCTGCTTGAACAGAAGTCTGTCCTCGGCTTTTTGGATCGCGTCCAGACCTGTCCCGATTAAGCGCACGCCCTGCGCTTCCAAAAAACCGTCCTCCGCCAGTTCCATGCACAAGTTTAGTCCCGTCTGACCGCCCAGCGTACCCAAGATGCTGTCGGGACGCTCTTTGCGAATCACGTCGCGTACCGTATCGACGGTCAGCGGCTCGATGTATACATGGTCGGCGATCTCTTTGTCGGTCATGATGGTGGCGGGGTTCGAGTTGATCAGGATAACCTCCGCGCCTTCCTCGCGCAGGGCGCGGCAGCACTGCGTTCCGGCATAGTCAAACTCCGCGGCCTGCCCGATGATGATAGGTCCGGAGCCGATGACAAGAACCTTTTGAATCGAATTGTCTTTTGGCATTAGGTCACCTCAGCATCGCGGCGAACGCGGTTAATAGGGAATCGTCGGGGCGGAACTGCACCGAGAGCATATTCTCCCGCCAGCGCAGCCCCTCGGTTGTCCCGTCGTTGACGTTGACGTGGCTGACAGCCGCTCCGGGCGTGGGCGTGACGACATACCCGTGGGACTGGGAGGTGATCGCGACGCGCCCCGTCACACTGTCGCGCACGGGGATGTTCGCGCCTCTGTGCCCGAGCGGCAGACGGGCAATCCGCGCGCCGTTCGCAAGCGCCAGCAGCAAATGCCCAAGCCCCGCGGCAAGAACCGGCTTACCGGTATCAATGATTCTGCGCACAAAAGCCAGATCATATCCGGTAGGGTCGCCCGCCCCGTCCGGCAGCAGCCAGCCGTTTGTCTCCTCCTCAAACATGGACGGATCATCGTAGGGGTATACCGACACCGTGACGCCGAGTTCGTTCAGCCGGCGCGCGAGACCGCGCCGCATCCCCGTGTCCGGGACGGTTACCACCGGGGCGGAGGGCGATTGCGCCGGGTACACGCGCCTTTCCCCGGCGTATCGCGGCGGGGGCGCTTCGAAGGAGGCGGCGCTTCCGCCTTTGGGGACGATCACGCCCCTGACCGGTCCCAGCCCGCGTAAAAGCCGTACCAATGAACGCGTATCCACCCCGGTGACGGCGGGGATTCCAAAGCGTTCCAGTACGGCCAAAAAAGAGGCTTCACTGCGGAAATTACTGGCTACCTCCGATATTTCGGAAACGATTAAGGCGCTGACCTGCGGTTTGCCGGACTGAAAATCCGAAAAGGAGACGCCGCAGTTGCCAACGAGGGGAAGGGTAAGAACGAGGGCTTGTCCCGCATAGACGGGATCGGTGATCAATTCGGTTATGCCGCTGAGTGAGGTATCAAAGACTACATCGCCGACCGGACCGGCATAGGAGCCGCCAACAATCTCTCCCGAAAACAGATGGCCGCTCTCCAACGCCAACGACACCGTCATCCCCCCAATTACTTCATGCTAAAACCCCCGCCCGCCCGCTTTTGGCGAACGCAGAGTTTTTTGAGCCTCTTGATTATACAATAAGAATCGCCGAAATGCAAGAGGGATGATTTCCAAATCGAACATACATTATTTACCGGAAATACCGCCAGCCCGTCTTCTTCGGCAATCCCTAAGCCGGCAACCGTCATTTTCACCGTGTTATACCCTCCGGGCAAAGAGCCTGTTCGCCGCGTGTCTGTGCGGGATGCCGGACGAGTTGCAGTCAAAGACGTACTCGGTGCACTGCTCGATATACCAGTCGTGGAAGTATGTGAACAGCTGCCCGGACTTCCATAAAAAAGAATTTTCCTCTTTCTCCGGCGGGGGGTTGATAAACGGTTTTTCACAAAGACATGGAACGCGGCAAGACCGTTTTCGTTGACGCGAGCTTTATAGTTTCTCATAATTTCGTCCCGCAGCTCCGGTTTGATGTAGTGCAGGGTCCCGCTGGAGTAGAGGATGTCGTAGCGCTCCTCCAAACGGTAATCCCAGATGTCGGCGCGGAAGACGCGCAGCGGCACGCGGGCTTTTTCGGCAAGCCGCTTGGTTTTGTCCAGCCCCGCCTCCGAGATGTCGAACGCGCTCACGTCGTAACCCATCAGCTTGTCTACACTGACATTCAGTTCCCGCGCCAGTGAGGGCAGCAGCACGGTATCGGGTACCGTCTGCCCCGTCTCCCACTTACTCACGGCCTGAAAGGTGATCCCAAGCCGCCGAGCCAGTTCCTCCTGCGTCAGTCCCAAGTCTTTCCGGTACCGTGCGATGTTGCCCGCCAAGATTTCGCGCATGGTCACCCTCTCCTTTCCC
>JAISVY010000077.1 GCA_031271325.1 Oscillospiraceae bacterium
CCGAGAATGTTCACGGCGCGTCAAGGATGCCGCGCCCTACACAGGATGTTGAAATCAGCGTCGCGCCCTACGCGTCCTAATTGTCCATTGTACATTGCCATAAGCGCTCGTTCGCCTTATAGGCGAACACGCAATTTTCAACACTTCGTCTAAAACAACTGAATCACCCTTGACATCGGCGGCTTCTTTACCCCAAAAACTCCCGTATCATCGCGTTGACCTCTGCCGGCGTCGGCACATCCTCCGGCGGTTCCGCGTACAACGCCTTCAGCTTGAGCAGACGCGTCACGCTTTCGTCCAGCCGCGGCTCGGAGAGTCGCCCGCTGTCTATGGCGGCGAGCAGCGCGTCGCGCGCCTCGAGCAGCGCGTCCGCCCCGTGACAGACCAGCAGCAGGTCGCATCCCGCTTCGGCGGCCAGCACGGCGGCTTCCCCGATGTCGTATGAGCCGGTGACGGCTGCCATCGTCAGGTCGTCGGTGCAAACCACGCCGCGAAACCCCATCTCCTCCCGCAGCAAACCGTTGACCACGCGGGGGGACAGGGAGCACGGCAAACCGTCGTCCACGGCTTCCAGAAGGATATGCCCCACCATCACGGCGGGCGCGCCCGCGTCGATCGCCGCTTGAAACGGGAGCAGTTCCCTCTCCCAAAGCTGATCAACGGTTTTTGTGACGACCGGCAGCTCGGTATGGGAATCGGCGGCGGTGTCGCCGTGCCCGGGGAAGTGCTTTATCACAGGGGCGACGCCCGCGCCCGACAATCCGTTCATCACGTGGACCCCGGCGGCTGTGACCTCTTCCCACGCGCTGCCGTAAGCGCGGTCGCCGATCACGGTGTTGCTGGCGTTCGACCGGATATCCAGCACCGGCGCGAAATTGATATTGAATCCGAATGTCAGGCATTCGGCGGCCAGCACGCCGCCCAGCGCGGCATAATCCGTCCCTTTTTCGCGCAGGGTGAACGCGGCGGGCAGATTTTCCACTTCCGGCGGCATCCGGGACACCCGCCCGCCCTCTTCGTCCACGCCGATCAGGAGAGGGATATGCTCCCCGTTCAGTTCCCGCAAAGAAGCGGTCAGCCGCGACAATTGCTCCGCGCTTTCAACATTCCGGGAGAAGAGGATAACTCCGCCCGCGCCGGTCTCCCGTATCGCCGCAACAGCGTCCGTGCCGGCGGTCAACCCTTCGATTCCGGCCATCAGCATCTGCGCGGCTTTTTGCTCGATCGTCATCCCTTCCAGCGTCTCAAGAACGGGATCGGGCGGCGGGGCAGGGGAGAGGCCGGGCGACGGATCGGGCGTCGGAACAGGGGTCGGAGCAGGGGAGAGGCCGGGCGACGGCATCAAAGGCGGAGCGGGAGATAAGACCGAGGGTTCCTGAGCGGTCGGTACAGGCGAAGGTTCGGCGCACCCCGCGCAGAACAACAGAAAGGCAAGCGCCGAGATCAGCCGCGCCCCTCCGAAAACTCTCCGCGTTGGCTTGAAAACGAAGCTCTTGGGGTTTCTCGGCATCATATTGCCGCCAGAGCCTGTTCCAGATCCGCGAGAATATCGTCGATGTGTTCTGTCCCAATCGAAAGGCGCACCGTACCGGGCAGGATCCCCGCGTCCCACAGTTCCGCCGCGCTCATTTGCGAATGCGTGGTGGAAGCGGGGTGAATCGCGAGAGACTTAACGTCGGCGACATTGGCCAGCAGCGAGAACAGCTCCAGCCGGTCGATAAACGCTTTGGCTTCGTCCGCGCCGCCCTTGATGTCAAAGGTAAAGATCGAGCCAGCGCCGTTCGGGAACAAGCGCGTATAGAGGGCATGGTCGGCACGCCCCGGCAGCGAAGGATGGCTGACCGCCGCGACCTTCGGGTGCGCCGTCAGGGCTTCGACGGCCTTCAGCGCGTTGGATACATGCCGCTCCACACGGAGTGAGAGCGTCTCCAAACCTTGCAGGAACAGGAACGAGTGCAGCGGCGACAACACCGCGCCGGTGTCGCGCATTAAAGTCGTGCGGATTTTTATGATGTAGGCGAGGTTACCCGCCGCCTCGGTGAATACCGCGCCGTGGTAGGCGGGGCAGGGTTGCGACAACCCGGGGAATTTGCCGCTTTGCGCCCAGTCGAAAGCGCCGCCGTCCACGATCACGCCGCCGATCGACGTGCCGTGCCCCCCGATAAACTTCGTCGCGGAGTGGACGACGATGTCCGCGCCGTGCTCCAGCGGACGCAGTAAAAACGGTGTGGCGAAGGTGTTGTCGATGATCAGCGGAACCCCGTGACGGTGCGACGCGCCGGCCAGCGCGTCAATGTCTGTCACGGTCGAGTTAGGGTTGCCTAACGTCTCGGCGAAGACCGCTTTGGTGTTGGGGCGGAACGCGCTCTCGAGCGCCGCCGCGTCGCCCGCGTCAACAAAGGTCGTCTCAATGCCGAATTCTTTTAATGTGTGGGCGAAGAGGTTGTATGTGCCGCCGTAAATATGCTTGTCCGAGACGATATGGTCGCCTGCGCGGGCGATATTTTGGACGGCATATGTAATCGCCGCCGCGCCGGACGCCGTGGCGAGAGCCGCCGCGCCGCCCTCCAGCGCCGCAATCCGGCGCTCGAACACGTCGCTGGTCGGGTTCATCAGGCGGGTATAGATGTTGCCGCTCTCGCTGAGCGCGAACCGCCCTTCCGCCTGTGCGGAATTTTCAAAAACATAGGAAGCCGTCTGGTAGATCGGGACGGCGCGCGCCCCGGTGACGGGGTCGGGAGTCTCCTGCCCCGCGTGGATTTGCAGGGTCTCAAATTTCCGGTTTTTCATTTGTTTACTCTCCTTATACTTGAAATACTAGTAAATCTATGGTATACTTAGGTTATTAAGCTTCTCGAAAAACGGATGGTTTTCAAGGGCAGTAGTTTGATGAGGATGGTGCGTGGCGTGAAAATTTCTACAAAGGGGCGTTACTCGCTGCGGATGCTTCTGGATTTGGCCGAGCACAAGGGGTATGTTCCGTTGAAAGACGTTGCTGAGCGCCAGGGGATCTCGAAGAAGTACTTGGAGCAGTTGGTCACCCTGCTCGGGCATTCCGGTATCCTGCGGGCAAACCGGGGGTATCAGGGCGGTTATATGCTGACCAAAGCGCCCGATCAAATCTCGGTTGGGCAGATTCTCCGCCTGACCGAAGGCGGGCTGTGCCCCGTCTCCTGTCTGGAAGACGACCCGAACCAGTGCGGGCGCAGCGAACACTGTCTGACCCTCCCGGTCTGGAAAGGGCTGCAAACGGTGATCGGCGATTATCTCGACGGCATCACACTGCAATCAATTCTTGACGGAGGCTTTTAGAGCCGAAGTGCTGAAAATTGCGTGTCCGTCTGACAATGGACAATGGACAATTAGCACGCGTAGGGCGCGACGACCCCGGCGCGCCGCCGGTTTCAATATCCTGTGTAGGGCGCGGCATCCTTGACGCGCCGTGAATATTCTCGGTGTGCGGCATCCCCCGGCGGCATTCGCCCCCACACGCTTCGAATCGGCGGGGGCAACGGGGGGGAACCGGCGGCGTGCCGGGGTCGTCACGCCCTACATGTCTTAACTGTTATCTGTTCGTTGTTCACTGTTAAGGGTTCACGCTTCGTTTTCAAGCCGGAGCGGATTTTCAACATACCCCCCTAATTACCCGAGCAGCGACAGATACCGTTCGCCGGTGTCCGGCAGCAGCACGACGATGTTCGCGCCTTCCGCCCGTTCCGCGACCTGCGCCGCTGCCCACACCGCCGCGCCGGAGGATACGCCGGCCAGCAGCCCTTCGGTGCGCGCGAGCTCCCGCATCGCCAAAAACGCGTCTTCTTCCTTCACCCGAACAATCTCGTCGATCAAACTCACATCTAAGTTGTCCGGCACAAAACCCGCGCCGATACCCTGAATGCCGTGCGGTCCCGGCGAACCGCCGCTCAGAACGGGCGAGGCGTCCGGCTCCGCCGCGACGACTTTAATAAGCGGGTTCTTCTCCTTCAGGTAGCCGCCAACGCCGGTGAGTGTACCGCCCGTGCCGGCCCCTGCTACGAACGCGTCGATCCGACCTCCGGTACACTCCCATATTTCGGGGGCGGTTGTTGCCCGGTGCGCCGCCGGATTCGCGGGATTCGAGAATTGCCCCGGCATAAATGCGCCGGGCGTGGAAGCCGCCAATTCCTCCGCTTTTTCAATCGCGCCCCTCATGCCTTTCGCGCCTTCTGTCAGCACCAGCTCCGCGCCATAGGCGCAAAGCAGTTTCTTGCGCTCGGCGCTCATGGTTTCCGGCATGGTCAGGATAACGCGGTATCCCTTCGCGGCGGCGACGGAGGCCAGCCCGATACCGGTATTGCCGCTGGTCGGCTCGACAATCACCGCGCCGGGTTTTAGTTTGCCGCTCCGCTCCGCGTCGTCGATCATCGCGAGGGCGATGCGGTCTTTCACGCTCCCCGCGGGGTTGAAGAACTCGAGCTTGGCGATCAGCGTTGCGCCCAACCCGCGCGCTTTGGCATACCGGCTTAGGGTTAGCATGGGGGTTTTCCCGACCAGCTCCGTTACGCTGCCTGCGATCTGTTGCATGGTAACAATCTCCTTTATGGCACAATACATATGGGAATACTATGCATTATACACGCGCATCAGATGCCTGTCAAGGGAAATTTTTAGACGGTCAAAATTTTTAACATAAGGTAAACAGAAGCGCCGGCGCTCCAGTTTAGGTTGTGTTGAGACGATATTAATGCTATACTATAGCCCAAACAAAGCCCGTAAAGGAAGAAGAATGATGGCCGTTCAGTTAAACGATGATTTTACGCAATTAGGCATAGAGGACTTACAACCCGGTATGGTCTTGGAAAAAGATTTATACAGCAGCCGGGGGGATTTGCTGGCTCCGGCCGGGACACTGTTGACAGAGGAAAAGTTTAAGTCTCTTTTACGGATAGGCGTTTATATCCTTGCGCATAAAAAGGTGCCGATCAACACCATTGGCAGTATCCCGGCGGAAAAAAAAGAAGAATTCAATACCTTTGTACATTCTTATGTTGAAAAAGAGAAGGAAGTCGGCAAATGCCTGCAGCAGATCGGCAACGGTGAAAATATAGAGCTGGAAAAAACGTTTGAACTGACCGACCATATTCTAACCCGTCTGAACAACAAGAACGATGTCTTCTTATACCTTAACTTTATCAAGGATTTTGACGATCACACGTACAGCCATTGCAGCAACGTATCCCTTCTCTGCAACATTTTCGGCAGATGGATGGGGTATGAAACGGCTCAGATCATGGAACTGACCGTCGCCGGGCTTCTGCACGACGTGGGAAAGATGGGGATCCCGCTGGAGGTGCTCAACAAAACCGGCAAACTGACGCCCGAAGAGTTCGCGATTGTCAAGAATCACTCCGTCATCGGGTATCGGTTGATTCAGCAGCAGCGGATTCCGCAGTCGGTGAAGCTGGCTGTTTTACAACACCACGAAAAAATGGACGGTTCCGGGTATCCGTTCGGCATTCGCAGCTCGCAGATCGGCGTATACGGTAAGATTGTTTCGATATGCGATATCTATGACGCCATGACATCAATGCGAAGCTACCATCAGCGGCGCTGCCCCTTCGACGTGATTCACACCTTTGAGACGGGTCTTTACGGGGAGTTGGACACGGAGCTTTTGTTTCTGTTCTTAAACAACATCGCGTTTGTATACCTGAACAGCTCCGTGATTCTCTCCGACGGGCGGGAAGCCGAAGTCATCTTCATCTTCGAAAAGAAACCGTCGCGCCCGATGGTGAAGCTCGCGGACGGAAGCATCCTCAACCTCTCCGAGATCCCGGAACTCTCTATTGAGAGGATTAAATAGGAGCTGCTGAGCAACTCGTTTTCGACCCGAAGCGTGACTAAAACGGTTTATGGGAGAGTGCTATGAAACTTTCATTCTACGGCGCGGCGCGTGAGGTTACCGGGAGCTGTCACTGCATAGAGGCCTGCGGGGCAAAGATTTTCGTCGATTGCGGGTTGCCGCAGGGAGCCGGTACGGACGTACCGCCCACCTTCCCGATACCGGCGGGGAACGTGAACTTTGTGCTGCTGACCCACGCGCACATCGACCATGCCGGCCGCCTGCCGCTGCTGAAGAAGCTGGGGTTCCGCGGCAAAATTTACGCCACCGGCGCGACCTGCGATCTCGCGTCGATTATGCTGCGCGATTCGGCGCACATTCAAGAGTCCGACGCGGAATGGCAAAACCGCAAAGCCAAACGTTCCGGCCGCCCGGAAGTGGAACCGCTCTACCGTCTCGCAGACGCGGAAGCGGTGATTAAAGATTTCGTTCCGTGCGAATACGAACAGGTTGTGACGCTCGCGCCCGGGCTGACCGCTTGCTGGCGCGACATCGGGCATCTGCTCGGTTCCGCCTGCATCGAGCTGTTTATCAACGAGAACGGCGTGAAGAGGAAGGTTGTGTTTTCCGGCGACGTGGGCAACGTGAACCAGCCGCTGCTGCGCGACCCGGTGATGATCGGAGAAGCCGATTACGTGATCACCGAGGCTACATACGGCGACCGCCTTCACGCGCCGCAGCCCGACTACGCCGCCGAGCTGGCGTCCGTCGTCCAGCGCACCCTCGACCGCGGCGGCAATGTGGTGATCCCCGCGTTTGCCGTCGGGCGCACACAGGAAATGCTCTACTTTTTCCGGCATATCAAAGAACGCGGTTTGGTGCGGGGGCACAAAGGGCTCCCCGTATATGTAGACAGCCCGCTGGCCAACGAAGCGACCACCGTGTTTATGCGGCACGAGGACGCGTGTTACGACGAAGACGCGCAAGCGCTGCTCCGTGCCGGGGTGAACCCCATCGGCTTTCAAGGGCTTCGGCTCTCGCTGACCGCCGACGACTCCAAAGCGATCAACGCCAGCAAAGAACCCTCCGTGATCATCTCCGCTTCTGGGATGTGCGACGCGGGGCGTATCCGCCACCATCTCAAGCACAACCTCTGGCGCAAAGAGAGCACGGTGGTGTTCACCGGCTATCAGGCGGAGGGGACGGTGGGGCGCGCGCTGCTGGAAGGCGCTTCTTCATTAAAGCTGTTCGGCGAAACGGTTGACGTGAAAGCGGAGGTTGTCATGCTGAGCGGTATCAGCGGACACGCCGACCGGGCGCAGCTGCTGACATGGGCGGGCGGATTCAACCCGGCTCCCAAGAGAATCTTTGTGGTGCACGGGGAGAGCGCCGTTTGCGACAGCTACGCCGCGCTGCTGGAATCTGAGCTGGGCTGCGCCGCAACGGTGCCGGATTACGGCTGCGCGTGGGATCTCGCGGAAGGGCGTGAGGTAGAGGCGGGTCTCCCGCGTCCGGTGCCCCGGAGAAAGGCGGGCTCCCCGGCATACGCCAACCTGCTTGCCGTTCAGCAGCGTCTCGCGGCGCTGGTGGGCGGCGCGGGCGGCTGGGCGAACCGCGACCTCAACAGGCTGACCGACCAAATCACCTCGCTCTGCGCAAAATGGGAATCGTAGCGCAGGGGGACGAACGGTAACCGTCCCACACCCGTAAAAAATCAACAGCCCCCGTGTCCGCCTTCATTCCGGCGAACACGGGGGCTTGTTCTGTGTATGCGAGCACTGTGCGACCTCGGGCGATCGGGGACGATCGCCCCTACCGAAGTCGTGCAGTCATGCGCCGTTTTGCCCGGCGAGTGAGAAAAACTTCACAAAATTGTGATTTTGCTCCAGTTTTTCTCACTTGACAGCTCGCTTCGCTCGGAGCAAAACGGCTTTGCCTGCAACCTAATATTTTCCGAAATCACCATCAGAAGTATACGAAACCTTCTCCGGCATCGCGATCTGCTTTCTCGCGGGGGTTGATAAGCGCCCGCTGCCGGAATCTTTTAGCTTGAACTGCGCGATCAGCTCTTCGAGCATGATCGACTGACCGCTCATCTCTTCGCTCGCGGCGGCGCTCTCCTCGGCCGTCGCGCTGTTCTGCTGAACCACCTGCGCCACTTGGTC